>JAIOPX010000194.1 GCA_021413705.1 Planctomycetota bacterium | reverse complement strand
GTGATCTGAGCGGCGATGCCCTTCTGGCGGAGGATGATGCCGATATCGTCCCGGCCGCGCCGAACCTCATCCCATCCGGCCGGGAGCGTAAACCGCACCTCGTTGTAACAGATGCCGGTCAGGGAGGACTTGGTTGTGGGGAGCGTGGTTTGGGCGAAGGCCGAGGAGGCAATGAACACGGCACACAATGCGAGGGGGATTCTTTTGTTCATGAAGTCATCTCCAATAGCGGACGGTCCTGCCCCGACTTTGGTGCAACCGTAGGGTGGGATTTATCCCACCGTCCGTGTCGGGATACCCTTGGTGGGATTAATCCCACCCTACATCGGCTCCTGCTCGACTGTCTGGTCGTACACCCGCAACAGCTTTTCCTTGTCGAAGATCATCTCCTGGCGCGTCAGGCCGACGAGGTCGTAGATGCTCGTCAGCTCGATGGCATCCACCGGGCAGGCCTCCTCGCACATGCCGCAGTAGATGCAGCGCAACTCGTCGATCCAGAACGTGACCGGATATTTTTCGCGGTCGGGCCAGGGGGATTCACCGGCCTCGATGTGGATGCAGGCGGCCGGGCAGGCGGTGGAGCACATGAAGCAGGCCACGCACTTGACCCGGCCTTCCTCGTCCTTGTTCAGGCGATGGACGCCGCGATACGAGGGCTTGAAGATCCCGCCCTCGTCCACCGGCATGTCCTCGCGGCGCTCCTCGGGATATTGGATGACGCGGTCTCTGACGAGCACCGTCTTGAGCATGTGCTTCATGGTCGTCCCCAGGCCGGCCAGCACCTGCGGAAGATAGAACTGGTCGGCAAGGGAGAGCCGTGGCTCGTCGAGAACGATGACATCCGAGTCTTTCATGGCACCCGGATTATAGTGGAGGAAGTCAGTTGTCAGTAGTCCGTGGTCAGTTGTTGGAAGTTCAGTTACCCATTTGCTACTGACCACTCATTTTGACCGATCTGACGGCGTTCGTATCAGTACCGCGAATACCACACCCGCAATGAGCATCGCCACTCCGCACCAAAACGTGAACATCATTGGAAGAGCATCGCCCCAGACCTCACTGGCTCCGACAACGGAGGCCCAGATCATGCTCGCGACCATGATTCCTGCGCCTGGAATCAGACATCCCCATTCAAAGCGAGGCGGCTTGCGTGTTGGCGGGGAAGATGCCATGAAGAGCTTACCAGATCGTCGGCACGGGGTATTGCCGCATGATCGTATCAGGCGTCAGGATCGTCATTCCGGAATCCAGTGCCTGGCAGATCAGCATGCGGTCGAAGGGATCGGCGAGCAGCGATGGCAAAGTTGCCAGCCGCAGCACTGCGGGTTCCGTCAGCGGCATTGAACGAATGGCACGCGCGTTTCGGGCTTTCTTCAGCAGTTCATCCAGCGGCTGATCCGTCGGAAGCTTGCCGGCCATCTGCTTCACGAGCAATTCCCAAATTGATACGGGGCTTAGCGCGATTTCGTTTCCTGGGTCCGCGTACGTTCGGCGGGCTGTCGGGGAGAGTCGGGGCGAATCGATCGCCAACCACCAGAACGCCGCCGCATCCAGCAGGACTCTCATTCCTCTTCCCCTTCAAACAAGCGCAAGAGATCGTCCGGGAGTGGCTCAAAAAACGAGTCAGGCAGTTCAGGAAGGATCCCTTTGGCCCAACCCAAGGGACGCGGAGTTGCTGTCCCCGATTCCTGGGATCGCTCGCGATACGTGCGGACCACGGTCTCGATCGCCTCGACCAGCGGCTGCGGAAGATCGCTGACGTCAATCGTACGCGTCATACGCCGAATTATACCACGCGGCCGGCTGAGATGTCAGTTGAGATGTCCGTTGAGATGTCAGTTTGTCAGTGGTCCGTTGCCAGTTGTTGGGTCCATTGGTCCGTTCGTCAGTGGCTTGGCCTGACGACTGACCAACGGACAACTGACCCAACAACTGACAACTGACCACGGACCACGGACTCCTCGGCTACCGCTTCTTCGCCGCTCCGCCCACGCCCTTAAGGGCCTTGGCGGCGGTGGCAGCCTCGGCATCGCTGTCGAAGCCGATGTAGGCGACGAACTTATTGCCCAGGACGGCCGAGGTGACGCCGCGGACGTTGATGCCCGCATCGCCGATCGCGCTCATCATCTGGCCGCCCAGGCCGGGTTTGTCCGGACCTTCCACCCGAAGCGTCGCGATGTTCTCCGCGCGGCAGAGGCCGACCAAGACGGCCGCCTGTTGAACCTTCTTGCCCTTCACGGGCGTGACGAACACCACGCCCATGCCGGGGGCATCCGGCTGCCGCCGGGCGATCACGCATTCCAGATCGCCGCCGGCCGTGCCGATCGCCGTCAGCACGCGGGCCAGATCGCCGGGCTGATCGCGAAGATCGCCGGCCCACACCTCGTGTTTGGTCACTTGTAACGCCATGGGAGTCTCCTTTCGTTCCCCCGTTGGGCGGATTCTATGTTGCGGAGCGTCGCTGACGGAACGGGGAAAGAGGATGACAAGGTGACAAGATGAGGGGGTGACAAGGTGAGAGAGCGCGCGAACGGCGATTCACCTTGTCACCAAGTCATCTTGTCACCTTGTCATCTTTCCATCCGCTCACGTCGGAATCATCAGGTAATACGCCCACAGGGCCACCACCTCGCGGGCCAGCAGATACGGGGTCTGCGTGAGGACATAGCTCTCGCGGGCCGGGACCGTGTAAACATGCAGCCCCTCCCGCTGGAAGGCCATTTTTGTACGCGGCAGGTGAAAATAATGGCTGACGGCCAGGATGCGGGTCCAGCCGTGTTCGTCGGCCAGGCGGGTGACGTGGACGGCCGTGGCCGATGTGTTGGTCCCGTTGGGATCGAGGATGATGTCCTGATCCCGCACGCCGTTGGCGATGGCAAACCGTCGCATGGCTTCGGTCTCGTGGATCGTCCCATCGCCCGGGCCGCCGGAGAAGACCAGCGTGCCGACGACGCCGCGTTTGTACAGATCGATGCCGGTTCGGACACGGTCGGCGAGGGCGTCGGAGAGGGAACCGTCCCGATACGCCCGCGCGCCCAGGACGACGGCCACATCGGCCGGGCGCTCGTAGCTGGTCTTGCCGAAGCAGAAGATCTGCCCGAGCGGGAAGGCGAGGATGCAGAAGAGAAAGGATGACAAGGTGACAAGATGACAAGGTGACACAGTGAACAACCGACCGCGACGCTTGGCAGTCGTTTTGTGTTCTTGCCCGCCTTTCCGCAGCGACCACCCGATCATTCCCAGGGCCAGCAGGACGAATAGCGACAGCGGCACCGGCACGGCCGGCCGGATCTCGCCGCGGGTCCAGAGCACGTAGAACCAGGCCCCGTTGCCAAGTGCGGCCAGGCCCAGCAGGGCGGTGACGGCGATGGTCGCCCCCCGGCGCCACGGGACGCGCTGGCCAACCAGGCCATGCCAGACGAGCAGCACCGCGCCGGCCGTCAGCAGGAACTGGGCGGCCGGAAGGGGGAGCATCCGCGGGTCCACCCACCATAGGGTCATGTCAAAGTGCCGTCGGGCGAGTGAGCCGGCGAGATTGAGGATGGAAAACACCCCGAAAAACAGGGCCAGTCCGCGCCCGATGCCAGCGACAATCATGTGGCCTCCGTGCCGCCGACCAAGATACCGTCTGGCAGGCGGGATACAAAACGGGCGGCGCATCTTGCTCAGATTGCCATTTCTGCCTCGTCCGGTCTTCCAGAGGGACAGTCGAAGCGTGGTCTGATTCCGCTTCCAGTTCACCGGCGGCGGGGGGGGGTGTGATGTCGGGCGGCGAGTTCGGGGCGAATCAGGCGACCGCCGCTTGCGCCTCGGCCTTGGCGCGCTGGGCCTCCTCCGCCCAGCGAATGCCGTCGCTGCGGCCAAGCATGCTCCGCACGGCGGTGGCACCCACGGGGTGCGACATGAAGAATCCCTGCCCGCTGTCGCAGTTGAGGGTCTGGAGGACCACGAGCTGCTCGATTGTTTCGATTCCCTCGGCGATGACCTGCATCCCGCGATTGTGGGCCATGTGCTGGATGGCCTGGATCGTGTTCGCGTGTTTGCCGTCCAGCTTCATGTCCTTGACGAAGGCGCGGTCGATCTTGATGGCGTCAAAAGGCAACTGGTGAAGATAGCTCAGCGACGAGTAGCCCGTGCCGAAGTCGTCGAGGTGGAGCTTGACGCCTAGGGCGCGCAAGCGGTCGAGCAGGCCGGCCACGACCTTGGAGTGCTCCATCAAGGCGCTCTCGGTCAATTCGATGTTCAGGTGCCGGCCGGCCAGGCCGCTCTCCTTGAGGGCCTGCTCCACGACGGCCGCGAAATCTCCCCAGGCCAGTTGCCGGGCCGACACGTTCACGCTGATCGACACGTCCCCGCGGTCGGCGAACTGCTCGTGCCAGATCCGCAACTGCTGGCAGCTCTCGCGCAGGACCCAGCGGCCCACCTCGTGGATCGCGCCGGTCTCCTCAGCGATGGGAATGAACAGGAGCGGGCTGATGCAGCCCAGCTCCGGATGGTCCCATCGCAGAAGCGTCTCGAAGCATTCGATCCGGCCCGACTCCAGCGAGACGATCGGCTGGAACAGAAGCCGGAACTGATGCTCCTTGATGGCCTTGCGAAGATCGATGCCGAGCCGCAGGCGGTCCATCACCTGCTTGCGGATTGCGTCGTCGAACACCCCGACCCGCCCCTTGCCCGCCGCCTTGCTGGCATAGAGCGCCGCGTCGGCGTCGCGGAGGATGTCGTCGGTGATGCCGTACTCGGGCGTGCCGTGGGCGATCCCCAGGCTGGTGGTGATGACAATCTCATGGCCGCCGACGCTCAGCGGCTCGCTCACCGCCTTGCCGATGCGGTCGCCGACGATCCGCGCGTCCTCGGGCAACTTGAGCCCGTCCAGCAGCACCACGAACTCGTCACCGCCCAGACGCGCGGGCGTCTGGTCGTCCTGTCGCGATGCGGTGTCCAGGCAGCGCAGACAGCCTTGCAGCCGCCGTGCCACCTCCACAAGCACCTGGTCGCCCACCGTGTGCCCGAGCGTGTCGTTGATCAACTTGAAGTCATCCAGGTCAAGGAAGATCACCGCGTAGCGGTACTCCGGGCAGCGCCGGGAGCGCTCCATGCAGCGCTGGAGACGCTCGGACAGCAGGAGCCGGTTCGGCAGGTCCGTCAGCCCGTCGTGCAGGGCATCGTGCTTCAGCCTGTCCTCGGCCCGGCCGCGGGCCACGATCTCCTCCTCCAGCCGCGCGTTGGCCGCCTTCAGCTCAAGCTGGCGGGCCCGCACGGCGTCCTCGGCCTGACGCTTGTGCGACAAAGCGCTGGCGAGCTGCCAGACCTCGGCCTTGTCGAACGGCTTGCGCAGCAGCAGAAGGCGGTGGGTTTGCCCCAGCCGTTTGACGATGTCGCTCCAGGACGAGTCCGAGAACGCCGTGCAGATCACCACCTCCAGCTCCGGGTCCGCCTTCCAGAGGTGCTCGATGGTCGTCACGCCGTCCCAGCCGGGGGGCATGCGCATGTCCACGAACGCCATGCCGTAGCGCCGGCCTTCGGCGACTGCTTTCTGGACCAGCGCCAGGCCTTCCTGGCCCTGCGAGGCCACATCGAGTTCAAAGGTCCCCGCCGCCGGGGCCGCGGCCTTGGTCGCGTCGGGCTCGTCGAACAACGCGGCCGTGATCGCATCCAGCGACGCCGTGTCAACCTTCGGCGGCGTCAGAATCCCGCGGAACGTCTCCTGGAGCGACTTGTCATCGTCGATGACCAGGACACGTTGAAGAGGTGATTCTTGTGTTGCCATCACGCGGCCTCCTGTATCGCTTCGGTGTGGGCGGGCAAGACAATCTGGAACACCGCGCCGCGGCCGGGACCGTCGCTGCCCGCGCTGATCGTGCCGCCCATCTCATGGATCGCCAGCGAGCTGTAGTGCAGCCCGAAGCCGTGCCCATCGGCCTTGGTCGTGAATCCGCTGTTGAAGATTTTGTCAATGTCCTCGGGCTTGATCCCGAGGCCGCTGTCCCGGACCTCCAGGAACACCTTTGCCGCGTCCCGCTGCCCCATCCGCACCCGGATTTCCCGCGCCGCCAACCTCGAGTCGCGGATCGCGTCCTTCGCGTTGGTCAGCAGATTGACCAGGACCTGCTGGAGTTTCGATCCATCGCAGAAGACGGTCGGCTTCGATTCGGCTTGGAACACCACGGTAATCTTGTGCTTGGTCATCGACCCCGCCACCAGCGACACGGCCCGCTCTGCCAGGGTGTGCAGGTCGTGCGGCTCGGCGACGTTCGAGCACTTGGCGAAATCCTGCTGGGCGGCCACGATTTGCTTGACGTGCTGCAATCCATCCCGCAGGGCACCCAGGTCGCTTTGCGTCCCCGTCATCTCCAGATGGAGGTGTTGTGCCAGTTGGCTCAGGAACGCCGGAAGCTGCCGGCCCTTCGGGTCCTCGGTCATGAATCTCGCCAGATTGTCCCGGTGCGCGTCCATCATGGCGACGGCCTTGGACAGACCGGCCACCTTGGATTGCGCCGCCTTCTCCGACAGCGTCTCGGCCAGCACGTTGGCGCTGGTGATGGCGTTGCCGATGTTGTGCAGCACTCCCGTCGTCATCTCCGCCATGCCCGCGTTGCGCGACATCGCCATGGATTGAGCGCGGTAGGTCTCCAGCTTCGCGAGCATCCCGTTGAATTCCCCGATCAGGACGCCCAATTCGTCCTTGCGATCCATCTCGATCCGGCTGCGCATATTTCCGCTGGTGGCTATTTGCGTCGCGTGCCGGGTGAGCTTCGCCAACGGCGTCAGGATGATGATCCGCATGCCCGCGATCAGCGTCAGCAGAGTCAATGCGCCGGCCGCCAGCAGGGAGGCCGAGGCAAACCGCATCGTCTGCCGGCCCTTGGCCACGATCTCCCGTTCGATGTCCGCCTGGATGACGGCGACGGGTTGGCCGGCGATATCCTTCAAGACGCCGCGAACCGACAGGTGTTGCTGTGACCAGGTATCCACCAGCGGCCGATCGACACGCAGCGCCTCGGCCACGCCCGCGCGGTCCTTCTCCGGTATATCGGAGCTGTTCGCCGGGACGATGGTGAAATCCACCCGCGTCTGTTCCTTGAGCGATTGGAGGTAGTCCGCCGACAACAGCCGGCCGAAGATCAGCACACCGGCCCTGGGGCCCTCGTTCTGGCTTGTGAGGATCGGACGGGACGAAAACATCATCAACCCGCGCTCGGTCATCACCAGGCCGCCCACCACACTTTCCTTCTCGTCCTTGACCGCCAGCAGGGGGTGGTCGGCCGGCAGGCGATCCGGCGGCAGCCAAGCCAGCGTCGCCGGCTCGAGCGTCTTCAGGTTCAGCACCTGGCCCCACGCCACCGTGCCATCCGGCCGGCAGACGTAGAAAGCGTCCAGCTTCTGGTCGGCGAACCACTGCCTCTTCCCGATGTTGGCGTCGTAGTAGCCTGGGAACGTGCCCAGCGCGAACTTATAGGTGTCATCCCACGACGACCAGTCGAGGCAAAGCAACGACAGGTGGTCGATCTCCCGATCAATCGCGCCCCGGCTGCGGTCCCAGTCCTCGAGGGCCTCCTCCCGCTCCAGCGCCACGAAACTGGGATACATGATGAACTGCTGGATGGCGAAGATCGCCAGCATCGCCGCCCCCAGCACCACGGCCAGCACCAGGATGATTTTCGGACGCAGTTTCATGGTCGGACTCCGTTGCCGTATCTCGTCCGCCGGAATCTGCCAGATTGGGCTTCTCGCCGGACGAGGATGCTGAGCGATCATCTGTTCCCCGCGGCCGAGACCACCCCAGCCATGGGATATGCGATGAGCAGCAATTCCTGAACATGGGATTGCCTGCGTTCCTTTTGTCGGTACAATCCAAGCGCAACTTAATGCTACGGAAGCAGATTCCGACAAAAAGACAGGAATTAACTGACATCATGCCGGACAAAGTTCGATCCGTTACCCCTCCACCGCCGTCGGCAGGGTCCATTCCCAGCTCCATATTGGATTTGGTGGAGTCTGCCGCCGATGGCGGGGCAGGCGTCAGTGGATGCCACCGCGGCTCTCACCGGGTACCATTTCGATTGCAGATTTCTGTGATACCGTCCTTTGCTGATGGGACGAAAGGAAAAGCGCACGCTGTCTGGTGCCGCGACCTCTCGCGGTCAGGATTGGGGCTCATCTCCCGTGAACGCTGGCGAATTGGGCAGCGGTTTCTGGTCATGATTGCGGATGACAATGGTCTCGAGCAGCAGCGCATGTGCGCGGTGATCTTTTGTCGGGAAGTTGTTAGGGGTGTCTACCACACTGGTTCCCGCTTCCTCTCCGCCGCCGAGAGGACTTCGCCGGCCGCTTCGACGCGGCCCGCGGCGTGCGAGTCGGCAGCGCTTGCGCCAACTCGGACTGAGGACCCAAGCCCACCGACGGCAGAGCGCCAACTCCCGGCGACCGCCGCCCTCCGTGTCCCTCAATCGACAACGGAAGAAGAACGCATTCGGAACGCCATCCTGGGGGAATGACCCAAGCCCTCTCGGGATTCCGGCCTCCGCGGCACCTCTGAGTCCTCCGGTTTTCCCACCCGCCTGCCGACCGTTTTGGCCTTGTCTCGCTTTGCCATTATCCTTCCCCGACCGATGAAACTGACCGATATCGATCTCAAGGGCCTGGGTCGTTTCGTGCCATCAAGAATCCCCACCGCAGCCAGTGCGGCGTCAAGAGCGGAAGCGGGGGTGTTTGTACGGCTCACAGAATCGTTCGGCGTTCCAGCGGTTCGATGAAATTGGGCTTACGCTGCCCGGGCTTGGCGGGCTTGGCCTGGGTGCGACGCGGGTGCTTGCCGGCCGGCTGCGGGCTGGCCGCCGCCATGATCTCGAACATTCCCCGCGGTTTGGTCGGCTTCTGCATCCCCAAAGCGTAGCAGGTTGGGGGTGAGGACAAAAGGGGGGGCGTCCTGAGGGACAAGGGTGTGGCCCAGGAATTGTGGCGCGTGCGGTCGGTCACTCTGAGCAGGCCGCCATCGAGCCGCTGGTGCGAGCGCTCGACCTTGTCGGCTACGCCGCCTCCGGCTGGCGCTTGTGCGTCAACTCGATGGTGGATGAGTACGTCATCCGGGCCGGAGGCATGATGCTTCTTCGCCCGCCGGGCCGTCAGGACCGTGTCATGCCAGAACCAGCGGTTCCCGCATGAAGTTGGCATGAGATGGACTTGATGAACCGTTCGGAGCGCGTCAGAACTTCTCGGGGCGACACACTCGCACGTCGCTTTCGAAGGCAATCATCGCGTAGCGCGGGAAGAAGTCGACCGTCAGTCGTTCCAGCAACCGCTCGGAGATCGCCGGAGGCACGACTGCCTGAATCTGGATATTCGCATATTCTCTGATGTCCGCCGCGCGTTCGCCTGTGGCACCCTTCCCCTCAACACTAGACAGCGTGAAGCCGTGGGCCCCCACCTGATGCAGAAGCTCCTCGACCGGACTGCGGGCCATGGCCTCCGTGATGATGGTGACCAGTTTCATCGGGTGTGTCGTCATGACGTCGCTCCAAACCACCATCTCGCGATGGCGTAATACATCGGAATGCCGAAGGTAACATTAAAAGGGAATGTGACTACCAATGCGGAGGTCAGATAGAGCGTGGGATTGGCGTCGGGCAGCGACAGACGCATTGCCGCTGGGGCGGCAATGTAGGATGCGCTTGCCGCCAGCACCGCCAACAATGTCGCACCGCCCATGCTCAACCCTACGGCGTGACCCACCAGGACACCGATCATGCCATGCGCTATTGGAAACAGGATACCGAACGCCAATAGGAACGGGCCAACTTTTCGCAGGTCTCCCAGTCGTCGCCCGGCGACCACGCCCAGTTCCAGGAGAAACAACGCCAAGATGCCTTGGAACGGCGTCACTAGCAACCCGCTGACCGTATCCAAACCGCGTCGCCCACAAAGGAAACCGACCAACAATGTGCCGGCGAGCAGGAACACGCTGCGGCCCAGGAGGGCTTCATGCAGCACGCTGCCCAGCCCGCCGTCTGGCACCGCGGTTCCTGCGGAAGTCTTCCGATGTCTTATCGCCAACCTGCCAAGCAGTATGGCGACGATGATGGCTGGAGTTTCCATCATCGCCAGAAAGGCAACCGCGTATTGTTCATACGGCTGGTTGACCTCCTTCAGGAAGTTTGTGCCCGCGATGAACGTGACCGCACTGACCGAACCATAATGACCGGCGATGGCGGCGGCATCCACGGCAGGCAGGCGACCGATGTAGCGGAGCGTCGGAAACGTCCAGAGTGGAATGGCCGTACCCAGTACCACCGCGGCCAGGGTTGGGAACCAGACCCGCGCCACGCCGGCGTCGGCGACCGCAACGCCGCCCTTGAAACCGATCGCGCACAGGAGGTAGATGGTCAGGGCAACATAAAGCGGCTCGGGGAACTTCAAATCGCTGCGAACCGCGGCAGCCACGAGTCCCAATGCGAAGAACAACACCGGCGGGGACAGGAGATTGGCCTGGAGAGCATGGAGCACATCGAAGTTCATAGGGTGCTGTTCTTCTCCCGCGACTGTCGGGCCATGTTGCGCCGAAAGGCCGCAAGGGCTTCTTGAAGCCGCGTGTCGCCACAGGCCAGGATGCTCACCGCCAACAGTCCGGCGTTGCGGGCGTTGCCAATTGCCACCGTCGCCACAGGCACGCCGAACGGCATCTGCACGATGGACAAGAGCGAGTCAAGTCCATGCAGGGCCTTGCTCTCTATGGGTACCCCGATCACAGGCAGCGTCGTGTGGCTGGCAACCATACCCGGCAGGTGGGCGGCTCCGCCAGCGCCCGCCACGATCACTTTCAGTCCGCGCTTCCGGGCAGTGCGGGCGTAGCGGGCCATGTCGTCCGGGGTGCGATGGGCCGATACCACACGGACCTCGTGTGCCACGTCGAATTCCTTCAGCACATCGGCGGCCCCCCGCATCACCGGCAAATCCGAGTCGCTGCCCATAATGACTCCGACGACGGGTTTGGACTGTTTCCGCATAGGGTCATTCTCCGAAACGGATGTAATTGGCCGCCTTGCTGGCCGTCGCCAGAGCCGCGTCGGCCGTCGGCCCCAGCGCCGTGACGTGGCCCATTTTCCGCCCCCGAGCGCTGCGGGCTTTGCCATAGACATGCACATGGGCTCCAGGTACGGACAGGGCCTGAAACAGTCCGAACGGCGTACCAGGTCCGTCGCCGCTGCCCAGCAGATTCACCATCGCCGCCGCAGGTGCCCGCATCTCGGGCAATCCCAGCGGCCAACCCATGACCGCCCGAAGATGGTTCTCAAACTGAGAGCAGACGCACGCTTCGATAGTGTAGTGGCCTGTGTTGTGCACACGCGGCGCGATCTCATTGACCAGTACGCGGCCATCTTCACAGAGGAAGAACTCGATGCCAAAACCGCCCACGGCGCACAGAGCCGCCGTGGCCCGGCGGGCCATGTCCGCGACCAGCGTCGCCACGGGTTCGGGTACGCCGGATGGAACCTTGACCACGTGACAGATGTGGTCCCGGTTGACCGTCTCAACGACGGGATAACAAACCATATCGCCGTCCACCGCCCGCGTCACAATGACAGCCAGTTCCATGCGCAACGCGCACAACTCCTCAACGTAAAGCGGGTTGTGGTCGCCGTCGAGCCGAGCCCACGCGGCGTCCAGTTCGCCCGCAGTTCGAACGGTGGCATTGCCCTTGCCGTCGTAACTGTGGCAGCGTTTCTTGAGCACCGCTGGAAACCCGAAGCGGCGCGCGGCAGCACGATCCGGGACTGCGGAAAATCGCGGCACCGGCAGCCCAAAGTCGGCGAGTGTCAACTTTTGCAGGTACTTGTCCCGAACGAGTTTCATCGTGGCCGCGGTGGGTCTCACGATGTGCCCGGCCGAGGACAGGGCCTCCAATGCCTCGATGCTGACGAACTCATTTTCCAGTGTGACCACATCAACCATGCTTCCCAGCTGGAGCAACTGCTGAGGGTCGTCCCAGTCCGCGATAATCGAGTGCGTGTCGAGGCTGTCGGCAGGGAATTCCGGTTGCCGCTCCAGCACGAACACTTCACAGCCCATCTGAGCGGCGGCCAGAGCCGTCATCTTGGCCAGTTGGCCACCTCCCAGCACTCCCAGTCGCGGCACGGCATGCCGCTCAGGCTTGGTGAGATCATGCGAGTCGTTCCTGGAAAGCATCTCGTTCCTCCGTAAGACGATCGGTCACAGCGGAAGCAGCAGTTCGTAATCGACTAACGCCCACACGATCTGGCCGTTCCGCCGCACGAGACCCTTGCGGCCAGCCGATGGCCGCACGATTACATGCCGTGGCTTGTGGTCGAGCACGATCCATCCCTTCCGCGACAAACATTCACGCGCCACATCCGTTAGCTTCTCCATATCATCGTTTGACAAGAGGCCGGCCTCACAGGCCTGGACCGCATCAAGGCCTTCGATCCAGCGGTACAGGTGAATGTACATTCGTTCCGGGTTGTACCGGACATGCTCGGACCCTGGGTGGGTTGTCTGACCGTCCAGCAACTGATGGGTGTACAGGTTGAGGAGATGGGCCGAACGTCCGAGTTCCCAGTCCAAGTAGCGTGTTGGCGGCGAGTAGATGGCCAAGGGCTGTTTGGTACGAATCGTGGGGCCGGGTGATGCTCGCAGTCGGACCAAATTGGCGAATTCCTCAAAGGGGGGCAGAAACTGAGCATTTGCCAGTTGGCGGACGAATTGGGTGTCTGCGCGCAATTTCGGGTCAGCGACCGTCACATTCGTGTCTTGACCGAAGCGGCTGAACTTGACCACAAGTGCCAGCCGCCGCGCCACCGGATGCGCGACGGGCACGCGATACACTGCGCCCGTCGCGCCCGCCAACGCCCGACCAACCTTGGAAAACTTCTGGCCGATAAACCACTGGTCGGGAAGAAGGTACTCTGCGATAGGCCAGCCCAAACGGGTCACATACAAGTCGCCGCCCTGCAGGCCGCGGACATGCACGTAGTCAACCCCGAGAAGGCAGTGACGATGTTGCGGCGGTACATCATCGAACGCTCGTTTGCGCCCGCGCTGGAACGTGACATCGAAACCTTCCATCGTCTCCTCACGCCTCCGGTTCCAGCGTGGCTAGATCGAGCAGCGCCTCGTAATCGGCCAGTGTGCCGCCCGACAGGCAGCACTCGATAATTTTGCGGCCGGTCGGCAGCAGATCGGGCACGAGAAATTGCTTGAGTTCACCGTGGAAGAAGGTTTCCAGAATCTCCGCGCCCCGGTCGTAGGCGGCCGGTCCCACCTCTGGCTGCAGATCGACCTCGAAGAACCAGGGGGGGATGGTGCTGCCTTCGACGATCAGTTTGTTTGGCGTATACCCCAGCAGCGGGCAGCGGGAGGGCTTCATGATCCGACTGCTGAAGCGCGCCCCACCACGGCGGGCCAGGTACTCGCGGGCGATCCATTGCGGCATGAAGCCCACTTTCCACGCGCCGATGTGCTGATTCGGCACCAGGATGTACCGCACTTGCGGGGTCTCAATGATCTGGTTGAGCAACAGATTGGCGTGATCCACGCGCCGTCCCGTGGCAAAGGGCCAGTAGGAGCCCACGCCCTCCGAAGACATGCCTTCGGTCTGGACGATGCTGGGATTGTCGTGCCCGCGGGGAGCCACCAGTCGCCAGAGCCAGGCGAGCGCCGGCGGCAGCATGTGGAGAAGGCCAACAATGCCATAAGTCGGAAGCTCCGTCGTACAAGGGGGGGTTCGCACACCGAAACTGCGGATGTCCACGTCCACGGGACCTGAGACCACGCCGGGCACGATCTCGCGGGGGACGATGACGCGGGGATTGGGGCACGGCTTGCCCGGCGTATCCTGGATGTGCTCCCAGATCAGAGCTGTGCTGCCAGGGGTGGCATGGATATTGAGAAACAGTAGCGGTCGGGGCGGGTGGACCGTCAATGCCTCGAGGTCGGGATCTATGCCGTAGTGTGTGATATGGTTGACGCGCACAAACCAGGCTTGCTCGGCATCGACCAGCGTGAGCTTCCCGTGGCCCTTTTCCAACGAGGGGTGGCATAGCGCCATGTCGTCGGTCACCGGACGCAAATCACAGCCTCGCGCCAGCACCAGGGAACGCTCGTCACCCGTAACGGTGTTGCGGCCAATCAGCAGGGAACCATCGCTTTGGCGGTGGATGTGCTCGAGCATCTCGCTCTTGCCGCTGCCGCTTGCGCCCTCGTGGACGATGACAATCCGGTTGTCGTAAGGTGTCACCACCCGCACTGTCGAGCAATGCATGGTCACCCACTTTTCCGTCTCGCCGATGTTGAGCAGAACCCCGTAGATGCCTTTCTTGGCGCTGGGGCCGGGATATAGGTTGTAGCTGAACAGTTCGTGCATGCCATCGATTCGGTTATGCACCACGACCTGCTTGCCGGCGAAGTGGGTGTGGCGGAACGGGGGCGCGACGTAGATGATCGCTCTGGGGAGGAAGTCCTGCGGTATCTGTTCCCGACTGAGGATTCCCTGCAGCAAGGCCAGGCCGAGGGCGAAGAAGCCGGCGTTGTCCGGTGCGATAACCAGTGCGTGAGTGCCCTTGCCGGGCGAACCGGCGAAGAACGGGAAGACCGCCAACCGTTGGCTCGCCAGCCACGCGATGGTCTCTTGCCGAACCGGCTCAAACTGCTGGCCAAAGCGCTGCGCATACGTCGGCTTGTCGGTGGGCCGTGTGTCGCCGATCACCAGGCAGTCCGGGTCGCGTCGCCGCATGTAGGGCTCGATGTAGTTGGCGCTGATGCCGTTTTTGACGCGACAGACCGTCGCCTCGACGACTCGCCCCTTTCCGGGAACGTCATAGGCGACCTCATAGACCCCGTTGACGGCGTCCCGCGTTGCGAGTTCGGTCAACTCAGCAGCCGACTGCGCGACCGTGACTGCCGGTGCGGCATCCAGCAAATCGGCCGCCTCCACCGGAATGGGGAAGGGTAGATGGACGGATCTTCTAGTTTCGATGCGGCGTTCGCTGGGCATGGCGGTTCCTTTGTTCTTTCACGCGAATCGAGGGCAGGTGCCTCACGACCTGCTTGTAGCAGGCGTCGCGGTTCAATACTCCGCAGGCCATGCTTAGGAGTGCGCATTTTATGTGGTCACGAAACGACGCATCCTGTATCGTGGTCGTAAATGCCGACCATCATACGACATGCGCTTTCCCGGAAGGTCGCGACTTCAGACGCGCTGCGACAGTTCAAGGCAGATTTTGCGCTGATCACCGGGTTGCAGTTGGACTTCATGGATGAGGTCGGCCAGGACGCAGTTGCATCGGTTCCGACGACGCACATGTGCCAGATGATTCACAAATGTGATGCGGGGAGGAGTTTGTGTGCGTCTGCGATTCATCGATTGTCGGCACACGCCAAAGGACTGCCTGAGTTTGTCACATGCGACGCCGGACTGCACGAAGCGGTGGTACCCGTTCGGGTCAGTGGCATCAACGTGGGCTTCCTCAGGTTCGCGGGGTTTAAGACGCACGAAACCACCGATCGTGACGTGCGCCGTGCTGAGCATCTTCTCCGCAAGGCCAATGTCTCACTGGACCAGGTGACGCTTGCCAAGTGTCTCGCGAGCGCCAAATTGGTTTCCATCTCGTCGCTTCAGGCCTACCTTCGCATCGTGGCGCTCTGGGAAAAGCATCTGGCCCTGGAGGTGACGGCGCAGTTGGCACAACTGTCCTCCGCACTTCCTGAATTCGTGGCACACGCGGTCAGGGCCATACGAAAGCGGGCCTTGCTGCAGAATCTCAACCTATCCAGTGTGGCTCGCGAGTGTGGGGTCAGCCCCAGCCACCTGTCTCGCATTTTCCATCACGCGACTGGCCTGACCTTCCGCGAATACATGGCTCGCTTCCGCATTGAACACGCCAGGAACTTGCTTCACGGGACGAACAGAAGGATCACCGAAATAGCCCTCGATTCGGGCTTTCAGTCGCTATCACAGTTCAACCGCGTATTTCGGCAGGTATACGGGAAGTCGCCACGACAACTGCGGGCTCAGAACCGCATCCGCCAGAGAGAGCTTGGGCCTGCACGACCCGGTGATGAGCATCAATGACCTCGCGGAGTATCTGAAACTCTCCACGTTCAGGCTGTACAAGCCGTGCGCTGAAGGTCAGGTGCCAGGTCGGAAGGGTGCGATCCTCCAAGTTTACTTCGTCCTGGAAGACGGCGACGTCGCGAACCATTTCTGAGCCGCCTGTGTGATGGCTGCGATGGCTGGGTGCTTGATCTTGCTTTCGGCGCTGATCGCGTAGAACTGCTCGATGCAGCCCGTCGCCGTGCCGATTTCCGCTACGCCGTATCGTACTGCGATCGCGGACGAGCAAGGCAGCCAGCATCTGCAGTCGTGGCGATCGTGTGCGGGCAACTGGGCACGATCGCTAAGATTCTGCATGTACTGCGCTCGCCAATCGCCTTGAGAGGGCAACGACTCCCCGGATCTCTGGGCTGGATTGGCCGCATTCCGGTTCGTGGCATGGCTCCGCGTCCAACTGGGTGCCGTATCGCCTGCCGATGAGGAGCGAGCGGGCGGCGCAGGTGGCAAGTCCAGGCCTTGGCCGGGCCTGCACCGCCTTCAGCTCGTGGAACTTCTGCTCGGCCAGTTTCCGGTTTGGCCGGCCTTCGGCCAGACGGATCTTCTTCCCGTCCAACGTGACCATCCACCAACCCGTGTCCCTGCGAAACCAAACCTTGCTGGGGCGTGACATGACGCACCTCCAGTCAAGAACCTTGGAAAGAACCAGGGCTTGACCACAAGGTCGGCTGCTTGCCCTCACCGCCCTTGTCGGTCGGCGGAGAGTTTATTTGGTACGGAATTTGGTACGGCAGGTCGGCGCGAATTTCTCTAAGTCCTTATTGCGCCTAACTGCAGCTTGCAGGAGTCGAACCTGCAACCTTCGGCTCCGTAGGCCCCTCGGCCGCTTGTAACTATATGTCATTATGACACTTACAAGCGTTTTTGTGGGTCATTTCGAGGATGACAAGTGGACAGCAAGTCGTAGACAAGTGGTTTTCAACCGGCTGTCACGTGGCGACTGACCCAAAACTGACCCACAAATTTCGGGCCCCCAGACATGTGTGTTGTTCGGATTAGCCGCGGCGGTCAGCGGATAGTCTCAATGTGTGCCGCCCGGCCGAAAGCCTCCCGATGTTCCAGTCGTTGACCGCAAATTGGGCGCCAGCCGACGGCGTCGGCACCAGAATCCCCCGCGAGAACCCAGCGTCGATATACAGGTATTGCGGCCGCGGCGGTAAGGCTTTTCTACCCCGACAATATAGTGGATCTGCCATTCGAGATCGTGGAGGTTGCCACGGCTCTCGCAGCCCAGAACCATGACCCTGCTAACTCTAATGACCGGGGGCCGGTGCCCCAACTGCCGTTGATCGTTTTATAGGAGGCAGCACGGAGCCTTGTCGGTGGCATCGAGCGAGGCCATCAGATTGTCGATGGCTTGTCCATCGTCTTGCCGATGGTGTTGCTGGCCGTGCTGTTGAACAGTTCATCGAGCACGTTCTTGATCCGGCTCTTCGAAGCCAGTACCGGACGGATTTCCTTGTTCACGCGGCGATAGAGAATTTCCAGCGTCTCCAAGTCGTATGGGTCGTGAATGCAGACGCGCAGCCGGCCGTTTTCCATGCCCAAGGGCAGGATGAGATGCTTGCGCATCAGGTCATCGGGGATGAGATTGACGGCCGCAGGCGCAATGGAGTTCTTGTCGAGATCCACGTACTCAATGTTGTGCTGGGCGGCCAGGGCCTTGTAGACGTTCGCCTCGCTGCATAGCTGGAGATCGACGAGGGATTCGCCGATGCGGAGGTTATTGACCTTGGCGTGTTCGAGCCCCTTGGTAAGTTCGGCCGCCTTGATGATTCCCCAGTCGATCAGGATCTCGCCCAGTTTTTTTCGCTGCTTTGCCAATCCCAATTGCTCAAACGCTGCGCCAGCCTTCGCCAGCCGCTCTCGAATGTGCGAATGGAAACCCATGGGATTCTTCACGATGTTGTTCGCGCTTTCCACAACAGGCTTAACCGTGTCAATACAGTCGAGCAAACTTTGTGGTCGGGCAATGTTGACCGCAATGCGTTCTGTGCTGCCGTTTTCACCCCCAACATCAATTGTGCTCGGGATGCAATCACATACCTTCTCGAAGTAGGCAATTAGCTGCTGGCACGATTGCGCGAGTGCATGGATCTGTTGCGCGGTGGATGGAGGTTCTTGCCCGGCGCCAATTGCTTCGAGATAGCTGCATATTGCCTGAATCAATGCAACAATTTTGCCAACCAGATCCTTCGCCACTTTGTCTATCTTCGCGTCGTATGCTTGAGCGGTCGCAATGGCCTGCTCGCGACGCCTGTCAGCGCTGCCCACGAGTTCCTGTATCTTGCCGGAGTACGAGGAAAGCGACGGCAATGCCAGATAGTTCAGCCCGATATTGTTCCAGTCTTGTCCGAGCAACTTGCAGATTTGCCGAATGGCGTCCTGTGGCTCTTTGCGGATCGCCTTCGGCGGACTTGCGCGCAATAATTGCCTCTTAAGGCTCTTGAATAGGATTAGGT
Organism: Planctomycetota bacterium; assembly: GCA_021413705.1. Classification (GTDB taxonomy): domain Bacteria; phylum Planctomycetota; class Planctomycetia; order Pirellulales; family UBA7805; genus JAIOPX01. The sequence continues at coordinate 46,769 of JAIOPX010000194.1, read as the reverse complement.
CTGCAATCGCGATCGCGACGGCAGGTATAAGCGCCATTGCTGGGGTACTGGAGCAGATGGCTAGGCCGATGCCGAGTGCCAAGAGGCTCGAAAGGACGGAGGAATGCACCAGTGCGTGCCCCGTTCCACGAATCCTTATCCCGAGTGCAAGCTGGCAGACAATTCCGGCGCCCATAGCTGCTCCCGCAGCCACAAAGAGGAGGGGCTGGTGGATAGCCATTGCCATCAGGGCAACAGTGACGCCAATCCCGATAGGTGGGCCCAAGTGCAGAAGGCGAGTGCGATTGCTAATCTTCCGTTCGTGCTTCCCCACCGCTGGATTGAGCGGCACCAGCAACCTGGCACGATCCGAGTAGTATAGGCTGTCCGGCCAAAGGCCTTCCGCAGAAAGTGTCGCTGCCTCGGCCATGTAGGCGGCTGACAGTTTCGCCCGAACAGCCTCCAATGTGCCCTGGGCCTGCTCATCCCGCTGGTGCATGTCGAGCGTCTTCCACAGTTCGTTCAATCCAGCGACGATATCCTCCGTATCCATCAGCTTCACGGCACGCTCGTAAATTCCCTCTGTGATCTGGCTGATCGGGCTGCTTGGAGTAAGGACTTGAAGCTGGTTCCCGCACAAGCACAGATCGTACTCCGTCTTGTCGTAGGTATACTTAATGTACACCACGTTGGCTCGCCAGATGTTGATGGACTGCTTGATGATTCGCTTGCTTGGGCAGCATGGGGCTTTGGAGGCTTCAATCGCCTCGGTGACGATGGGCTTCAGAGATGGGTTTTCGAGGACCTCCGCAACGGACGGCGAGAACGCGGGGCGGGACAGCCAAAGCACAGCGCGGTAGTCTGTTTTTCTATCCAGCAGGTTCGAGCAATCATATTGCAGGGCTGGGTTGGGGTGAAGTCGCGTGTCTTCTGCGGGTTCGAACTTGTCATGCACCAGCAGAAAGCTCACTACTTTGCACTGCCCGTCGCAGTTCTTGCATGTCACTTGGCCAGTACCGACACAGGGGTCGCAGCAGACTTCTCGGGTGCCATTGCAGTTCTGGCAGGTAACAATGCCGCTGCCCGCGCAACCGGGGCAAGGCTCCTGAAAGTATACGTTCTCGGTGTACTGTTCTTGGACTGTATATGGTTCCTGCACCGTGTATGGTTCTTGCCAAGTCCCTCTAGATGGATTGCTCGCGTCCCATCGAGTGCTATACTTCGTAACTGTCCGATACTGCGTCTTGTCGCGGAATCGGACCTCTTGTCTGACCTTTCGAATTTGTCCACTGCCTCTGCATGCAGGACAGTGGACGTTGCCTGTTGCACCGCAGGTCGGGCAACCCACCTGGCCCCGACCGGTACAATTCGCGCACGTCACCTTGCCGGTCGTCTTACACGGCTGACAGTCACGGACTTCCTGCGAATCCTCGACGCGATAGTGATAGCTGGCGGGAGCGAAGTCCTCGGTCCGCGCGAACGGGTAAGCCCAAATCCGAATGTTACCCTCGTTCGTGACCAGCGCCGGCAGGCGAGTGCCCCGGTAAGGTTCCTCCTTGCGTTCGACCTCTCGCGATTCATATTGAGTGCGCAACGTAAACCAGTAGTACGGCGCGACAACTGCTTGGTTGATCTTGATGCGCTGCCCGAAGTCCGTGATCTTGTGATGAGGGATCGTGTCGGCCCACATCGTCAGCCGCTTCCGAATTCGGTCGATTTCCTCGCCCGAAAGCTGGCGATGATGGTAGAGATGGCGTAACGCCGCCTTCAGTTCGTCGGCGCTGGCGATTCGCTTCTTGTTCAGTTCATCAAACGCAATCAATTCTGGGTCCGCAGGAATCTCCGCGGCGTCGTGCGAACTTGGATCAGTTACCGCAATGGGGACTACTTTCGATTCCGGCGGCAATGATGGGTAGGGGCTCGGCTCGTGGTCAGGTGAGGAAGGGGCGTTCCCAAGATGGACGATCTTTGACTCTGGCGGCAACGATGGATACGAGGCATTTGGCGCCACCTCTGCGGATGATGTGGTTGTTTGTGGACACGCAGCGCGGTCAGCCTTCGCCAGAGCGTTCAGAAACTCCTCTGCGGCCGCGAACCGCTTGTCCTTCCGGGTATAGGCGCGCCGGAACACGTCATCCAGGTACTTGGGAACTGCGGGATTCAGGTCGCTTGGAAGGTCCGTTCCCGCTGGTCGCTCACCCGTCAGCATCTCGAAGAGAACCACACCGCAGGCGTACAAATCCGCGCGCGCGTCGGGCGCGCCGCCATCGCGCTGTTCGGGCGCGATATAAGCCAATGTACCGACCAGGTTCTTTCCATCGCTGCTCTTGAGTGAATCGGAAAGCACGATGGACTCGGCGGCGGTGGTAGCAGCGGCTGCGCCAACCCCGAAGTCGGTGATCTTGACGACCCCTTGCAGGCCAAAACCATCGTGCAACGCCCGCTCATGGATCAGGATGTTCTCAGGCTTAATGTCCAGATGAAGAAGGCCCTGCTCGTGAGCACACTTCAGGCCATGCAGGACATGCCCCATGACCCTGATGGCTTCCGGGATGGTGAGCTTCTTGTCGGTGATGAGTGGGCGAAGGCTGGTGCCTGGGACGTACTCCATCGTCAGATACGGTGGATCGGCATACGGGTCGCATCCGATGGCCCGGACCACATTCGGATGAACGATGTTGTGGACGGCCACGCCTTGTTTCTGGAGGTTTCTCACATAACGGGTATCTGTCGGCAGTTTGACCGCTACGAGTTGGTCCGGCCAAACATGATGATGCGCGCGCCAAACTTCGCCAAACGTGCCGCCGCCGATCCGTTCGTCCAAAAGGTACTCCCCAATACGTTGGTTCGCGCTCGCCATAGCTTGTCCTGCCGAGAAGAAGATATGCCACGCAGGGAACCCTTCCCCGCATTCTGCCGATTCGCATCTTATCAGAATCTGCACCGGCCTCAACCTGGAGAGTGGGTACGATGCGTGCTTCTTCAGGGCCGAAATCCTACTGGCGCGGCTTGGTTCTTCTGTGGCATCCGTGCTGGTAGAGATGTAGACTGATATCGCCGTCGGCAGGCGTTAACGGATCAATCCCCGGCAGACCGTATTGCTGAGATGCTCAGCTTCCTGTCGCGGGGCCGGTCGATGTGCTGTTGGGTTAGGAACCGCTCCACGACGTGAGTTTCATGCCGAGGGGGGTTCCGCAGAAGCTTTCGGATGCCAGAGACTGGGATCAATCTTCCATTGGGTCAGCCCGTGGGCTTGCCCGGACACTTCGACACGCCTGTCGTTATCGAGGAGGCGCGGCGTTTGGGGACGGGCTATGAATGCCGCGTTCGGTTGCCGAATGGCAATCTGGATGAAGTGGTCATCTCGGCCGAGGAAGCGGCCGCACTGGCAGCGCATGATGGAACTCCGCAGACGATCCGGCTGGTCGATCCCGCCGATCTTCAGCTTCTCGTGGAATCAGCCCGCATCCGACTCGCGTACGCCCACGACCGGCAATTCGCCGTCAGCGTTTCCGGCATCCGCACGCTCCCGCACCAGATCGAGGCTGTCTATCAAAAAATGCTGCCGCAGCCGTGCCTGCGGTTCCTCCTTGCCGACGATCCGGGCGCCGGCAAGACGATTATGGCCGGCCTGCTCATCAAGGAACTCAAGCTGCGCGAGGCCATCGACCGTGTCCTGATCCTCTGCCCGGCACCGCTGACGATCCAGTGGCAGGACGAGATGCAGCGCTGGTTCGGGGAGAGTTTTGAGCCGATCGACTCCGCTCGCGACAAGCAAACTCTGTCCAATCCGTGGGCAAAGGAATCGCAGGTCATCGCCTCCATCGACTACGCCAAACAGGATGATGTGCGCGAGCGAATCTGGCAGCAGCACTGGGATCTGACGATCATCGATGAAGCCCATAAATGCTCCGCTCGCACCAAGAGCGGCGGTGCTGGGCGCGGGCCGCAGATCGATCCCACAAAACGTTATGAACTTGCCGCCAAGCTGACGGCCCAGTCCGAGCACGTCCTGCTAATGACGGCCACACCGCACCACGGAGACGATGAAAAGTTCGCCTATTTCCTGCGCCTCATCGACCCGGACATTTTCCCCGAGCCTCATCGGCTTGAGAAACGCAGCGTTTCCGAGCTTCGCGGCGACGTGTTCCGCCTGGGCGGCGACTGCCCGTGGATGCTCCGCCGCCTGAAAGAAGACCTGAAGGATATGGACGGCCAGCGGCTATTCCCCGATCGCCATGCAGTCACGGTCCCGTTCGCGCTCAATGCTGAGGAATTTGCGCTCTACAAGGCTGTCACCGGCTATATCAACCAGTTCATTCCGCAGCAGCAGGGACAGCGCAAAACCTCGGCCGCGCTGGCACGCACGGTTTTGCAGCGGCGTCTGGCTTCCTCCGCCTGCGCCATCCACGAATCACTGAAGCGGCGATTGCAGAAGCAACACGACCTTCTCACCGAACTTGAGGCCCTCCCGCCCGCCCAGCGCGTCCGAAAGCTCGCGCAGCTTCAGGGCCGCTTGGTGGATAGCGAGCAGGACGAGGACGATCTGGACGATGCCGAACGCGATGGCCTGATCGACGAATTCACGGTTGCGGTGGAACTCGACCAGCTTCGTGCAGAGATCGCGGCCCTGAAGGATCTGGCGGAGCAGGCCGGCCGTGTGCGCGAGGCGGCCAGTGACTCAAAACTCAAAGCTTTGAAGGAATGCCTGGCCCGCGCGACCTTCGCCGAACTCAAGGACGGCCGGGGCAAGCTCCTGCTGTTCACCGAGCATCGCGACACCCTGAACTACATCCTCGAACATCTCGGCCGGTGGGGCTACACGACCTGCGAGATCCATGGCGGGATGAACCCCCACGAACGCAAGCGCGCACAGGAGGCATTCCGCACACAGGCCCAGGTCTGCGTGGCGACGGAGGCGGCCGGCGAAGGCATCAATCTCCAGTTCTGCCACCTGATGATCAACTACGATATGCCGTGGAATCCGACCCGGCTGGAACAGCGCCTCGGCCGCATTCACCGTATCGGGCAGCGGGATGACTGCTACGCCTACAACTTCGTCGCCACGGAGGCGGAAGACGGCAGCGACATCGTCGAGGGCCGCATTCTCGACCGGCTCCTGCAAAAGCTGGAGGTCATGAAGGCATCCCTCGCCGGGCGCGTGTTCGACGTGATCGGCGAAGTTCTGTCCCTCAACGACATCAATCTACCGGATATGCTGCGGGAGGCGGCCGTCGATCCTCGCCGGCTGGACGACTACCTCGAACAGATCGACCGCATCGATCCCGACCGGCTGAAGCAATACGAACAGGCGACGGGGATCGCGCTCGCTCGCGGGCATGTCGATTTCTCGGGCTTCCAGTCCCGCAACCTCGAAATCGAAGAAAAACGGCTGATGCCGCGTTACGTCGAGGAGCACTTCATCGCGGCCGCGAAACGGGTTGGCTTGCGCGTCGAACCCCGCGCCGATGGGCTGTGGCGTATCGAGCATGTCCTGGCGGACCTGCGCAACGAACGGCTGGCCAGCGTCCACAAATTGGGCAAGGCCGAAAGCGAATACCGCAAGGTCACGTTCCATAAGGACGTGCTTGAACAGGATGTCCACGTGGACGCAGTGCTGGTCGGGCCGGGCCATCCCCTTTACGCGGCCGTCGATGAGAAGCTGAATGAGCAGCTCGCCCACGCCGCCGGGTGCACGGCGCTCTTCCTGGATGCTCGGGCCACCGCTCCATATCGCCTGCACTTTTTCGAGATCACGATCAAGGGCAAGGACAGCCGGGGCACGGACATCCCGCTCTATGCGGAGATAGTCGCCGTCCGTGACGAAAGTGGGCAGTTCGAGATCGTGCCGGCCGACGTGCTCCTGGACCTTCCCGCGCACCCGGACAAATGGAACAAGATCGAGCCGGCCGGCCCCCAGCCGGCGATGGACTACCTGAAGAGCACTTACCAGCTTGAGTGCCGGCTGCGCTGCCAGCAGGAGCGACAGCGGTTCGCCGAAGTGGTGCGCGATTACCTGGAACGGTCGTTCACGGCCAGAATTCGCAAGGCCCAGGAACGGTTCATGGTGCTGATGGGCGAGCTGGGGCAGAAATCCGAATACAAGCTCGCGGCCGACGACGCTCGAAAGCACGTGGAAGAACTGGAGCGGACCAAGCGAGATCGCCTGGCCGGGCTGGATCGCCTGGCCATCGCCCGTACCGGCCCGGTTCGGCACCTGGCGACGGCACTGGTCCTCACGCCGGATGCAAACGTCGAGCGGCAGCTTGGAGTGCTCTGTCGCGAGCCGGACACGGAACTGCGAATGCTGAAAGAGCGGCGGGCCGAGGACATCGTCATCGAACATCTCGTCGCCGAGGGCTTCCCACGCGACCGCATCGAGCGGGTGGGCTCGCAAAAGATCGGTTTCGACATCCGCGCCCAGCGTGAGATCGACCCGGCCACCGGCGTCACCGAGGTCCGCCGGATCGAAGTCAAGGGCTATTCGCGTGGCAACGATATCCAATTGACGGTCAATGAATGGTATAAAGCCCAACAGCTTGGGCCGACGTACTGGCTGTACGTGGTGTGGGACCCGCTGGACGATGCGCACGAACTAGTCCGCGTCCACAACCCGGCGGAGAAACTCGACCACGCCAAGAAGGAAGTCGTCGTGGCCAGAATGTTCGTGATCCCGATGGCCACAATCACGGCGTGCAAACTGTAAGGAAACATGCCAAAGAACTTTCATGAGGTTCGTGATCCGATTCACGTCTTCGTCAAGCTTGACAGTGACGAACGCAAGGTCTTGGACTCCGCGCCGTTTCAGCGCCTGCGGCACGTACATCAACTTGCCCTCACTTACCTCATCTACCCGGGCGCCACGCACAAACGATTCGAACATTCTCTGGGTGTGATGGAACTCGCGACACGCATTTACGACGTTGTCGCCAATCCCGAAAATCTCACCGACGACATAAAGAACACTCTCGCTGAACTGGGTTCTCCCGAAAAACGTGCCTATTGGAGGCGCGTCTTGCGCATGGCGGCTCTTTGCCATGACATGGGACATCTTCCGTTTTCTCACGCCGCGGAAGAACTGCTGCCGGCCGGTACGAACCATGAAGCCATTTCCGCTGCGATCATTCGATCACCTATGATGCAGTCGATGTGGAATGACCTGACTCCGCCGCTGCGCACCGAGGATGTGGTGAAGATCGCGATTGGCCCTAAAGAAGCCAAAGACTTGAAGTTCACCACTTGGGAAACACTCGTCGCAGAGATGATCGTCGGGGACTCATTCGGTGCCGATCGAATGGATTACCTCCTTCGTGATTCATACCATGCTGGGGTCCCCTACGGTCATTTCGATCACTATCGGCTGATCGATACGCTTCGAATCCTTCCACCGCCGCCGCGTGACGAGAAGGCCAATGCGATGGCGCCCGAACTGGGCGTGGAGCTTGGTGGCATCCGCTCGGCGGAAGCCATGATGCTCGCCAGGTACTTCATGTACTCTCAACTCTATTTTCACGCAATTCGGCGAATCTATAACGTGCATCTGATCGATTTTCTGCGCCTGTGGCTGCACGGCGGCAAGTTTGACACGTCGGCGGAGGCCCACCTGGCGATGACCGACAATGAGGTTAGCGCGGCAATCGCGCGGGCCGCCAGAAGCCCAGCCGATCCCGCCCACGATCCGGCGCGGCGCATAGCCCATCGCGACCATTTCCGCCTGGTCTACGAGCGCAACCCCGACGACATCAAGAAGAACCCAAACGCCGGTGCCGCGGTCTTCGCGTTTCTTTCCAAAGAAATGGGCGCGGAGCACGTGCGGCACGAATACCAGCCGTCAAAGGGTGGGGCGGCCGACTTCCCGGTGCGGATGCACGACAACAAGGTATACTCGTCCCTTGCTTTGTCCGAGACGTTGGCAAAATTGCCCTCGCCGGTTGTTGATTTCGTTTACGCGGACCAGAAGATGGCCGGCAAGGCACGGCAACTTATCACCGATCAACGCGATCGGATTCTTGAAATCACGGAGGAACAGGATGACCACGCTTAAGCGCAGCGCGATTCTTCTTCGGCTCGTCCGAGATATGCGGGCGCACGGAAGTTGGTGCGGCGAGACCCACGTTCAAAAGGCGGTTTACCTGCTCCAGGACGTTGCGGGAGCGGATAGCGCCTTTGACTTCGTGCTCTACAAGCACGGGCCTTTCTCGTTTGAGTTGCGAGATCAATTGACCTCAATGCGGGCCGACGATCTCCTCGAACTGCTCGTTCAGCCTCAGCCGTACGGCCCCAAGCTTGCACCGGCTCAAAATGCCGACAAGATCGAAGCGAAATTCCCCAATACCATCGCACGGAACAAGAAGGCGATTGACTTCATCGCCGATGCCATCGCCGATCGCGGAGTGGCTGAACTGGAGCGGCTGGCGACCGCAGTCTATGTCGTGCGGCGCGATCTTCCGGATGCCGACAATCGCGAGCGCGCCCAGCGCCTGAGCGAGATCAAGCCACATATCTCCATTGATCAGGCTAAAGAGGCGGTTGGTGAGGCTGAAGCCGTCATACAGAAGGCCCAAGAGAAGGGATTGCCCTCTCATGTCTGAGCCGAACTCGCATGACGATCTTCGCCTGATCGAAGACTACCTCCCCATCGAGGCCATCTCCAAGGAGGCCGCGCGCGAGAAGTCCGTCCGCAAGGGGCATATTTCGACGTTGCATCTGTGGTGGGCGCGGCGGCCGCTCGTGGCTTGCCGGGCGGCCGTGTATGGCGCGCTTGTGCCGGCGGATCGATGGGTCAAGGATCTGGAGGTCAAGAATCCGCCGGCCGATTCAGCCAAGGCGGTGGCCGCGAAAAACGGCAAGAAGAAGGGCCTCAATCGCAAGGCCGCCAAGGAATTCGTCACCAAACTCTGCCGCTATCCCAAGACCGACCCGACCGGCCAGGCCGACATCAAGATCAAACGCGATACCGAGGCCGCGATCGTCGAGGCCCAGAGGCACATCCTCGAAGCCCATGCCGATCGGCTGACGGCCGAGTTGGCCGAAGCGAAGAAGACAGGAACGCCGCCGGCCTGGGTGAAGGAGTTTACCTTCGACGGCAATAAGGTCACCTACGACGACATCGTCGCCGGCCGGGCTCCGCGGCCGCGCGTGCTGGACATGTTCGCGGGCGGCGGCGCGATCCCCCTCGAAGCCCTGCGTCTCGGCTGCGAGGCCTACGCTCTAGATCTCAACCCGGTCGCCCATATCATCGAGCTCTGCACGCTGGTCTATCCGCAGAAGTATGGCAAGCCCGATCCAACAGCGCGCGGCATGACCGGCCCAAAGAACGCGAAGGGCGAAGCCACCTGGGGCGGCCTGGCCGCCGAGGTTCGCTACTGGGGCAACTGGGTGCTGGAGCGCGAGCGGAAAGAGATCGGCGATCTCTATCCGCTCATTCCCGACCCCAAACACAGGAAGCCATCCAAAAAAGAGGCGAAGGAAGCCGCGAAAAAAGGAGCAGCCGGGAAGCAACTTCCACTCGGAGGTGATCAAGAGGAAGACGACGGCACCGCTGATGTGCCCGAAGGCTATCTGATGCCGGTGGCGTACTTGTGGACGAGGACGGTGCGATGCAAAAATCCAAAGTGCGCAGCGATCGTCCCATTGGTCAAGCAGACTTGGCTGTGTAAGAAGGAGAATTACTATGTTGCTCTGAAAATGATCGCGCCCGCGGACACAAAGAGAACACGGTTCGAGGTTATCGAGGGCCATTCAGAGGCGGATCTTGGCTTCGATCCGGCCGCTTTCTCGAAGGGGGGGAATGCAACCTGCCCGTTCTGCGGAACAGTGGCCGACGTTGAGTACGTCAAAACGGAGGGGTGGCATGGTCGGATGTCCCGCCAAATGATGGCAGTCGTGGCGGTTCAGCCGGGCCACCAAGGGAAGCGCTACCTTGCCGTGGATGAGCACCCGGTCAGCAACCCCGAAGAAGATGCACTTCGTCGGCAGCTCGCCAGACTCTCAGAGCAGTCCGGCCTGGACGTTCCCGACGAACCGATCGCCAACCTTCCCGCAGATTGCGGTGACAATTCCTTAGGGATCACCGTGCGCCCGTACGGGATTCGGATGATTGGTGACCTCTTCACAACGCGTCAGCTTATCTGCCTCCTCAGTTTCTGCGAGGCGGTACGCATTAGTGGGCATGAAATGGAACTGGTCGGGATCAAGGACGCTCACATCCGTGCTACCCTTGCACTTCTCGCGTGCGTGGTTGACAAGCAGGCGGACTTGAATTCCTGTCTATCGCGTCTGAAATCGGATGGCGGACGAGGGATCGTCAACAGTTTCGGGCGCCAAGTCATCACAATGGTCTGGGACTTTGCCGAGGCAAATCCCTTCAACAGCACCATTGCCTGTTGGCTGGGAAATCTCGCAGAGGTCGTTGGCAATATACAAACCTTGACCATACAAGGTGAGGCCATTGTGCAGAGGGGCTCGGCGCTCAACCTGCCGTGGGCGTCGGAGTCACTGGATGCTGTCATCACCGATCCGCCATATTACGACAATGTCCCCTATGCAGACATTTCCGATTTCTTCTATGTCTGGCTCAAGCGCAGCATCGGTAACCTCTTTCGAGAACATTTCACGTCGCAGCTTACACCCAAAAAAGGCGAAGCCATCGCTGATGCTGGTCGTCACGGCGGTGACATGGCTCAGGCGAAATGCGCGTACGAAGAAATGATATCTGAAGCACTTCGAGAGGCTAGGCGAGTCCTTAAGCAACATGGCCAAATCGCCGTGGTGTATGCACACAAAACGACCGTGGGGTGGGCTACGCTCGTCAATGCCTTTCGAGCAGGCGGCTTTGAGGTGACCGAAGCATGGCCGCTGGACACGGAAACGTCGGGGCGCCTGCGTGCCCGCGATTCTGCCTCTCTCGCCTCCAGTATTTTTCTCATTGCGCGCAAACGTAACTCTCACACTGGAGTTGGTAACTACGAAGACGACGTTCAGCCTGAGCTCCAGCAGATTGTCGGCGAGCGTGTTGAGACGCTGTGGGACATGGGGATCGCCGGGGCTGACCTAGTGATCGCGTGCGTGGGGGCCGGGCTGCGGGCGTTCACCAAGTATGAGAAGGTCGAGTACGCCAACGGCGAAGAGGTGCCGGCCGAGAAGTTCCTGGCCGAAGTCGAGGGCGTGGTGCTCGACACGATGTTGGGCAAGCTGTCGGGCGTGGTGGGCGGGAACGTGTCGGCCGTGGACAACGCCAGCCGGTTCTACGTGCTCTGGCGGTTCGTGTACAAGGCGGCCGAGCTGGACGCCGGCGAGGCCATCATCTTCGCCAATGGCACGCACATCGAGCTGGATGGCCCGCACGGTCTGTCGGCCGGCAAAGATGCCCTGGTGGAGAAGAAGAAGGCCAAATATCGCGCCCGCGATTTCACCGAGCGCGGCAGCGACGCCAAGCTGGGCCTGCCGGCCGAGAACGGCCAGCCCGCGCCCCTGATCGACGCCCTGCACCGCATCCTCTGGCTGATGGACAACAGCCCCCGGAAGCTGGCCGAGTTCCTGGACGAAGCCCGCCCGGACCGGGAGCGCCTGCGCGTGCTGGCCCAGGCGTTGGCCGGCGCCGCCCTGAGCGGCAAGAGCGAAGAAGAGGCTGCGAAACTTGTCAGTACCACGGCCGCGGAACAGGCGGCGTTGGGCAAGTTGCTGGCGAACTGGCGGAGTTTGATCGAAAGCCGGATGGCCGCGGAAGAGGGCGGACTATTCGGGAAGCGGTAGAATGGAACCACCGATGCACACGGATGAAGACCGATGAAATCCAAAGGGAAACAATCTCCAGACAGCGATTCGACGGGGGTCGTCCGATCCGGTGCCATCCCAGCCGACTATCGCGCTCTGCTGGACAACCTCAAGGTCCGCATTCGTTCCGCCCAGGTTCGCGCCGCCCTGTCGGTCAACCGTGAACTGATCCAGTTGTACTGGGACATCGGCCGGGCTATCACAGTCAAGCAGGAGGCCGAAAGCTGGGGCACGAAGGTGATCGAACGGCTGGCGAGCGACCTTCAGCGAGAGTTCCCCGGCATCGCGGGATTCTCGCGGGCCAACATCTATCGGATGCGGGCGTTTTACTTGGCCTATCGTTCCCCGAAGCCAATTGTCGCGCAGCCTGCGCGACAAATCGCTGGCAAGACAGTCCCACCGCCTGTGGGGCAACCGGACAACTCCTTAATCGTCTCGCAGCCTGCGAGACAATTGAACACGGATGCTCCGCCGGAACTCATCGCGTCGCTTCCCTGGTTCCACAACGTGGTATTGCTTGAGAACATCAAGGAGCCGGCGGCCCGCTCCTGGTACGCCCAGCAGGCGGTCGCCCACGGGTGGTCGCGATACATGCTGGAACACTGGATCGAATCGGACCTATACGCGCGGCAGGGCAAAGCCGTCACCAATTTCAGCGCGACGATGCCGCCGGCGCAGTCGGACCTGGCGCAGCAAATCGTCAAAGACCCGTACAGCTTTGATTTTCTGACGCTGCACGCCGAGGCGATGGAACGCGAGTTGGAAGAGGGCCTGCTTGACCACATCACACGATTCCTGCTGGAGTTGGGCGAGGGATTCGCCTTCGTCGGCCGGCAGGTGCATCTGGAGGTCGATGGAGAGGACTTCTACATCGACCTGCTGTTTTATCATTTGCACTTGCGCTGCTTCGTAGTGATCGACCTCAAAACGGGTCGGTTCAAGCCAGAGTACGCGGGGAAGATGAACTTTTACCTGTCGGCCGTGGATGATCAGATGCGCAAACCCGGCGATGTGCCGACCATCGGGCTGATCCTGTGCAAGACACGAAGCCGGGTGATTGCCGAGTACGCACTTCGGCATCTGCAACGGCCGGTCGGCGTGGCACGGTACGTCACGAAGCTGATTGAGCGATTGCCGGGCGAATTGGCCGACAAGCTGCCGACGGTGCAGCAGATCGAACGGGAGTTGTCGCATACGCCGGCGGCCGGGAAAAGCAACCCGAAGAAGGGAAGAACCAAGCCATGAGCATCCATAACCTCAAACCCTGGACCGAACTGGTCAAGCTGCACCCGGACGTGGAGGGCGGCTCGTTGGCCGAGGCCATCTTCGCCATCGACCTGGGCGCGATCGCGACGAATGACAGCAGTACGCCCAAGGTCTATCGCGAACCCGACGCCTTCTTTGCCGCGACTTACCCCACAATCGACCTTCGGCGGTTGCTGGAAGAGGTTCTGGCGAGCCTGGCAGGCCAGGGAAACCACAACCGCGTCCTCAAGTTGCGTAGCCCATTCGGAGGAGGCAAGTCGCACACCCTGGCATCACTGCTCCATGCGGCCCGAACCCGGAAGTCATTGAACCAAATCGCAGAATGCCGCAACTTTGCCGATCCCGGCGTTGTCGATGTGGCCGTCTTTGACGGCGAGAAGTTCACGGCGCTGGGCGGCAAGGACGTAGGCAAGGGGCAAGTCGTCAACACCCTTTGGGGATGGCTTGCATGGCAGATCGGGCCTAAGGCATTCGCCAAGGTTTCCGAGCATGACCAGAAGCGGGTTGCGCCGGCCGGGGATGAGATCAAGGCGATGCTTTCTGCCAATGGGAAGCCCGTGCTGCTGCTGCTGGACGAGGTGCTGAAGTACGTCGAGGGGACGGGCGCGGTGGCGGTCCAGGAATCGACGCTGCAACGGCAGGTGAAGAAATTCCTGCAAGACCTGACGGTGGAGGTGTCGTCGTTGCCGAACGCCGTCATGGTGTATTCACTCCAATGGAGCGCGCGGGAGGCCCTGGGCAACGTGGCTCTGCTGGAGGAACTGGACAAGCTGACCAGCCGCAAAGACCAGGTGCGCGAGCCGGTGACGGGGGATGAGGTGTTGGCCGTCGTCAAGCGCCGGCTTCTGTCGGCAGAGCCGCCGGCCGCGGCCGCGCAGCAGGTCGCGAAGGAATACGCGGATGTCGTGGGCGGGATGCTGCGCAGCCGGGCGGAGACCCCCAGCGCCCGGCAGGATGCACAGGAGCAGTCTTTGCATCTTCGCTCCCGCATGCAGGCGGCATACCCGTTCCACCCGGCGCTGATCGACGTGATGAACAGCCGGTGGACGAGCGTGGATGGCTTCCAGCGTACGCGGGGTGCACTGCGATTTCTGGCGATGTGCCTTCACGCACTGAAGACCCGAGGAGGGGCGAGGGCAATTCTCGGCCCGGCCGAGATCCCGCTGAGCGATGCGGAAGTCGCCCGCGCGATGCTCAAGGATCTCGATCCCAAACAGGATTATGCGCCCGTTATCACGCATGACCTGGCCGGCCCCAACGCCCGCGCGAAAAGAATCGACGAGCGATTGGCGAAGGAAACGCCCGCGCTGGCCAACGTTCGGCCGGCGATGCGGCTGGCTACGGCCATCTTGGCGTATTCATTCGGCGGCCTGAAGAGGGAGCAGGGAGGCGAGCCCCTGCCGCCGGGCGTCACGGAGAGCGAGTTGCTGGCCGCCTGCGTGGGACCGGACCTGGACAGCATCACGGCGTCGGCGGTACTCGGGGAACTGCGCAATTCTTGTTTGTATCTGCATCACGATGGCGTGCGTTATTGCTTCAAGAAAGACCCGAACGTCACGAAGCTGGTGGAGGATGCCGAACAGGAGGTTGCGCGCGATCAAGAGGGGCTGCGGGAGCGGATCAAGGAGATGCTGGGGCAGCGGTTGGCCGGAAAAAATGATGCGGTGATCTGGCCGGATAGCTCGCAGGCGATGCCGGACAAGGAGCCGCAATTCCTGGTCGGGTATCTCCCGCTGGAGTTCGCCACGACGACACCTTCGCAACAAGAGGAGGCCGCCAAGACGATCCTATCCAAGTGTGGTGACGGCCCGCGTCGATACCGAAACGGCATAGGGCTGGCCATCCCGGATAAGAAGCCGGTGGAGCCCCTGCGGCGCGCGGTGCGGTATCTGATGGCCGTTGAGCGGGTAGATGCGAAGAAGAAGCAACACCGGCTCACCCCCGATCAACTCGATCAACTGAAGGAGCGGCGGCGAACGGAAGAGAATGCGGCCGAGGCGGCGTTCCGTACACTGTACCCGGCTGTCTGGCTGCCGCGTATCGCGAGTGGCGGGGCCATCGAGATTGAGAAGGTGGAGGTCGGCGGCCGGCCGCTCCAGGCCACGGGCGTGCACGAACGGGTGATGGAACTGTTGACCGCGGTGGGTACAAAGAAGGTGCACGTCACGCTGAAACCCCGGAAGATCGTAGAGAGGACGAAACTGGGCGAGGCGGCCGGGAAGGGCGAGCCGCCGAGGATGGGCATAGCCGCGAGCGACGTTCAAGATGCGTTCTTTGAGTTCCTGGAGCCCCCGCGAATCAGTTCGGCCGAAGTGCTGCAAAGAGCAATTGTCGAGGGGGTGTCCGAGCGGATCTTCGCGTATACGACGGGCACGCCGGCGCTCGGGCCGGATGGCAAGTATCAGGTCAGCGTGACGAAAGTGTCGTTTGGGCCGGGCATCAGCGAGGATGAAATTGATCTCGACTCGGGCTTTCTGATCGCCCCGGCCGCCGTGCCGATTGCCGCGCCGGTGCCAGGACCGATCCCGCCGGGGCCGGAAGTAATTCCGCCTGGCCCGACGCCGCCCGGTCCCACTCCGCCCGGCCCAACTCCGCCGAGCCCGAAGCCGGTCGCCCGTACGGCGGTGCGGATTCGGTTCCCCGCTACCCGCGACCAAGTCTTCAAGTCGTTCCCCGCGATTGCGAACCTGGCCGACAAGTCGGACGGCGGCAAGATCAAGATCGTCGTCGAGGGTCAGGCCGTCGATGGTTACGACGCGAATTGGCTGCGGAATGCTGTGCAGGAACCATTGGATGAGGCGAGCATCGATGGGATGGAGATAGAGTGATCAGGTTTGGGCGTCGGCATGGCGCATGACGCAAGCCGATAGTTCGCGCATGCTGAAGTGTCATTTTGCACGGGAGGCTGGCTATGGCGGTCGATTTGGCTGAACTGCGCGGTCATGTTGAGCGAGATAGCGCTCGGGCATCGGAACTGATCTCCAAAGCCAATCAGGTGCGGCGGAGCCCAGCGTTGCTGCCGGTCGATGGCCAAGGGATGAATCCGTCTCCTCAACTCATTGCCACACTCGCCGAAGCCGCGCGCGATCGCGATAGGGGTCTTCGCCAAGTCGAGAACGACCCGTTCTTCGCAAAGGTGGAGACCTCGATCGCCGGCGGCGGGAAGAATACGTTTTATATCAGCAAGGCGCGCAATATCTCGGCTGACATGAGCGGTGCCGATTGGATCATCTGTAGCTGGACATCGCCCGCCCCGAGCCGGCTGTTGGATCAGCCGCTGGGTCATGAAGAACGCATCGTTGTCAAGATAACAAAGGGCAACGCGTTCGCTAAACCGTTGGTCAAAGAGACAATTTACCGAGTCGGCGCCTCGGCCAAATACGGCGCGGTCTTTCCGCGGCTCCGTAACGCCGAGTATCTGCTGCCAACCGGTGAGGAGCGCGTTGCGGATTCCGAGGAATTCCTGCAACGATTCGTGCAACCGGTCAAGCCGGCGGCGCCTGAACGGAAAACACCGGTCGAAGCGGAGAAGCCGCCACAGCCGGCCGCGGTGCCGAGCGTTGTGGCGGAGGCCAAGCCGCCCGAGCAGTACAAGGCAGCCGACCACTTCGGCCTGAGTGAGATCATCGCCCTCACCTCCGTGGATCAACGGGCGGCGATGCATCTGCCATTTGGCGAACATGTCATGATCGAGGGGCCGCCAGGAAGTGGCAAGACCAGTATTGGCATCATGCGCATCCCATGCCTGATTGACCAGCAATGGGATGACCTCGGTCTCCAACGCGGGAAAGATGAGCATCGATACCGCGCAGAATGGACACGTGTGCTGGTGCTGAACCCCGAGATGGTTCCGTACTTGCGTGACCTGATCACCTCGCTATTGGATGTCGATGCGCAAGGCGTGAAAGTGAGTACATTCCGTGAGTTCTTCCGGCAAGTGGCGAGAGACTGTCGCACGCTCGCAGGCCGGGAGGCCGATGAGGGTGCATCACTCAGCCGGCTTAAGGGAGAACCAGCGGTGCTGCATGCCGTCTGGGCCGGCTATAGGGAATATCTTCGTGAGCTGTGGGAGCAGCAAGCCAACACGCTCCGACAGAATGTGCCAGCGGACATCGCCGCGGCGGCGGTTCGGCTTTGTTATCCAGAAAGGGTGGTGGATCTGCCGTTCGAGATTGTGGAGGTCGCCACCGCTCTTGCGGCGCAGAATCATGAAGTGGCCAGCCCGAGCGACCAGGCGCAAGACGCGCCGCATCTACCCCTGATCATCTTGCAGGAAGCGGCAAGAAATCTCGTCGCTGCACCGCCGGATCGGCCATCGAGTCGTTGGCAGCAGTTTCGAGGACAGATTTCCGAACTGGCGGATTCGCTCTGGATGACCGTTGGAGACTGGTACAGATCGGTTCAGGCGGCGCGAACGAACTCGAAGTACGAGCTTCCGGCCGGCGTGAATCTTGCGGTCGCGATCGCGAAGTGGTGCAGTTCGCGTCGCGATTCTCTACAGGATGTGCAGTCGAACGCAGCTCGCGGACCACTATTGATCGTGCGCGCGATTGAAGACTGCATTCGGGATCTGTTCAATAAGCTTGTACCCAGTGTCACGCGACTGAAACACATTCCTGCCCTGTCGGAATTCGGGTCGCTGCTCAAGCAAGGCAGCGCGCTCGGTCTTTCATTCTCAGAGTTATCCGAAGCTCACCAGGCGTGGCGGACGCAGTTGGAACAGACGCAATCCACGTACTCGGAACAGGACGCTGTGCTCGGTGCGTGGTTAGGCTCCCATCTGGCCATGCTGCCAATCGGTAGCCCCCGTCGGATCGTGGGACACGAAAAGGAGAAGCTGACGCACATTTTGATTAGTCACTCTTAACGGTACAAACCTTCGCCTTCAGGCGGAATAGCTTCAGCATTCTTCCTTCGTCTTCTGGACGGTCGCTAAGGGCGGTGGTAGGAAACACGTTTCCTACCCAGCCGCCCGACGCGACCGATCCTCTTCTGCTTCAGGTGGCTTTAGCCTCGTGGCAACTTTCAGTTGCTGCTCCAACCCACCTGCTTTAGCAGGTGGTTGTTGAGTCGATGCGCCATGCCGCGTTCAAGGTGAACTTCCGCCAATCTAGGCCGTTGGGGGCCTTTATAAAGAAGCTGCACGAAGTTCTTTTTGGTGAATCCCCGTTATGGGAGCCTGGTTCGCGACCTGGCCCGCAACCACGTGTTCACATCGTTAATGAGGGTGATGACATTGCTTCCGTTGTGGCGGCAGAAGTTCGCCGCGTTCGCGAGAACATCCCCCGTGCAACTGTCGGCATCGTCTATGACGACGGCGATACAACACTTACAGCGGCGGCGCTGGAGCAATTGCGGGAGAATCTTGAGGATCGTCTGCAAGGCGACCTGGTGCCAGTCCGCCTGGTCCCTCGCAACGATGGCGTAGGTCAGATTAATCAATTCGATTGTGCGAAAATCGTCTCCGTATTGCAGACCAAGGGATTGGAATTTGATGGCGTGGTACTTGTGGATTCCACCGGCCGTTGGATGGGTGCGGATGGAAAGGCGGCCAGCGTGCTGCGCAACCGGCTGTATGTTGCGGCCAGCCGCGCAAAGCAAGCCCTTTCCATTATTGCACCGCGCACTGAAATAATCCGCACGCTTATGGCCACAAAGCTGTGTGAATTGGCACAGCTTTAGGTGTCATTGGCGACGCGATTCAGCCCAAACCATAGAGTCCGAGCGGCACCGTTCAAAAGGGCAGCACGGACTCGGGCCCGCGCCGCCCTTTTTCGGTCAATCCACGAATCTGCGCGAATTGGAGATCAGACCACGAGATCCCTGAGCGCTGGGTCACCATCGGTCGGCGGGCCGATACGCCGCAATGCCACTTCTGTCCCGAAGGGCATAGTGCCGTTTCGGGGATCGACATAGCTGCCACAGCCGACGATCTCAAAGAGGCCGGGGTTGGGGATGTCCTTGCGCAGCGTGAAGACATCGTCGATGCTGAGAACGACCTTCTTGCCCACCAGTGCGCTGAGCTTCCGCAGAGTGTCGTCACTGTCGCCTTCGTCGCAACCGCCGCAGTCCATGTAGAACACTTCTTGTTCGTTGAGCATTTGAAAACTCCTTGGTCCAAGACCAATTTGTGAAGCACCCGGAGCGGCGATGGCCGCCGTGCTCCTCCGGGATGCTGGCGTCAAGAAAAGACGCCATGGACTCTTGTTCAGAATCCCAGGCGCGCATTCCTCCAAAAAAATCATGCCGCCTCCCCTCCTGTTCATGCCGCCTGTCGTCGGCAGGTGTAACATGGCGGGACGGTGTATGACCCGCGTATCCAATGGAATTCGAGTCGCGCCATGGTCATCGGCACTTGGTCCAGCCACCAGCTTGTGACCACGAAGTCAGCCCTACGCCGCCGGTCGTCGGCGTGAGCATGTATAGCACTTTTGCTCAGCCTTTTGGCACAGCCATCGGCTCAAGAGGATGCTTTCCCGACCGCCATCCGAGTTCGCTTCCCCTGTGAACGGCCAAGGTAGCTTGTAGCCGAGACGAACCCCGCCGATATCCTCCTGACCCGCCTGCGGTGTCACGGTCTGCCTCATCAGCCAGGTCGGCAGCACGACGGTGAACTCCAGATCGCCGGTGGCCAGATCGATCTGCAAGCCCTCCAGCAGCGCGGCCAGTAGCTGCTTCATCTCGGCATTGGGCAGGTTGTCCATCTGCCGGCCGATCTGGGTCAGATGCTTGATCGCGCTTTGCGCAGCCTGCTCTGGGTCCAACTCGGGCTCGCCGTGCATCTGATCGATCCGTTTCAGTTCGGCCTTCAGTTCCTCCAGCCTCTTCTGATCTTCGGTCATCTGTTCGGCCACGGATTCCATGCCGCTCTGGCCGAGCAGCTTGTACGCCTGACGCAAACGACGCGATAACGACTCCTTTTCAGCCAACAGCGTTTCACGTTGACGGCCGGCGTTGGGCTGCTCATGGGTCAGTGTTGTGGCCGCAGTCTTCATCCGCTCCGCGATCGCGCGATCATCGCCCAAGATTTGTCGGATTACTCCCAAAACCGCCTGCTCCAACGGCTCGGCCGGAATCCGCCGAACGTTCAGACCACGCTCGGCATGCACGGCGGCTCCGCAGTCAAAATAGTATCGATACGACTTGCGTCCATGGACCAGCTTCTTGTTCACGACTTCGCCCCGCATCCGGTGGCCGGTCTGCTTGCTGTGCAGGATGTTGGTCAGCAGGAAGGGCGAATCCAGATGTTTATGCTTGGCCTCTCCCGAGCGCAACGGTTTGCCTTTCTTGGGATGCGGAGGCGCATCCGGATCAAACTTCTCCATGATCCGCGCGGCCGCTATCTCCCTCAGCGGGCTGGGCAGGATGTCCTTGAGCTTGGGAATATCCACCAGCCGCCATTCGTCCCGAGGTCGCTCTACGTGTGGTACGGTGGTGCGACCGTCCTTTTCCAATTGATGTTGATTAACGAAGACCGGGACCGGCCCATGCTCGCTCAGCTTGTTGTACAGGGCTCTGGTCCAGCGATGCCGTACCTCAATCCCCAAGTAGATCGGGTTGTAAAGGACATCCCTGACCGAGGTCAGAGACCAGCGCCCACCATCGGAGGCCGGAACGTTCCGTTTGTTCAGGTCCTTTGCGATGCGATGATAGCCCCATCCCCACACGTAGTGCGCGCTGAACATCCAGACCAGAGCATCCATCTTTTCCGTGGGACCGGAGACCAGCCGGCTGGTCTCATCGTCCTGCTTCTTATACCCCTTGAACTGCTGCCGTTTGCGCTCCCGCCGCTCGCGCCGTCGCTGTTCTTTGCTCAGGTTGACCTGCTGGGGACGGCGCGGCGGTCGAACCGCCCGGCCCACCTCCTCCAGCGTGTCCGGCTTAAGCCACAACTGCACCATTCCCTGCCAGCGGATCAGCATGCGGGGTTTGCCATCGCCGCCGAGGTACTCGCGGTCCAGCGCGTAGGGGTTGTGGCCAGCAGCGGGGCGAGTCCCCTTGGCCAAGGATTGGGCCAGTCCCCTGGCCACCGCCAGTGAGATGCTCCGCGCCTGTAACTGGTTCGCGTAATGCTTGACGCTGGTGATGAGTTCCGCTTCAGGCCCGTCCGGGATGAAATCGGTGCTGCTGACCAGTTTGATCCCAGCATTTAGCAGCTTTTCCTCCACAGCGTTGCCGTGGCGGATGCCCCCGCGGGTCAGACGGCTCAGGTCGTGGACAACGACCGCGTCGAACGGCTTCTTGTCATGCAGGTCCAGCAGTTCTTTGATGTCGTCACGGTTGAACGTCTGGCTGCCGCTGACTCCTTCGGCGTAGACATCATCCACCCATTTCATCTGGCTCAAGGAGCAGAAGGCGTCGTTAATGCGTTTCTGCCCGTCGGGGCTTGTGTCAGCCTGAGTCAAGTTACTGCATCGCAGCAGGTTGACGTACCGCAGTCCAAGAAGGTTCGGTCGTGGCGATCCCCACGGAATCGTCTGCCCGTTGGCCTGTTGCTGTGGTCGATTTTGCGTGTCACTCTTCCCCATGTTTGCCTCCACTATTAAGTAAGATGTCAGTTCCGGCCCTCTCCCGCTGGCGATCAAGCTCGGTCCGCACGAGCCGGTTGATCAGTGCCTGCACGGCCGCTTCAATCCGAAGGGCCTCGCCATCGCTGGCGGGGCGCGTGCTGAAACGGCAGCGGATTGGCCTGTTCTGCTTTTCCGACTTCATGGGGCAGACTCCTTTTTCTTTTTTCACGAGCATCTGATAATCAATTTACACGGAGGTCGGGCCATGTCTTGAGGATCGCAGCCTCAAGCGTTGGACATGCCTCAACCCGCACTCGGCCCGTGCTTTGAGGAAGGGGAGCCACCGCCGACGGCGGCACATACAGCGTGACGGGGGTCGGGATTTCTCCGTTATCGATGGCCGCACGGAGGTTCTGCAAGACCACCGGCGGCACATCGAGGACGTTGCGAAAGAGGTCAATCTCTCCCAGATACATGTTGGATTCAGGCAAGGGCTTTCTTGTGTAAGACGCGATTAGCGCCATGCACAGCGGCAATCCAAAATAGGTCAGGTATTGGCCGTTGCGGGGCAAACGGCACTGGATGCGGTAGTCCAATTCCGAGAGGTCCAAGCCATCGATCTGCCCGATGCAATCAATGAGTTGTTCGATTTCCTTACGCGGCAGACCAGGTGCTGTCGTCCGACCACGGCGGCCGTCGGCTGGAACGGCAACGGAAGCCTGAATCTGCATCGGGCCGCTCATCGGCCCCCCATAGGTCATCGCCGCCCCCGGCCGGGCCTGGGCATGGGGCGCCACAGCCATGCGTGTGGTGACGGGATCAATCATCAGAGGCAACGGCCGCAGAAGTGGCGGGCCGAACCGGTTCTTCCGCACTCCCAAGAGCGAATAGAGCATGGCACGGCGCAGAACCAGAGTGACATCCACGCCGTGCTCCAGCATCTTGGGGCCAGCCAATTCGCCACGCTTGGTGACATGCGAGATCAGGATTGTTGAGATGCCGTTGCCGGCCAGGAGCCGACCGAACTCTAAAACCTTGGCGTACTCTTTTGTCGCCGCAGACGGCAGGCCCTCACCTTGGATTGAATCCAGTACGACCAGTTGCACACCGTGGTAACGGCCGGCGGGATTCAGCACGTCCCGCATGGCCAGGGCGGGCAATGCCGATACGTCATACAGGGGCGCCTCGACCGCGATACCAGCCATCGCCCGCTCTGCCTCCGCCCGGCTCATGTCGCTGGTCATGCGGTCCGCCCGCTCTTTCATCGCGGTCGCGCTTTGCTCGTTCAACAGAAACAGCGACTTCGCGCCCATCGTTGCCAGCCGCAGCGCGATCTGCGTGGTCAGGATCGATTTGCCGCTTCCGGGACTGCCCCCACATAAGACCAGCGCCCCGGCCCGAAACCGTCCGCCGAGCGCGCTGGCGAAGAACTGCATGTCCTTGGGCAATAGCAGTTCTGCCCGGCGTTCATCCGGAGTGGCAAAGAGGCTGTTGTGGATTGGCGCCGGGTTCTCCAGAATCCGAAGCCGGCGTCCGTTGTGTGATCCGTTGCCGTTCATGATGTCCTCAGTGGTTGGAAGGTGTCGATCGTTCTCTGCACCATCGCGAAGATCGCCGTAGCCTCCTCGCCGAAGTGCTGACGAAGGAATTGCCCCAAGTCGATGCTGGTGATGATCCCGCCGTAACCGTGTGCTCCCGCCTCGGGCCAATACACCCGATGCACCTGCAACAGCAGGCGGCGGGCGAGTTCCTCCGGGATCAGGAGTTCATTGCGATAGATCTCTATGACCTTGGCCCGCCCGAGGTCGTCCTGGGCGACCCAGCCCGCCAGCCGCACACTGCACCGGCAGGGCGTCATGCTCACGAAGCCAATGCGGCCATCGTGGTCGCTCACATCCTCGTCGGTCACGTCAATTCGCCATCGTTCATTTGACATAAAACTTCTCCTTTTGTGGTTCGATATGCAGCCCCTGCTCGGGAATCTCGCCCGTTCGATCGAAGTGGTCATTGAGCTTGGATTTGCTGATCCGTTCGATGATGCAGACCAATTCCGGGTGGTGCTCCTTCGCCCAGGCCACCACAAGCCCTTCGTCGTCGATCACGAGCTTGGCATTCTCCTTGCGGAACCCCAATATCCCGGCCGGCAGATTGACCGACTTACGCCGGCCGCCTTGCTCCGCGATCTTCCGGCGCAGCCAATCGATCAGTTGCCCGCCGAACAGGTAGAGGAACCGCTGCTCCTCCCGACAGGCTCTCGCCTGTTCCTTTTCCGCCCATTCGGCCACACGTCGCCCATAGGTGCGGGCTTCGACGATCTTGCGAATCATCCAGTTGGCCGAGGATTCATCGCTGATCGAAAACCCTGCCGGCACGGTCGGCTCTTCCTCGGCGTCCTGGCCCTGCTCGATCGCCGTCTCGACGATTTCCACGTCGGTTGGTGTCTCATCGCTCATTGGTCTCTCCTTTCTCAGAGGTAATCTCGTTTCGCAGGGCTTTGATGGCGTGGATCACCCACAGCCCGTCGTCCGGGGCAAACGCGCAGATCGCGACCCGGAACGGCCTCAGTACATCCTCATCCTCCGCCATCGCGGCCGCGTACAAGGCACGCACGGCATCGGCTTGGTATAGCCCAAGGCCGATCTCGTCCTGGTCCAGCAATCCCATCCCCATCCGCTCGCCGACCGTGCCGAAGAATGTGCAGACGACATCACGTCCGATGTTGGAGCCCTCCAGACGGATGCGAGACCGCAACATCCGACAGACGGCGCCGCAGTTATTTTCGGTGTCGCAGACGGTGATTTCGCAGATCAGTCGTGTGTAGTCGGCCACGGGTTCTCTCCGCATAATGGCAACAATGTTATCATTGACAACGCTGTTGTCAAGCCACAAAACAGATTTTTCCCTTGGCCTCTACTTTGACAGTGCTGAAATCGGGTGGATACTGACGGGCATGGCAGCCATCAAAGGTTTCAGGATGAACGAGGAACTGCGGGCTCGCTTCGAAGCGGCGTGTCGAGAAAACCTTTACGATGAACGCTCGGTCGTCGAGGCCTGGCTGCTGAGATTTCTCGACGCTTCGCAAGATGAACGGCAGCGAACGGCCAAGCGGTACTCCGAGTGGGTTGGTGAACGAAAAGCAGCCCCCGCGAAGCCAAGAAGTGTAAAGGGGAAATAGCGTGAATTTTCATTCACGCAATTCGATTTCAGAAAAATCTTTCTCGGTGGCGATTTTTCTACGCCTTGGACTAGCAGAGTGAATTTTCCATGTATATATAGAGTACCGGCGCGGATTTTAGATGCTGCGCCGGGAGCTGTTTTAGTGACCGCCACCATTCTGTATGAGCCTCAGATCGATTTGGACGACGACCGATCTGGGCTGACGACCACTGTCGTTCAACGCACTCAACAGCCCGAGCATCCGCTCCTTCGGCTTCTCAGCCGGTGGCCGGGGCGTCCGTCGGTCTTCCCCGACCTGATGACGCCCGTCGAGGCGGCCCAGTATCTCCGTCTCCACGAGACGGGGATTCACGGCCCCGATTCGGCCAACCGCACCCTCAACTACTGGCGCGACAAAGGTGTCCTCAAGGCGACCAAGTATGCCCGCCACGTCTGGTATCGGAAGTCGGAGTTGGATCGGTTCCTGGCCGCCAAGACGGAATCTTGAGCTTGGCGCCGTCACCGTCGCGGACATACCCTTCCTCCATTGGGTCAGTCGTCCGTGATGGCCTCGGCCCCTGTGCGGGCCAAGGAGCAATCATGGCGACTGAAAGAGTTGGTGTGTACCGGAAGTGGCACGGGCCAGTTCCGGTGGATGGCTCGGGCCGGCCGCTGCCCAGGAGCCAGTGGATCGACAAGCGGCCCTGTGCCTGGTCGGTGCGGTGGTTCGGCGCCGAGGGCAGGCGATACAGCAGGAGTTTCGATACCAGAAAGGAGGCCGAGCGCTTCGCCGAGACGAAGCAGCAGGATGTCCGAAAGGGAAACGCCGATCCGCCGAAGCGGATCACGCTCAGAGAGTTCTACAACGAGCACCGGAAGCTGATGAAACCGATCTTGGCTCATTCGACGCTGCACATGCAAATGACGACGCTGTCGCTGCTGGCGCAGGCGGTGGGCTGGGACCGTGAGATCAAGCGCATCGCGCGGAGGGACATCGAGACCTTCCGGGCGCAGCGGGCGGCGGAGACCGGCAACGCGCCGGCCACGATCAACAAGGAGATCCGATCGCTGCGTCGCGTGTTCGAGCTGGCGATCGGCCGGGGTTACCTGCCGCAGGGCGGCAACCCGTGCGTGGGCCTGCCGATGATGAAGGTCGGGCGCAAACGCATTCCGTACTGCTCGCCCAAGGAGTTCCATGAGATCCTGGCCAGGGCGCCGGGAATCCTCTGGCAGACCCTGGTCGTGGTGCTGTACACGGCCGGCCTCCGCCTGCGGGAGGCGATGAATCTGACCTGGGCTGACATCGATTTCGCCAGGGGCGAATTGCATGTCACCCGCAGGGACGCCGCCGGGTTCGTGCAGGCGTGGTCCCCGAAGGACCACGAATGCCGGACAATCCCGGTGCCGGATCAGGCCATCGACCTGCTCACCAGGTTGCAGGCGGTTGCGCCGGAGAAATGCCCCTACGTCTTCATGGAGCAGGGGCGGTGGGATTACTACCGCCAGCGCGTGCTCGACGGGACGTGGAAGAAGGGGAAGCCGGACCTGATGAACAACTGGCTTCGGCGCTTCAAGACGCTGTGCCGCAAGGCCGGCGTCCGCCGGTTCACGATCCACGATCTGCGAAGGTCGTGCATCACGAACTGGGCGAGACAGCTTCCCATCCATGTCACGCAGAAGCTGGCCGGGCACGGCGACATCCACACGACGCAGATGTACTACCTGTCCGTGCAGGACGAAGACGTGGTCAAGGCCAAGAGCGTGCAGGCGCAGCTCGTCGGGCAGTTGCCGGAGGCGACTGACCCAAAACTGACCCAAACGGCCCAAAAGCGCGATTTTCCCAAGCGCAAGGTGTTTCCCCCTGTTGCGCAACCGCCTGAGTGATAAGGGTTTGGGATAATGCAGCTTGCAGGAGTCGAACCTGCAACCTTCGGCTCCGTAGCCAGCCCTACCGCAAGGCGTCTAAAGCCTTGAGGACATTGTGCTTGCGAGCATTATACCTCGGCCCCAAATCGTCTCAAGACCTTTCACCGAATCTCACGGTTTCCTAGGAAAAGTCGGTAGTCGCCAATGCCAAAACGGTAGAAAACGGTAGGTGAACACAGCGATCGCGCCGGCGAGATCCGAAAGGCCTCCTTAGCGCAGGAGGCCTTTCGTCTGCCGGTTGTCACTGTAGAGGGCGCGAGGCGGGCATCCATCAAAACGAGTGCGACGGCTAGCACCTGCTCCGCGCCCCTAACCCTCGAATCAAACAGTATCCGCTTGCGAGTTCAGCACCTGCGTGGGAAAATCGGACCTGTCAGTCCGGCGGCGATATGCACCCAAGATCTGGGATGCCACATGGTATTAGAACCAAACCAAAGCATCGGCCCATGGATACTGGTGCGGCCTTTGGGTCAAGGCACTTTCGGCGAGGTGTGGCTGGCACGGCACGCGGAGTTGCACGTCGAGTGCGCGGTGAAAATCCCCACCGATAACCAGTACCTGCGTCAGCTTCGCCAAGAAGGACAAATCCAGTTCAAGCTGCGACACGAAAACATCGTGCGCACGATTGACCTGGATACGACGCACGATCCACCGTACTACGTGATGCAGTACATCCAGGGGGTCACTCTTCGGCAGAAGCTGCGGGCGACGGGGAAGCTGGCCACGGCCGAGACGGTCAGTATCTTGGTGCAGGTGCTGAATGCGCTGGCCTACGCACACGGCAAGGGCGTCATGCACCGCGACCTCAAGCCCGAGAACCTTCTGATCCAGGCCGACGGCCAAGTGATGGTAACTGATTTCGGCTTGGGCATGATTCAGGCGGCGGTGGCCCAGTCCATCGTGCTCTCCGGGAGTTTGGTGAGCGACCAAGGGCGAAACCTGTCAGGCACGGTGCAGTACATGTCGCCGCAGCAGCAGGCGGGAGAAGCGCCGGATCAGCGGGACGATCTCTACGCTTTGGGGATGATCGCTTGCGAAATGTTCACGGGATCCCGGCCGACGCCGGCCGGGGTAGCGAAGATGCTTGAACGAGCGGGAGCGGAGAAGCGTTTCGCCGACTGGCTGGAACGGGCACTGGAGTCAGAGCGGGCGGATCGTTTCTGCAATGCGGCGGCAATGCGGCAAGCCCTAGCAGATGTCGTTGCCGATGACGCTCACAATTGGGAGCCGGCTGACTTAGCGCGTCCAACAGCGATGCCGCGTCAAGCTCCGATGCCCACGAGGCGATTGCGAAGGCCCGTTGTAATCGCGGGTTACGCGGCAGTCATATCCGCCGTTGTGTTCGGGGCTGCATGGATTGCTCGTGATCTCTGGATGTCGCGCCCACCCGATTCGCTGTCGGCAGACCAAACGCAACAGGTCGTCGTACCGGCAAAGGGATCCGTCGTTCTGGGCGATGTGCTACCGCTTAAGAATCGGGCCGACGTTGCATGGCAGCGCATTAAAGGCATTGACCGTAGTCAGGGCTTCGCCGCTATGCTTGACGGCGCCGCCCGGGAGCAAGCGCTGGCCGAAGCGTCTTGGGCTCGCGGATCGTTCGGCGAAGCTCGCAGCGCGTATAACCGCCTGCTAGAACAGTGCAATAGCATCGAACAGGCCCATCTGCGGCGCGCCAGCACTCTGGTTGCCAAGCCCGAGCAGGAACGCCTACGGAAAGTCGCCGAACTGCTGGCCCAGGCCAAGGCAAACGACAGCAAGGAAAACGGCAAGACGGCGATAGCGAAGCTGGATGAGCTGCTGGCGATCGAGCCAGGGCACGCAGAGGCGACTAGACTCAAGGTGAAGATCGCGAACTACTACCCACCGCGCACCCTCACCAATTCCATCGGCATGAAGCTGATCGAGATCAAGCCGGGCGAATTCCTGATGGGCTCGCCGGCGGACGAGGAAAACCGCCGTGACGATGAAACGCAGCACAAGGTGATGATCACCAAGGCGTTTATGATGGGAGCGTACGAGGTAACACAGAAGCAGTGGGAATTGGTGACGGGCTCCAACCCCAGCCACAACACGAAGGGGGATGACTTGCCAATTGATACGATATCATGGGATGGGGCGATGGAGTTCTGCCGCAAACTGAGTCGGAAGGAGGGGAAGAAATACCGCCTGCCCACGGAGGCCGAGTGGGAGTACGCGTGCCGATCCGGTACGCAAACCCCGTATGGTGGCACAGGAAATTTGGATGAAATGGGGTGGCACAAGGGAAACAGCGACAGCAAGCTCCATCCCATAGGGCAGAAACGGCCAAATGTGTGGGGGCTGTATGACATGCACGGGAACATGCAGGAGTGGTGCGCCGACTGGTACGACACTTACCCCGCTGGAGCCGCTATCGATCCCACGGGACCAGCGAACGGCAGCCTCCGCGTGATGCGAGGCGGTTCTTCCGTCGTCGAGCCGAGGCACTGCCGTTCAGCCGCCCGCACGAGGCTGTTTCCTGTCCTCACGACCGGCGCAACGGGTTTTCGGGTGTGCCTGGAGTTGGAGTAGCTATTGTTCCTTGTCCATACATGAAACGAGCACGGGCATTCTATGATCTACGGGCTGCTTGATAGGAATCTGAACGATACTGCGCGCCGGGAAATCGCGGATGCGATTCTTCAAGGAAATAGCAAGGTCATCTCCAAATATGTGAGGGCGCGCGCCATCGTCCACGTGAGGAGAGGGATGACGGGGCGGCCCGCATTCTGTGTTTACTGTAGGGACGACCTGCTTCCCACCCGGCGGAATCCGCCTCCCGGGCAGAGGAGCAAGAAACCTTGGCATTTTCGACACGCGACCGATCGCGACTGCGTAGGAAGAATCCGAGAACCATGGAAGCCCGATTCGCTCGGTGTGCTGAATCCTAGCAAGCACGGATGCTACATACTTCTTGGGTGTGAGTTGTCACCAGGCGGCCAGCCGACCGCTTGGCATCGAACGTGTTGCCAGACTATCCAGAGCGGGAAGACATACTGCCATCTGGCCAAGAGAGTTAGACCTCCGTGCATATAATGTCCTGATGTTCTGGCCGCATAGACGACACGGTGGGTTGGCTACGCGACGTGATTCGGCTTCGTTCGGCCCGGGGTTTTCAACGCTACGCCGCCACGGTCTGTGCTTCTGCCGGTCCCTCGCTCTGGGCAGGGAGATAGTCCTCCAGCTTCGGGCAGGACGGCACCTCGACCGAATAGAGCTTGGCCACGGCGTTCACCAGCAATTCGCTGTCGTGCAGGCTGATCACGTCCCCGATGTCAAAGTGCTTTCGCATCAGCACCGCCCGCTCGACCTTCAGGAGGTTTTGCCAGGTCGGCTTGACGGTCAACTTCAACAGGCCGCTCAGCTTCGCGACCTCTTTCTCGCTCATGCCGCTGCGGATGGCGCCCGTGATGCCGATGAGCAGCAGCGACGTCAGCCGGCCGGGATGCTTCCGCATCTGCTCCGTCAGGCTCTTGGCCACCTGCTCTCGCCAGGTCCGCTCGGCATCGGAGAGGGCGGCCCGGGCCTTGTACTCCGGGGTTTCCCAATACTGAGGCTTGACCGCGGGCTTCTTCGGCTCGGCCCCGTCGATCTTCTTCCTGGCCTGACGGGCGACACGGGATGGCTTGACGAACTCCGCAGCCACTTCCGCGGCCGTGCCCTCGGTGGGCAGTTTCTTCTGCTGCACGATCTTCGCCACGGCCGCTTCCAGGGCCTTCTGGGTGATCGTCTGTTTGGCTTCAAAGCAGGATGTGCGAAGGCAATAGGTCTCGGGGGCCGGGCTCCCATCATGCTCGAAGAGCTGCTTGTCGTTGCTGGAATTGAATGAGCAGGTGGAGCACGGCCCGCACACGGCCTTGTGTTTCGGGAATTCCTTGTCGAGTTGCCACGGCACGGCCCGCAGGGAGTTCTGTCGCTCGGCCACATACCGTCGCACTTGGTGGATCGTCGTGGAACAATGCCCGTCAAGGGGATTCGCCTCGCACATTCCGGCCAGGCGTTCCTGCTCGGCGTGGTCGGCCAGCTTGGCGATCTCTCGTGCGTAGACCAGAAACAGCTTGCCCTCCATGACCTTCTGCTTCAGCTCCGGCGATAGCCGGCTCAGATACAGCCGGTCCCGGACCCACGCCTCGGTGCGGCCGATGCTTCGGGCCAAGAATCGCACCGCCTCCTCCGTCAGCCGGCCATCATCCTGCCGAGGCGGGGTTCCGCCCAGGTCGGCCGGAAGGTTGTTGACAAATTGCTCCACGAGGACGCATTCCTCGATGGGGTTGAGATTCTCCCGCTGGAGGTTTTCGATGCTCCGCAGCCGCTCGATGGTCAGCCGATCGATGGAACCATCGGGCAACAGCGGCATCGGCTTGACCACGGCCGCGATCTCGGTCCAGCCGTTCAACTCGGCCGCAGCGCAGCGACGGAATCCGAAGACCAGTAGATACCGACGGCCGTGCGCTGGCGGCTGGTCATCCGGGTAGGTGAATAACTGCACCGGCTGCTGCTGGCCATCGTTGCGAAGGGATTCGGCCAGTTCCTGAATCTTCTGGCTGGCCGTGGGTTGATCGAGCCGATGGTTGGCGGCATCCCGTTCGATCTCAGCCAGCGGGATCGACTGGATCTCCGTGGCGATTGTTTCGCGGCTACCGTGTGATGCTGCTGCTTTCCTGTTCTTTGCGCGGGTTGTTCGCGTCTTGGTCATGTGATGACCTCCTCGCGAGTATGTACCCCTGGGTCTGTAGAAGGCTCTATGGCAGCATTTCCAGCCGCGATCGCCCCGTCTTATCACGACGTGGCCCGTGAGGTGAACCTATCAATTTGGTCATTCAGGAGCATCGTTGTTGACCGGGTCTGCCCCATCCTCGGCCGAAGCCGACTTGGCTGCCATGATTTCGAGATCCTTCTTCTTCCGAACTCCCCGGCCCGCAAGCAGATGCGCATACTTGGTCTTCAGCGTCTTCAGGCCTACGTCCGAAGACGCCTCGATGTTGAGCTTGTCCCTGAAGAATTCATATCGGGCCCTGGCATCTGCGAGAACATCTGCCCAACGTCGGACCCAGATCGACACGTTGCCTTTGCGATAAATGCAGCCTTCGGGATGGCTATCGCTGCTGGCCCTCTGCCTGGCGTAGCTGTCAAGGTCGTTCCCAAGCAACACGAATTTCCATTGCACCTTGTCAGTCATGAATCGCTCATCCTCAATCACGGTGAATGCGTACTTCTCGATCTGCGCCACTTCGTCCTGACCGAGGAAGTCACGAGGGCGCTTCAACTCAACCACGAGATGCTCAAAAAGCGAACGATCCACCTTCCTCCGATGCCATAGCATGAGATCAGGTATGCCATCCTTGCCGTCAATCATCTTCACGTCCGCATCTGGAGCAAGTTCAGGCCGGCCGAGGATGTGCAGGTGCTTCTTCAAG
Source organism: Planctomycetota bacterium (assembly GCA_021413705.1). Classification (GTDB taxonomy): domain Bacteria; phylum Planctomycetota; class Planctomycetia; order Pirellulales; family UBA7805; genus JAIOPX01. The sequence continues at coordinate 14,722 of JAIOPX010000194.1, read as the reverse complement.
ACCGCGTGAAGTCCTTCATCATCGGTGGCAACCAAGTACTCCTCGTCCAACACCCATAACTCGTGCGCCAGGAGCCGGTGGAGCTGCGTTCGCTCCAGAAGCCGCTCCTTCCAATCGTCATTGAATAGAATGTGCTCGAACGCCTGGAGAGTGTCGAGCCTCTCGGTCACGACTTTCCCAGCCCGGATCAACGAGCTGAGAGTCGTCCGCTCCAAGAGGTCGGCGAGCTCCTTCTGCTCTTCCTCCGGCAGATCCACATAGCTCTTTAGCAGTGACGTAAGAGCGGAGGGGTCACTTTCCAACGCCTTCCGAATCAGTGTCAGGATCAGTCGCTTGTTATCGAGGTCGGACACCTTGAAGGTGGGATGTAGTTCATGCACATGAACGGCAACGATATCAAAGACCTGTTGTTCCGCCGCGACAAGTGGATTCTTCGCCTCTTCATCTCGATACGGATATACCTCCTGCTGCTTCCATTCCGTGACGACATCCTGCGCAGTCAAGGCCAAACGTTCGCGAATGTGCGCTCGAATTTGCTCGCGGGCCAGATCGAGGACTCTCTGAACCGACGGGTCCATTTCGGTCGTCGTCAACAAGCCGGAATCTGCCCATTCTTTGACCTTTGGCGTACGCAGATATGCGGTGTAGTCGACCCCAAGGGCATGCAGCCGCAGTGGGATGTCGTGAAACGAGAAGCCGGACTCGTTGCACAGATAGAGCTTTCGGCTGTCCAGCTTGAATCGCCATTCGATCACTGTCACCGTCGCCGGCGGCTGACCCTCCTCAACAGGCAGCGGGTAGTCCGCCTTGACCTGGATCAGCTCATCAACCTTAAGAACCTGGCCGTGGTACGTGATTGATGTACCGGGGTACTCACTGAGATACAGGGCAAACCTGCGAGTCAGTATGTCCCTCGCGTTGCCGCCGAGTAGCGAGGCGCATTGCTCATCAACGTAGGCAAGGCTAACCGTTGTCCCCGTGGTCCCGGTTCCGATGGTCTCTTCCTCCCCAACCTCGAAATAGTCGGGATCGTCCCGATTGATCTTAATCGAATAACGACGAAGCTCGCCATTCTTCCGATACGTTATGATCCACTCCGGTTGACGACAAAGGGCGAGGGCTTTTAGTCGCCCCTTGCCCTCACTTCCGTGGAACAATCGGCCGTCCTTGTTGACCTTCAGCCTAACCTTCTGCGAGTTGCCGATCTCGCCGAACGCCTGTTCAAGTTGGTCCTGCGGAATTCCAGCGCCAGAGTCGATGATCTCAATGTTTTGTAGAGACCCCATTTCCCCCAAGGCCAGCCGCACCTCTACCATCGGTCCGCCAGCATCCAAGCCGTTCCAAATCAACTCCTCGACGGCCTGAAGGGGCGTCGCCTTCGATAGGCTTTGGATATGCTCGCGACTTGTCTTCACTTGCTTCTTGAGCATCAGAGTCTCCCAGAAAAGGCGCGGTCAAGAATCGACGGCAGCAGGGCGTCCAATTCGGCCGCGGTGGATTCCCGGAGCTTCTTCAGGGCCCCGGCCTTGGCCGAGAGGCCGTCGAGTAACGTGAAGACCGCATGCTCCGCGCATTCGTCCGCAAGACAGAGTTTCATCACCATATCTCCTTCCGCTGCGCCACCTCACCTCAGCGGCACGCCAGCAACTCCACCGCGATCGCGGGAGCATCCGTTGTGGATTTCCCCGGGGTGGCCATCGTAAGCCCGATGTGCTGCGTTATCACCTTGGCCAGCCGTTGCCGGGCCGCCTCAAACCGTCGCTCCAATGTGGCATGATTGAAGCCCATGAACCGGAGGTAGAGAGGGTCGTCCGGCCGGAGCCGCAGCTGTCGATCGCCCGCCAGCTTGAGCGCCCCGGCAAACGGGTACTTCAGGCTTCGAAGCCGCTGTATCGCGCGATCGGTAAAATCGGTTGAGGGCTGCTCGAACAAGCCGTCTGTGCCGAGTTGCACCAAATGCAGATAGGCTGCCTGGCGAAGGATCTGTCGCAACTCCTCGGTGATGGCGGCGCGGGCTCCGCACGCTCGTGCTTCAGCTACGCTTTGTACGTGTGCGAGGGCCGTCCGGGCTTCCTGTAGGAACAACCCATAGGCGTTTGCGGACTCCGCCCGACTCAGCGGTGCCAACGTCCCCTCCTCCAAGGCCTGCCCCAACGTCCTCATAAATCGGATGGGTTCATGGGCACCACGGTTGCTGCCGAAGTAGCCGATGATCGCAATCGCTCCTTCCAACCGGTAACGGGCGAGCAAACCCACGGCGTCGGCCGTCTCAGGTGGCTCGACAGCCCCTAATACCGCGGCCATCAAGTCGGAGCCAAAGGATAGCAGCTGCAACGTGTTGGGATGCTGGTCGAACAAGGCCGGGTTGAATGTGACCTCCACGGCATTCCCGGCCCAATCGAGCAGATGAGCCCCAGCGATCCTTGGGTGCGGCGTGAATCGTTCGCCCAGGGCCTGCGACCCAATGATCGTTCTTTCCAGTTCGGTCAGCGTCACCGGGGCCGGCAGGCTCTTCGGCGCGGAAACGGTATCGTCGACGAGCTTGTCCAGATCCAGACCGGACACCTCCGACGATTCGACCATCTTGTTGATCGCAGCCACCTCCTGCGCGATCAGCTTGCCCCTCCGCTCATCGGTAGCCATGGCGGCCGCCTCGATCGTCCGGGCAACACGGGCGAGGATCGGCTGCAATTCACCGACGACGTTCTCGAAGGAGCCGATGCGGTTGTCCAGTCGCTGGTAGATGTCTGCCTCGACCGTTCGCTCGTAGAAATAGTTCCGCACCCACACCTTGGTGTAGACCTGGCCGATGCGATCAATGCGGCCGATGCGCTGCTCGACCCGCATGGGATTCCACGGCATGTCGTAGTTGATCAGCATCCCGCAAGTCTGGAGGTTCAAACCTTCCGAGGCCGACTCCGTGCAGAGGAGTATCTTGATTTCCTGTTTGTCGCGAAACGCCGTCTTGATCGTCTCTTTGCTGGTGCCTATCCAGGCCTTTCCGTTCCAGCGCTCGCCGCCCCGCCCGCTGTAGCAGGCCACCTGGTCTCCGTACACCTGGCGCAGCTTGTCCCGCAGATAGTCCATGGTGTCGGTGTACTGCGTGAAAATCAGAATGGAGTCCCGCTGCTTGAGCAACTGAGCCAAGTCGCGTGTGAGCTGCTCGAACTTGCTGTCCGATCCGAGCGAGCGAAGATCTGCCAGGAAATCTTCGATGTAGTCCACCTCGTCCAGAAACAGCCGCTTCATCTCCAGGGAGTCGAGACCCGGAAGGAGGAACTCCGACACGTCAGATTCCAGCTCATCGGTGTCGTCCGTATCGTCCTCGGCCAAACCGCCGGTCTGGTCCTTGCCCGCCTTGTCCTGAAGGAAGGCCTTGCGACGTTCCAAGCTCTTTTGAATTGCGGCAAAGCTGCTTGTCAGCCTGCGACGGTACACGGTCATGATGAAGCCCAGACCCTTCCGCTCCTCCTCGTATCGCTGATAGTGATCCCGGATGTACTGCTCGATCCTCTGGTAGAGGTCCCACTCATCATCCGTCATGGGGATCCACACCGGCCGTGGATCGCGCTCGGGGACGTTTTCTTTCAGCAGTCCGGCCTGCACGTACCTTCGTAGCAGACTGCGGGTATTACGGAACACATAGCGACGGAGCGGCGTGTGCTGCCGAGCCATCCGCAACAACATGGCTTGGCCGGCCGGGCTGAGTTGCTTGATAATGGATTCCGGATTCGACGCCCACGGCAGCCCCTTGAGCTGGTCCCACTCCACCGGGCCGAGTTTCGTCTCGGCAACCCCGACGAAGTGTTCATCCCATTGTCCACCGGTGTCGAAATAGTCCGCCAGCATATCCAGCATGAACGGCCAGTAGATATCCTCCAGCGGGGTCCTCAGCTCGTTGAAATACCGTAGGAAATTGTCCTCGAATGCTCCCCATCGTCCGCCCAAGCCCAACACCCGCAACAGGTCCCAGACTTCCACCGGATCAATCTGCATCGGTGTTGCCGTCAGCAGCATCATGCCCTTCGTCTTGTCCTTGAGCCCCGGCCGGCCATCGGCGCCGTTGAGCAGTTCCAAGAGCCGGTTCGGTCGATATTGCTCGCGGTTGAGAAAGTCCTTGCGGCGGGCATGATGCGCTTCATCGACCACCAGTAGGTCCCATCCGGTAGCTTCAGCCAACTGTTCTTGGCGTTCCCGTCGTTTGGCCAGATGGCTCGATGCCAGAAGCAGGGGGTGGGCGTCCCACGGATTGGGTCCCGCCGGGGCCTTGATCTCCCGGCCGAACACGTCCCAGAAGCTGTGCCCGTCGTAGCGAGGGATGTTTAGGACGAACTTCTCATAGAGTTCCTCCTGCCACTGCACGAGCACGCTCCGTGGCACGAGGATCAGCATGCGCTTGACCCGGCCCGACAGGACAAGCTGGCGAATGGCCGAACCGGCCTCGATCGTCTTCCCCAGGCCCACCTCATCACAAAGCATGAATCGCTCAGGGAATCGCTCCACGATACTGTCGATCACGTGAACCTGGTGTGGCCACGGTCGCACGGTGGAGGTTTCCAGGCCCAGCCGCCCGGCATTGATCATGTAGGGAGCATCGCGAAGGAACTGGAAGATGATGCGTTCCCGCTGTTCCGCCCCGAGCCGGGGTTTATCTTCCGGGACGACCACCGGTTCGGGCTTAGGTTCCAGCGGATCAAACAACGGAGGCTGAGCCGGACGGAACTTCAGCAGCTCCAGCCTTACGGCCTCGGGAATCGGCAGCGCCAACCAATCCTTCTCTTTGCCCTCCCAGAGTCGGTCAAACTTGATGCGGATCTGTCCCAGGTGGGCCGGGCTGGTATCCCAAGAATTGAACACCATGAAGGATTCGTAGTTGTCCTCCAAGGCCGTGGCCGACTCGTTGACACTTCCGGAGAACCCAAGCTGGTTCCCCTCCGCGTCAATAAACATGCCTTCTTTAGGGTGGTAGTAGGCATCCGACTTGCTGGCCGCGAGGGGGGCGCCCTTGCTGTCGGTCGGCAGTACGACCTTGATCTCCAACTGCCCCGTAGCCACCATCCAGGCCATCGCCTCAAGCCGCCGTTCAACCAGGACATTCTCCGGCACGAAGAGCCGCTTTTTCATCGCATGGGCGAGCTTCATCCCCAAGTCCTCGCCGCGACGGATTGCCTGAACATCATCCTCGGTCAGGTCGGCACCACAGAGTAGCCGCATTTTGCCGCCATTGCCGATCATTCGGGAGACGCCGGCGGCTGCGACCGCGAGCATGCTGCTGGAGAAGTACCCGGCCGCCCGGTCGTACTTCACACTTTCCGACAGCGCCGGGATGAAGAAGTCAGTGAGCCGGTTGTCACCTGGGCCGTAGGAGATTCTGAGTTTGAGGTCGCGGAGACTCACGATTTACCTGTTCTTTTTTGACACGCGGCGCGCTGGGGCCCAGACCGCCAGGAGAATCCGCGGGCCGGACTTCACGCGAGCCCGCATCTCGCTCCACAGCAAGCCATTAGTTGGAAATCGTGTCGTGGAAGCCATGTTGTGATTATGCAATGTTACAGGCCAAGCATTCGCCGTAGCGTGGCGGAAGTTTCTGCCCACGCATTGATCCACACAAGCCGGACACCCAAGTGAGAGACACTAGACTCAATCCAGGAGTTTGTTTCGTCGTCTTGGGCGCGGAGGGTAACCCAGAAGTGGACCGTGGAGTCACCTTTATACTTCTGCAATGTCTTCAGCTCCGACTTCCGGTTCTCATGAATCCATGATAACCAGCGGCGCATATTTGGATCGGATAGCGATACCCCCACAAAGACCATCGAATGGAAAAGAGCCGCTTCAGCAAACACATTTGCATGCCACGAGAAGTTTCGGTTAGCGAGCCCCAGATACTCGGCTTCGGAAAAGACGAGCTTATCTACAGACTGTGGTTTTAGCTTTCCAGCTTTCCCGACGAGAGGAAGAAGCCCATGACAATAGACGTAGGGGATGCGATTGGGCCGACGATAAGACACAGAGTGCGTGACTCTATCCAAAAGACGCTTCGGATAAGCAACGTCCCCGCTTGGAGTAATCGTGTACGATCGGAGCGTGTGTTCGGCGTGTACGAGAGCGTACAAGACGCTTTCTGCATTGAAGGATATTATTGACCGGGGGGCGAACTTCTCGCCGTGTAGATCCACAATGGTCTCAGCGATGCCTAAGGAAGCCATGCCCGGAAAGGCTTGGCGGACCCCATCGCGGAATCGTGTCCAATCACTAATTTGAAGGTCGCCCGGGGACGCTGCCGTCAATGCTTCCCTCGCAATCGCCCACCCAGAACGCCCTAGGGAGCTTTTTAGCGTTCGATAAAGCATCGAACTAAGCTCCTTCGCAAACCTTCGGTCATTCTTTCCTGACCGATCGTGTGCTGCCTGTATCAGCGCATCGGGTGAGAATCGCTTGAGCAACGCATCGGCAACGGTCTTGCCTCTGGCGTCGCCGAGTTCTTTCTTGACAAGGTTTTCCACTAGCTCCGGCCAACTTGGAAACGCAGGTACTGACACGCCCGCACCAATGCACATTGACCAGCCAACATGGCTGCTCTTCTCCTTAAGTACAGGGCCGATCGTGGCGCCATCGAGACCGGGTTTTGACATACGCACCTCGCGCGAAGACTTACAGCATTGTGTCCGCTCTACCAGAATCAGCCCGTTCGTGGCTGGTCGTTTCTATTCATCCTCGTCTTCTTGTTCCTCTTCGGCGTCCTCTACCTCCTCGGTTCCGCCGAAGAGCGACCCTTGGATCTCCGGAATCTTCGGTGGTTCCTCTTCCTTGGGCGCCGGGAGGTCGGGCCAGAACAGTAGCCGCATGGCCTCCAGGGTGGTCATTTCGGGCCGGAGGAATTGGTTCTTCTTGTCGCGGGTGGTGGGGATGGCGTTCATCAGGGCTTCCACCAGCGCCTTGATCCGGCCATCGTTCCGCAGGCCCTGGCGATCTACGAAGACCTTGCAGGCCTTGGATCCCTCCTCGTCGTAGATCATCATGGCTGTGTGGAGGGCATCGATCAGATGGACGAACCGCTCGGCGTCCTCGTCCACCATGTCCTTCTTCCGGCGTGCGGCCGGAAGGGCTAGCACTACGCTGGCGGACTTCTTCGTTACCAGCCGCTTTTCGCGGATGATGTTCCGCTCCAGGTCCAGCCCCAGGGCCAATGCCAGTTTTCGGGCCTCGTCGGCCGGAAACTCCTGGGCCTTGAACGCATCCCAAGCCATCAGGTACCAGTCAGTAATCGGGTCGAACTCCACCGCTCGTCCGAGCAAGAGTCCCTGCTTTCGCAGGTTGACCACTTCCTGTCGGGCCAGGTCCAACGCGTCTCCCGGCTTCAACGGCAACGGATCGCCAGTCTTCGGGTCGCTCTCACTGGTCAGTACCGGCCAATTCTCGGAGATGACTGATAGCACCGGGCCGAATGTGCTGATGTACAGATCCACGCCGTCAATCCCAAGCGATTGAAACTCCGTGGCCTTTTCTCTGGCGGTTTCTCGAACCTTCGACTTTAGGTCCTCCCACCAGGCCGGTTCTGTACTCTCGCGACGTTTGCGGCACGTGAGGAGAATCGTACTTGCAGCGGCGTTCTTCTTCGCCTGGTGGAGAGCGTTGGCGAACTCCGTGTGGACGGGCCAAGACGAGTCGATCTTGAAGCCGGCTGATATCAATGCCGTGCCCAACGTGTCCCAAGCCTCGACCCTTTTGTGGGTGAACATCACCGTCAAGACGCCATCATCGGCGAGCACACGATTCATTTCTCGGAACGCGGCCGCCATTTTGTTCTCATAGTCTTGCTCTGCGAGTTCCCTTCGCTTGGTTGAGGAGGCCACCTGGAACCTAGCAGGGTTGGCCACCGCCTCTTCATCTTTAGGTGTCAGTTCAAAGGCGCCAAAGAGATCGGGGTGCACCTCGCCCAACGACCTGCGTAACCAAACATAGAAGTAGTCACTGCACTCAGCATACTGAACATTGTCGTAATACGGGGGATCCACGCAGATTAGGCGAATCTCACCGTCTTTTATCTCCCGCAGATCCTGGGCCTTGCCCCTAGTGACTTTCAGCCGATCAACGGGTGAATGGCCCGACTCCCCAAAGAGCGGACTGTGCAGGCCTTGGAGCAACTGCGCAATGCCCGATACGCTGTCGACGACCTGATCGATTATCCAACCACACATATTGTGGGCAGCATCAAACTCACCGAAGCTCCACTTGATCGGGAAACCATGCCTGTCGAAGGTGTTTGCGAGAATCCCCCGCTGCGGAATCCAACGCGACATATAGGAGTTGCGATCGGCTCCTTTGTCCAGAGCGATAGCCAAGTAAGTAATCAGCGCCTCCGCTTTGTCGGGCGCGATCTCAGTTTTGATCTTCTCATGCAGCTTTCTCAGTTCATCGAGGTAGACGACGTGCGATAGAAGCTGCCGCGGCGAGTAGAAGTCCGCCCATGTGGGCATGCCGAAGTTGATCGGCCGCATGTCACTTGAAGGCGTGGGGTAAGGTTCCGTGGGCAGCAGCCCGGCAGCCTCCCATTCTATACGGTGGCGCCGGAGTTCCTTTGAGGCTTCCTCCATCGCTGATTCGTCTGCCTCCGTGGGGGCACGGAAGTCGACTCCCCCATCTGTCTTGATGCAAACGGCGTAAAGCTGCTGTCCCATCCTGCCAGCTTTCGCCTCCTGCTTAATGTAATCACCCTCGATGGCCTCGCCCGTCCAAGGGCTTATCGCCACGCCCCGCTTGATGGTGCCAGCATCGGGTTTCGCTTTGGCGCAAGCGTCACGACCGCGAACAATCTTGAATCGGCAGCGCCCCGTCGCCACTTGCGGAACCAACTGCACAGCGACGGGATCGCTGCCCTTTCGAACCCACCAACTTAGGGACAGTGGGACAGCATGACCCGTGATGGGACAGGCGACGGTTCGTGCCCAAACGTATGCGAAGATGTTCTCGCGATCAGTCAGTAGGGGAAAGAAACGCTCCAGACGTTTTCGCGTTGCGTTACGCCATAGGGCCCCATATCGCTTGATCTCGGCGACCAGCTCATTGCCAAATTTTGCAGGGTAAGTGAGGGACGCCCGTAGAATCACGCTCGCAACTGGATTTAGCTCATTTGCATTTACCGAGAGGCCGTACCGAAGAGCCTCAAAGGGAATGCTGCCGCCGCCGGACATGGGATCGCAGAAAGTGATGGTTCTCGACCCCCAAGTCCACTCCAGCATTTCGTACAGGACTCGAAGCTGATCTTCAGTTGGATTTGTGGTGAATGCCCTCGGATAGCCGTAAGGATGCACTTTCAACTTAAGGCTCTTCGTCTTTGCCCACTCGATCAGCTTACGTCCCTGCACTGGGTCTCCGACGATGCCTAACAGCCTCTTGAACCAAGCCTGGTAGCTGTCGAAAGTTGGGAACTGCTTTCTGAAGCTCGCAGGCCACGCCGGGACATCGGGATCACCATCGACGGGGTAAGCCGGCAACAAGCTGGCAAGAATGGCTGCCCGGCTGACCGTCAGGGGCCGCCGAGCCCACCAGACATGCAGAAAGTACAGCGGCGGCAACGCCGATGATGCTCCACGCTCTCGCATGCACTCGGCACCAATAGCGGCGATGGGGAGCCACTGCTCGATCAGTAACTTCGGCTTTGTGTTAGTCATTCCCTCGCCTCTAGTCTCGCACACGGCATTGCTTTCGCCGGTCAGTCAGCCAAGTCAGCCCACGTAGACTTTGCCCACTTGACAATGCGGGCTTCGCGCGCCTCAATGTCATCTAAGCTCCAGTCGCTAGCTCGTAGGACCTCCTGCACCATCCGCAAGTTATGCCGCTGATATACTTCCTTTTTCTGACGGAAGCCTTGCCGACGGGCTTCCTCATTCAACTCTTCGGGCAGCAACAGCAGGTTCCCGATTCGGTGTACGTGTTTTTCGATAGGTTCCGGCTTCTTGGTGCCTCTACGCATTTTGCCGTCCCAAGCGCCACCAGGCTCAGGGTTCTGTGGAAAGATGTGCTCGACGGAATCACCCGCTCGCATGCGCCAGATTTCCCGCCGCACATGCTCATCCACCGTGCCACCTTTCCCGGATTTTGCCGCCAGATGCTCCTCGTACTTCCAAAGCACGTATCTGCACAGTTCTGGTGAGGTGGCATAGCAACTCTTTCCTGCTAAACCCTGCGCTACCACGTCATCGATGGAATAATCTTGGCCGAGTTCCCGAAGAGAACTGGTGATCTCGCTGTAACGGCTCGCGCCCTCCGCACCATTGTTGACCTTGTTCGCCAGTCGGACGTAAGTGCCGACCTCGTTTCGAGAGTCCTTGCCGGCAAGACCAAAGATCCGAAACGTGACTCTTTCCCACTGGTCCAACGCGCGACGGCGCTCGTTGTCGTTAAGACAAGTAGTTGACATCAGCGCAACGGCAAGTATCCGAGCGTGCAAAACATCCGTTACAGGCCCCAAAAACACGTTGCTTTCCAACAAAATTAGTTTCTTCGTTGCATCAAGAATCATCATGGTGAGCTGACGCGGATGATCCGGTTCTTTGCAGTCCGCCCGAAATCGTTCTAACGCGAGCTCCGCTTGGAGAGGCTTCCCTCTCATGGGCCCGTATTTTAATGTCGCTGCCACGCGCAGGACCTCTTCCCCAGAGACAGTGACTTGTGCGAGCTCTTGGTAAATGTTCCCCCAGAGCTTTTGCAGAGACACAATCGCCGCCTCTGCGGCTTGGGTTGAGGGAGACAACTCGAACGCCTTTCCCATGAGGACGCTCTTGCATTTGTCTAGCCAATCGACCGCCAGCCCGCGACTGTTCAGAACTTCGAAGAGCGTGTACACCGCTCGGCTGTCTTCAGTGTCGTACAGGACAAAACCCAATCTGTTCTTGACCAAACGCAGCAGCGATAGCAATTCGCCTTTGTCGTGCCCCCAATCAGCAACGAAAGCCCGGCAATCTCGAATGGCGTTTCGCAAGTTCACATCGGCTTGTGTCTTGATCTCCGATGCTGATGGCTCGCGACCTTCACGGAGAAACGCGTTGAATATATGCTCGTTAGCGTTGTTGGTCTGAAGCAGAATAAGGTTCCCGTCTCGCTTTAACAGCAGAAGGGCAAGGTCCTTTCGTTCTTCCGCATTCTCGTTCAGCGCCAGTTGAATGCCCTTCAAGATCAGTATGAGGGTCGTGAGCCGTTGCTGCCCGTCTACTATGTCGTAGAGACGATATTCTTCTCCCCCGACCGCGCGAATCTCTTTCGTGCGATGGCATACGATTGTCGCCATGAAATGATGATTGTCCCCGCCTTGGGAAGCAAGCTTCCGCAGGTCTTCAAAAAGATCCTGCCTCTGCTTCCGGTGCCAACTGTAGAATCGCTGATAATGTGGAATCCTGAAAACGCGATCTGCGAACATCGTTTGAAGCGTGCCGTACTTGGGCTCAATCATTGGATGCTACTCCTTTGCCATCAGAATCCGTAACGCTCGCTGGGACCGCCGCCCGTGTTCGGCGTTGGCGGTCTTGCTGAACCAGTAATAGGCCTCTTCGTCGCTCATGCCGTCGATGTGCTCAGCCACGTCGGACATGCGAGTCGTTTTCCGCAGAGGTTTGACGGCCAGGAAGATCAAGCCAAGGCGTACACCGGCCGCCTCTTTCAGAACGAAGGGCACCTTGCGGCTGCGGGACAAGTCCGACGGCCGGTATCCCGCGTGCTTCAGGGTCGCCAGCACCTTATCGAGCACCGCTTTCATCGGAGTGCCGTAAACTCGCACGACCAGTTGCCACAACTTATCCCCGTCGGAACCGGGGTCGGTAGCGCGCTCGCCGGGACGCCTCCGGCGAAACAGCGCCAGGCCGTACTCGTCTGGCCGGTCCGCGGCCACCCGTAGCTCAAACGACTGCTCTGCCACTACTTTGTCTCCATCTCTTTCTTTTCCACGTCAACCCTGATCTTGCCGATGCTCAGATTCGTCAGGACATCTTTGATGGTCTGGAACTGTTCGCCGCCGACTTCGAGGCCCTGGTCAAACTCGGCCTTCAAGCCAAACTTCACACTGGCATTGGCCGCTTCCTGGCTCAAGGTGTCGGTGACCGTCTTCAGTCGCTTGTAGCGGTCCCATGAGCCCGCGAAATCGATGTTCAGCCGCTCGCCGCCGCCGAACTCCAGCACCATCTTCTTTTCCAGGCTGAATGTCGCCTTCCCCATCTGGGGAATCGCCAGCCCCAGGGAGCGAACATCGCGGGCTGCATCCTTGCCCATGCCTTCCAGGCGGAGGAAGACCCGCGACAACTTCTTCACCTGATGGTCCTGGCATTGGTCGGCGATTGCCTGGAACACCTGTGATGGCCCACCCTCCGCTGAGAACCTGGTCGGCTGGGGCTTGGGGTCGTCGTCTTCGCCGCAGGTGCAGGGGCTCTTGCCGCAGACCGGACATACTTCCGGATCCTTCGCTTCGGTCCCCTTAATCTTGAGGCCTAGCTTCACGGCCTCCTCAGGCGTGTAGAGCGTCGCGTCCTCTCCGATTTGGATCATCGGTGCCGGGGACGGCGGCCCGTATGCAATACCCTCATCGGATGGGTAATAGATCCAGATGCCCTTGGTGACGCCGTCCTTGATCGTCCGCTTGAGCTGGTTGATATCCAGCAGCATCTTCAGGCCCAATCGCTGCGCGAATGCGCGCCGCAAGTCCTCGGTGGTCATGGTCGTGGTGTTGGCCGGCCACGCTTTGGCTTTCACGTATTGAGGATTGAGCGGCTTGTCCTGATCGGCGGTCAGCACCTTGTCCAGGGTACGAAGAACGCGGAGGACCACTTCCGTCTGGTCCTGCTCAACATCGCCTTGTTCATCGGGCTGGAGGAGCTGATAAGCAAGATTAGCGGCCTTCCGCGAGGCATCGGCCGACGGGTAGTAGAAGTGGCGGTATCCCTTCGTGATGGCGATGCGTAAATCCAGTTCCGCCGCATCAGCCATCTTCTTGAGCTTGTCTGCCTGTTCGTTGTTGAACTGCCGCATCCGATCGGCGTCGCCCACGATTCGCCGGACGGCCAGATACCGCTGGGCCACGTCAACCATGCGGTCGACCTGGTCCTCATCGGCAACCAGGAAGACGACGTTGTTCTTGTAGGTGCGATATCCCTCCATGGACCCCGAATGCTCGAAGAGCTTGATGACCTGTTCCGGGGGCTGGGCGGCACTGGTCACCTTGACTGCGGTGGAGTCATAGTGAATGACTGCCAGTTTGGGGGCCTGGGCATCGTCGTCCACGTCTTCGGCTTCGACAGGAAAGAACACGGGCGTGAAGATCCCTTTCTTCCAAACCTTCCGGGTGCGCTCATCAAGTTCGGACTTTGCCTTGACCTTACCAACCATCCCCATCTCGTCATCGACGACCTTACGGAGCGAGGGCTCGGTCTTGAACCGATACCGCAACCCGTCGTAATCGAAGAACCAGCAGGAATCGACGAGCTTCTGCATCGCCTTATCGACGAGGGCCGGATCATCGCTGGGTTCGATGGACGCCAGTCGCAGATCGGCAGGATCGGCCCCGCTCTGGCCCGTCTGCACGATGCTGTGCAGAAAAGCGGTGGTGGCCACTCGCCGGGCGTAGGGAGGCTTCCCGGCCTCCAGCCACTCCCGGTCGATCTCCTGTGCATGGGACAGAGATCCTTTGCGCGGGCTTACGATGTCCGCCTCGACAACCTGTTTGAACGCGGGCCGGTCCAGCCGGCTCGTCAGGTCATTGGCAACCTGCTCCAGACCCAGATTCAGATGAAACGTGGAGATCAGGTAGCAGTCTTTGGGTTTCTGTGCCCACAGATCCCGGACGGTCAGCGCAAGTAGTCGCAGGATGCCTCGCGTCTTCTGGAAGTTCGGAATCGTGGAGGTCTTGCGGTTCAGGGTCGTCAGCAGTTCAGGATGAAACGGATAGTCGGTCGCAATTTCGTCCCGGTATTCCGAGCGTGTCGCGCGGGTTGGCAGATCTGTGTTCTGGTCAACCTGCCGCCGGTAGTAGGCCAAGAACTCGTCCGCCGTGCCTTCGGCCGCCTTCCGGTCGGTCTTGGAGAACAACCGGTGGGTCACGATGGCGCTGATTTCGTTCTCCGCCGTAGGAGTGAGGACGTGCTCTTGACGCGCCGACACACTCCGGGCCTCAGCCAGCTCTTCCCTCAACTCGTCGGCCTCCTTGCCGAATGCGTCCGAGGAATCTGCGAGCGTGTAAACCAGGACGGCCCGCTTACTCTCGCCGACGAACTTCATCAGCGACATCAGAAACGCTACCGTCTGCTCGGCCAGACTCGTCTTGCCGACCGCGTACTTCGCCCCGCGTGCCACCCGCAGGTAGTACGCGATTTCATCAATCATGATCAGGGCCGGATCGTCACCGATCAGCTTCTGCCAGACCTGGGTGCCCGGCGCGGTCCGCTGTTCGTCGTCGGCCCGCATCAGTTCGTAACCGGCCTTTTTCCCGATCTGGTACGCAATCTCTCCCCAGATTGTGTGTGTGCACACATCGCCATGATCGATGCCATCGCTGGCTCCCATGTCCGGGCCCACGATGCCCGCCACCTTCTCGATCGGCTTAGTACCTTACGAATCTGTTTGATCTCAATTTGGTCATGATTTGTCTCGGTTCAACAGGGTCGCGCCAGCGAGGGAACCAGCACGAGTTCCCGCAGCTTCAATGCCGCCACGGTCACGCGTCGGCCGAGTTCCGTCAGGT
>JAIOPX010000193.1 GCA_021413705.1 Planctomycetota bacterium | reverse complement strand
GCTTCCCGACACGCTCGACCTGCTCGCCGACGCGGTCCGCACCGGTCGCAGCTTTGAGCACGCCGCGGCAATGGTGGCATCGGATACCAAAGGTCCGCTGTCGGAAGAGTTTGAATACTGTGCCGCTCAGCTTCGGCTGGGGCACAGCGTCTCAGCGGTGCTGAAGCGGATGGTCCGCAGGCTTCCACTTGCCGAGTTCAAGATGTTTGCCGTGGCCGTGGCCGTGCATCGACAGACCGGCGGTAATCTGGCTGTGTTAACCGAGCGATTGGCGGCAGCGGCACGAGATCGGCAACAGTTCCAAGGTCATCTGGCCGCCGCGACTGCCGGGAGCCGGCTTTCGGCAATCGGCCTGATCGTCGGCTCGCTTTCCGGCGTGGCCGCGCTGATGTGGATCGAGCCGGACTATCTCAACCGCTTCCTGACCAATCGACTCGGCCCGCCGTTGTTGACGGTCGCGGGCACGCTGATGTTGATAGGCATCGTCTGGTTGTGGCGGGTGCTGCGAGTGAAGTACTGAGTGAGGGGTGAGGGATTAGGGGATAGGGGCTAGCAAGCATACAGAAACAGAGATTTTGTCATGTCTACACTACTTGGACTTTCCGATCTGGCCGCCTCGCTCTCGGCCGCTATCCCGGCGGCGGCGATCGTGTTGCCACTGGCGGCGTTCGCCACGGTCACCGGCGGTTGCTTGCTGGTGATGCGTGCGACGCAACGACGCAAAGCGCCGACGGACACGGAAGTAGACGAATTCGATGACACCGACGCCGACTGGTTCGGCTCGCTGACGCCTGCGTTGGCGGCGCAGTTGCCTGAATCGGAACGCGGTCGGCGGGAGTTTAAACGCTTACTGCGCGGCGCCGGCATCTACGGCCCCAAGATGGCTGTGGCCATCTATGCCTTGCGATTTGTGCTGTTGTTCGTTCCGCTAGTGATTGCCGGTCTGCTGGCGGTCGTGGAACCGCAACATGCCTTGCGAATCATGTTTTGCGGCGTGGCGGTTTCGGCCACGTTGTCGATCGTTCCCCGCCTCTGGGTCTTCTTTCGCCGTCGCCATCGCCTGGCCGAGATTCGCCAGGGTTTGCCCGACGCGATGGACATGCTGGCGATGTGCATGGACGGCGGCGTGGGCCTGAGTTCCAGCCTGGAGCAGGTGTCCAAGGGATTGAGCAGTTATCCTGCCTTGGCCGGGGAACTGTTGATCCTCAAGCGCCAAGCCGAAGTCAGCAGTCTGAAGCACGCCTTGAAAGAATTGTCGAGCCGGATCGAACTCCCAGAGGTTCGGGGACTGTGCGTGTTGTTGTCGCGCAGTGATCGACTCGGCACGGCGCTATCCGGCTCCCTGTTGGACCAGTCCGACCATTTGCGCGTGCAGCGCCGACAGCGAGCCACGCTGCAAGCGAACAAGACGCCGGTCAAGCTAGTGCTGCCGCTGATGTTCTGCTTCGCACCGGCGGCGCTCATCCTGCTGACCGGCCCGGCAATCATCGAACTGAAGGAACTCCTGGCCCCTTCCAGTGGCCGGAGCATCTTCAACGCCGATCAAGGACTCGACACGAATCGCCGCGGCGATATCCTCGGTACGCTCGACCTGGATCAGAGCGTCGAGCAGTAGAACAGGGGGCTTACGCCCCCCGCTTGCCTGGCGAGCGGCCGGTGTGAGCGACCGGCGGAAGCCGGCCGTTAGCATAGCTGGCTGGTAAAGCTGGACGGCAAACGGCACCAGAAGAAACAGGGGGCTTACGCCCCCCGCTCGCCTGTCACTTCGCTACATGAACCAACTGGAAGCTGCCGGGACCGATTTCAAAGTTGACCACGCCTTCGGCCGGAGGGAGCGCTTTCCAAGACTTTGATTCGCGATCAAACAACTCGACTTTGGTCGCCGCGTCTTTGAGTTTCATCTTCACAGGCTGCGCCGCATAGGCATTGTGATTGGCCAGCACCAGCGCATCGCGCTGCTGGTCGTCCTTGAAAACGCCGACCACCATTTCGCCTGATTCAAACTTGGCCCAGAAATCTTCGGGCACCGGCACGAACCCGCCCGGCACGGCGGCTTCAAAGTGGTAGCGGTTTTTGGCGTCCACCGTCATTGGGGTCGAATAGATGTCGGTGGGGTTTCCGATTTTCATAAGCTCGGATCCCACCGGCAAGACATCGCCATTGGCTTTGGCCAAGTCCTGTCCCAACCCGCTCCACTGACCGTCGCCAGCATACGTGCCGCCGCGATAGTGATACAGCATCCCTTTGAGTCCAAAAGCAATCGAGACGCTATTGGTATAAGCAAGCCGATTGTAATTGCCCTGGCCGACCAGCCCCGGGTCGGACTGCATATAAATCAGGAACGAGCAATCTTTCTTTTTGCAAACGTCCCAGGCACCCCGCAGATCGGTCCACAGCCGCCCTCGCTTCCAGTGGAAGTCGTAGTAGCCGTGAATGTCCGGATTGACCAAACCATGGTTTCCGCCCATGCGGTAGCTACCGACGTAGGTGGGATGCGTCGGATCCCACAAGTGTACGTTGGCAATATCACGGTTCCGTCCGCCGACCGGCATCTTGTCGCTCCACAGGTGATAGGCGTAAACCGCGTCATTTCCCTTGAGCTTCTCGCAGAGCGCCTGGGCGCCAGGAAGGTTGCGATAGATGTGGTGGTCGGGCACAAGCAGATCGACCATCATCTTCAAACCATGCTTGCGGCAGATATCCGCTCGCCAGTCTTCATACTGACACAAGAGTACCGTGTAGTTGGCTTCTTTGCAGGCCACCGCCAATTTTTCAAACTCTTCCTTGTCCTTAGGAAGATTGTTTCCCGCATAGCCCATATTGAAGATGATCGCGAAATCCTTGGGCTTGCGTTGGTCGTGGCCAGGGTCTTTCGCGGGCGTCTGTGCCGATGCGGCGGAAGCAGCGATCAACACGCATAGGGACAGCAGAGCGGCAGCCAACGATTGAATGCGAACCATAACGGCTCCTGATTGACTCGGTGGGTGTTGAATGGGGGTGGGATTGAGTGCGAGACTAATTTGCGGCGTGGATCAATTCGAAGCTCCCCGGCTCGATGTCAAACGTGACCGTGCCGTCAGCAGGATTGAGAACCTTCCAGGCCTTGGTTGCCCGGTCGAACAATTCCACTTTCTTGCCGTCCTTGGCCTTCAGCTTCATCTTTTGAGCCATATAAATATTGTGATTGGCCAGCACGGCGGCGTCACGCTTCTGGTCGTCCTTGAACGCGCCGATCAGCACTTCGCCCGCCTCGACCTGCGCCCAGTAGTCGGCCGGAACTGGCTTAAATCCAGCCGGAATGGCGGCCGGGAAATGTTCACGGTTTTTGGAGTCCACCGTCATGGGGGTCGAATAGATGTCGGTCGGATTGCCGATCTTCATCAATTCTGGACCCAGCGGCGCCACGTTCCCATTGGCCTTGGCCAGATCCTGACCCTGGGCGTCCCATTTGCCGTCACCGGCATAGCCGCCGGCGTAGTGGTAGAGATAACCCTTCAAACCATACGCGATGGAGACGCTGTCGGTGTATGCCAACCGGTTGTAGTTGCCGATGCCAATTTTGCCCGGCGCGGGCGCCATATAGATCAGAAAATAGGCGTCTTTAGAGCGAGACACATTCCAAGCGGAATTGAGGTGCCCCCACAGACCGCCCCGGATAAAATGAAAATCGTAATAGCCATGGAGATCGGGATTGACCAAGCCGGAGTTCCCCTTCATCCGATAGCTGCCGCAATAAGTTGGATGAGTCGGATCCCAGGTGTGTACATTGGCGATATCGCGACTCCGGCCATCGGCCTTCATCACGTCGCTCCAGAGGTGATATCCGTAGATCGCATCATTACCCTTCAGCTTCTCACACAGCGCCTTGGCCTTGGGGACTTCGGCGGGCAGCCCGCGGTAGACGTGATGGTCTGCAACCAGAAGATCGACAAACATCAGTAAGCCGTGCTTGCGGCAGATCTCTTCGCGCCAGTCTTCGTACTTGCCCAGGATCACGTTGTAGTGAGCCTCCTTGCAGGCCACGGCCAGCTTCTCGAACTCGGCTTTGTCTTTAGGCAGGTTATCGCCGCCATAACCCATGTTGAAGATGATGGCGAAGACCTTGGGCTTGCGCTGCTCGTGGCCAGGGTCTTTGGCTGGCTCGTCTGCCGTTGCGGCCGCAATCGCTGACCAAAGAAACAGAGCGAAGGAAACGCCACAGAACAACTGGATGCGCGACATGGCAACTCCTGTTGGGGGAGGCCGGGAAGGCCCATTTGTGCCACACGGCGCTACCCTATCGGGCGACAGGTATGCAATGCAGCGGAAGGTGGAATTATTCTACTCAGCCGTTGCAGGCATTGCATCCCCTGCAAACCCGGCAACATGACTGAAACTGGCCTCAAATTGCCTGATCCCAGATGCCTTCCAGGGTGCCCTCCCGATCAAAATTGACAACCCTGTCGGTTGTGAGGAATACGCCCAATACAGGATGCCCAAGGCAGTCCATTATCCAGCCCAGCCTGCGCACGGGCCGGACCTAATCTTTCCTTGAGCACCCCTTGGCTGGGGTGGCAATTGTGAATCCTGGTGCATGGTCAATCTTTCCACTCATAAAATGTGGCGTGCCTCGGCTTGGTGCATGGCTGCTCTGATTTGGCTGCTTGCCTGCGTGGCCGGGCTTGGGTGGCTGATGCGCTATCAGAATCAACCCGGGCCGATCGCTCAGACGCCATCTTTGTGGCCGAGCGATTCCAAGATTGCTCGAGTCGCCGACGGCACGACGCTCATCATGTTCGTCCACCCTCACTGCCCATGTAGTCGGGCGAGTCTGGACGAATTGGAACGGGTCATCGCCCAATCCGCAGGCAAGCTTGCTCCCCGCATCGTGTTCATCCGGCCACGCGGCGCCCAAGCCGGTTGGCAGCAGACCGATCTGTGGCGCACCGCATCGGCCCTGCCAGGAGCTGAAGTGCTCACGGACGAGGAAGGCGCGGAGGCAGTTCGTTTTGCCGCCACCACTTCGGGGCACACCGTATTGTTTGATCGCCAAGGGAAGCTGCTCTTTAGCGGCGGCATCACCCTGGCGCGAGGGCACAGTGGCGACAATCCCGGTCATACGGCCGTGGTGACCCTGGCCAAAGAAATCCCGTCGGACTGTTGTCTGACGCCCGTCTTTGGCTGTCCGCTTACCAGCGCAAACCCATCGTTGGAGAGTCGATGATGAATTTGATTCATGCGGTATCCGAGCCTCAATCAGCGGAGACGCAGATTCGGGCAAATAAACTGTTTGCCGCCCATCGGAAACAGATTTTTGTTCGCACCGATCGAACTTTTGCCGTGCTGCTGGTGGTGCAATGGTTGGCTGGTGTGGCCGCGGCATTGTGGCTCTCGCCATTGGCGTGGTCTGGCCTGTCCTCTCAAGTCCACCCTCACGTCTGGACCGCCGTTTTGCTCAACGGGCTCATTGTCTCATTTCCGATTGCGTTGGCTCTCTTTCGACCTGGAACGGTGCTCAGCCGACACACGATCGCCATTGCCCAAATGCTGATCTCGGCCGTGCTGATCCATCTGACCGGGGGCCGGATCGAAACACATTTTCATATCTTCGGATCACTGGCATTCCTGGCGCTCTACCGCGATTGGAAAGTGCTTATTACCGCCTCGGCCGTGGCGGCGGCGGACCATTTTTTCCGCGGCGTCTTCTGGCCTCAATCGGTGTATGGCGTCCTAGCCGCCCCCTGGTGGCGATGGATGGAACATGCCGGTTGGGTGGTATTCGAAGACATCATCTTGATTCAAGCCTGCGTCCAAGGCACCCGCGAGATGCGGCAGATTGCCGAGCGCACCGCGCAATTAGAAATCACCAACGCGAACATCGAGCAGACCGTCACCAAACGAACCCAAGAATTGCTCGACAGCAAGGCCGACCTCATGAAAGCCAAGGAGGCCGCCGAAGCCGCCAATCTGGCGAAGAGTTCCTTCCTGGCGAACATGAGTCATGAAATCCGCACGCCCATCAACGGCATCCTGGGCATGACGGAATTGTCACTCGACACCATGCTCACCCGGGTCCAGCGCGAATATCTCGAGACCGTGCAATCATGCGCCGATTCGCTTTTGGCCGTGGTGAATGACATTCTCGATTTTTCCAAAATAGAGGCTGGCAAGTTGACACTGGAGAAGGTGCCTTTCAATTTGGCGGACGTGGTTGGAGAAACACTCAAGGGACTCTCGCTACGAGCCCACGGCAAAGGCCTGGAACTGCTGGGACAAATCGCGTCCGACGTTCCCGAGGACTTGATGGGCGACCCGGGCCGACTACGCCAAGTGCTGACGAACCTGGTCGGCAACGCCATTCGCTTTACTGAAACGGGCGAAGTTGTCATCCGAGTCAATCTTTACTCGCCCAGCACTCCCCTCTCTTTCAGGGAGGGGCCGGGGGAGGGTTTTGGGGAAATCTCCCATCGCAGCCAAGCCAAACTCCATTTCAGTGTTACCGACACGGGAGTGGGCATTGCCGCCGAAAAGCAAGCAAGAATCTTCAACGCCTTCGAGCAAGCCGACACCTCGACCACGCGAGTCTATGGCGGCAGCGGGCTGGGCCTGGCGATCGTGACCCGTCTGGTGGGAATGATGCAGGGAAGCACCTGGGTCGAGAGTGAAGCCGGTCAGGGAAGCACGTTCCATTTCACTACCGTTTTAGAGATCGGCCAACCGAGTGCGCCGTGCCACGAATTGCCCCAGTTCGCATCCTTGCATAACCGCCGGGTGCTGGTGGTCGACGACAACGCCTCGAGTCGCGAAATCTTGCAAGGCATGCTCTCGAAGGCAGGGATGCGGCCGCTGACCGTTGCGGACGGCGCCGCCACGATGGCGGCGCTCAGCTTGGCCCATGATTCAGGAGACCCGGTCTCGTTGGTGGTGCTCGACGCATTGCTGCCAGAAGTGAACGGCTTTACGGTGACTGAGCAACTCCAGTCTGATCCGCGCACGGCGACAATTCCGCTACTTCTGTTGACAACCCTGAGTCAACTGGGTGACACAGAGAATCGCCTGGAATCTGGCGCGGCCGTGCTGCTCACGAAACCGCTGAAGGCGTCGGAACTCATCGAAGGGGTTGCCAAGTCGCTTAGGTTGCTGACGGACGAAGATTCCCAAAACTGCCAGGGCAAGTCCTCGGTGCCCCTGGGCTCTACGCGTCCACTGCTGATCCTGCTGGCAGAAGACAACGACGTCAATCGACGCGTCGTCTGCCGCACGCTGGAAAAGCGGGGCCATCGGCTGGTCAACGTGGGGAACGGGCGTGAAGCCTTGGAGGCCGTGCGGGCGCAGCGGTTCGACCTGGTTTTGATGGATGTCCAGATGCCGGAAATGGATGGGCTGCAGGCCACCCAAGCCATTCGGGAGTTTGAGGCGGCGATCGGAGTTCACACGCCGATCATTGCCATGACTGCCCGGGCGATGCAGGGAGACCGCGAGTGCTGCCTCGAAGCTGGCATGGATGACTATTTCGACGACGCCTCGTTGCGGCAGCGTGTCGAGAACGATTTGGAACTGATGCGGGAAATGATCGAGTTGTATCTGAGTGGCGCGCCGCAGTTGCTGGCCGAAATCCAGCGCGGCGTGGAATCCGGCGACGCCAAGGCGGTTCAGATGGCAGCCCATGCATTGAAAGGGGCGACGCAAAATATGAGTGGACGCCGCGCGGCCGCGGCGGCTTTGCGGCTGGAAAACCTGGGTCGCAGCGGAGACATCAGCACCGCGGCAGAAGCGCTCGATGGCTTGCAGCGGGAACTTACACAATTTCAAAACGTGTTGACCGAAGTCGAAAGGAATGTGGCGCTATGAAAGTTCTGATTGCCGACGACGAAGCGGTGTCCCGCTGGTTGCTTGAATCCTCGCTGCGAAGATGGGGCTACGATGTGGTCGTGGCCCACGACGGGGACGAAGCCTGGCGCATCCTACAGCAGCCCAACGCGCCTCAACTCGTGGTGTTCGACTGGCTCATGCCCGGCATGGACGGCATTCAACTCTGCCGCGCCGTCCGCGCCCACAAGCTTGAGCCGTACACTTACATCCTCCTGCTGACCACCAAGCGCGGTCAAAAAGACGTTGTCGAAGGCCTGGAAGCCGGCGCCGACGATTACATCGCCAAACCCTTCGATCCACAGGAACTAAAAGTCCGCCTGCGAACCGGCAAGAGGATCTTGTATCTGATGGACCAGGTGATCGCCGCTCGCGAGGCGATGCGCGATCTGGCGATGCGAGATTCATTGACGGGCCTGTGGAACCGCGGAGCGATCTTCAACATGCTCACAGCCGAAGCCGCTCGCGCCACGCGACAGGGAGCCACGCTGGGAGTTGTGCTGGTGGATCTCGACCATTTCAAGTCGGTCAACGACACTCACGGGCACGACACGGGCGATATGGTGTTGCGGCACGCGGCCGACTCGCTGCAAAGCCTGATCCGCCCCTACGACGCCGTCGGCCGGCATGGTGGCGAAGAGTTTCTCATCCTGCTCCCCGGCTGCGATCAAATCAACGCTGTCAGCCAGGCGGAACGCCTCCGGGCGGCGCTGGCGGGGCGCACGGTCAACACGGCGGCCGGCCCCATCGAAGTCACCGCCAGCATGGGTGTGACCGTCCTGGGGCGCGACGCCGCAGTGGACCCCCAAACACTGTTCTGCGCCGCCGATGCGGCGCTTTATCGTGCCAAGCACCATGGCCGCAATCGGGTGGAGTTTGAACCGGCCGGACAAACCGTGCCGGAACTTCAACAGAGTGCCCTCTCCGTCCAGCAAGCCTAACCAACAGTCCCCGAACAACTTGCGCTAGTCTTCGCTACGTCGAGTCAGCAGAGTAAGTTCATGTTGATCGGGGCCGGAATTAAAAATTTTGCTTTTCTAAACCGCGACAACTGCGCGGGACTTGGATAGAATAGGGTCAGCGTCCTCCGCACGGCCACCGCGGTGTGGCCCCCTGCCTGGCGTGTGACACGGCGTCATCCTGCCGCCACCCTAACATAACCATCGCGCAGCTCGGCCCAGTCCGCGCTTCGATGGCAAATCCCATGCGCATTCCTCGCATTGCCGAGCGATTCCAACGATCCAGGAGCTTGGTTTTCAGAAATGTGGTGCTGATGTTGTTGCTCACGCTGGTTCCAGCGCTGGCCATCGGCGCTCCTCCGACAGTCGCGACCCCATCCACAGTCCCTTCGGCACCCGCTCAGACTGCCGAACCGGCGAAACCTGCCGAGCCGCCGCTTCCCCCGGTCCCGCTGATCGGTCCAGCACTGCCAACGGAAGCAAAGCTGCAAAAGATCCTTGCGGGTGGGGTTCCTCAGTCGAAGGCCGACCTGAAGGGGATGCAGGACCGCGTCCACGCCCTGGCCGAAAAACTGACTGCCGTCACCGTCGGCGTTCGACTCCCCAATGGCATGGGTAGCGGTGTCATCATCAGTGAAGACGGCTATGTGATGACGGCCGGCCACGTTGTCGATCGGCCCGGCAAGGAAGTGGCCATCTTGCTGCCCGACGGCAAGAAGCTCGAAGCAGTGACGCTCGGTGCCGACTACGGGATCGACGCCGGGCTGATCAAGATTACCACGAAGGGAAAATGGCCGTTCGCGCCCCTGGGAGATTCTTCGCGACTGAAAACTGGCCAATGGTGCATCGCCACCGGCCATCCAGGCGGGTTTGAGAAGAAGCGCACTCCGCCCTTGCGGTTGGGACGAATCCTGGAAGTGTCTTCCAAGATGATCGTCACTGATTGTCCGTTGGTCGGCGGTGATTCCGGCGGCCCGTTATTCGATACGGACGGTCGGGTCATTGGCATCAACAGCCGGATCGGCAACGAGCTGCATTCCAACATTCATGTGCCGGCGGCGACCTACCGCGATACATGGCAACGACTCGTCAAGAGTGAATCGTGGGGAGGCCGGCGGCCCAATGGTCCGTTCATCGGGCTGATTGCCGATCGGTCGGCGACCACGGCCACGGTTGGGGACGTCGTGGAAGGTTCCCCGGCCGATGAAGCGGGGCTGAAATCTGGAGACGTCGTGCTGTCGTTTGCAGGCACAGCGACGCCGAGCTTCGAGTCGTTGATTGAAGCCGTCTCGAAAAAAGATCCCGGTGACCGCGCCAAGCTCGAAATCAAACGCGACGGACAGAAGATGGAAATCGACGTGATCATCGGGCGATATGGAGGATGACCGGGGTAGAAAGAAGCAGGGGATTGATTTTCCGCATTTTGAAATTGACGGAGCTAATACATGCGTTCAACTGCTCTCTGCCGGATTGGTGGTTTCGCTTCGCTGGCGCTGATCGTGGGTGCTTGGCTGTGGTCCGCCAACGGGCCGGCGCCGGCGGGGCTTGCCTGGATCGATAGCAGCTTTGGCCTTGGCGGCCAAATGGTCGATCAGCCGGCGGCCAAGAATCCTCCGACCGACGCCAAGCCAGTGCCGCAGTCGCCGTCCGACGCGCGGCGGGAGCAGTTCCGCCGCCAGCTTGAGTTCACGCAGCGCCGGCAGCAAATGCTGGAGCGTATCTGGAAAGAGTCCGGTCGGCATGAACCTTCGACTACTGAACGAAATCATTCGAGCATCAAACATGCCTTCCGCGAAACGGTAGCCGCCACGCGGCCGGCCACGGTTCGCGTTTTTTCAGAGGGCAAGCAAGTGGCGTTGGGAGCGGTGGTTCGGGCCGATGGCCTGATCGCCACCAAGGGAAGCGAAGCCCGCGGCAAGGTGGAATGCGAATTGGCCGACGGACGTCGCCTGGCGGCGCAGCAAGTGGCTGCGGATGAAGCCAACGATCTCGTCCTGTTGCGCGTCGCGGCCACGCAACTGCCGACGGTTACGCTTGCGACTGCCGATACGCTGGGCGTCGGATGTTGGTTGGCAACCTGCGGCACGGGCGTCGATCCTGTGGCCGTGGGGGTGGTGAGCGTCGCCGCCCGGGAGATCCGCCCACCGCGCGGCATCTTGGGCGTTCTGCTGGGTGAAGGGGGCGGAGTCGCCCGCATCGATGAAGTGATGCCCGGCAGCGCCGCGGCCGAGGCCGGTCTGTTGCCCGGCGATAGAATCCTGGAACTCAATAACAAAGCAGTCAAGGGTCGCGAGCAGATGGTCAATATGCTCAAGCAGAAGCAGGCGGGAGACAAAGTCCGGCTGAAGCTTGCCCGGGACAAGGAGCAGCTTGATTTGGGAATCACGCTGGGAAGCGAAGAGATGAGCGGGATGCGGGCCGACCGATTTCAGATGATGAACATGCTCGGCGGACCGCTCAGCGCCCGCCGCGCCGGCTTCAGTTCCGCGATCCAGCACGACACCATCTTGTCCCCGCGCGATTGCGGCGGGCCGGTTTGCGATCTCGACGGCCGAGTGGTGGCACTCAACATCGCCCGAGCAGGTCGCGTGGATAGCTATGCGATTCCGGCTTCCGTAGTCGAGCGACTGGTGAAGGCCCAACCTGCCCCGACACCAGTAACGGCCAAGCCGCAACCGGTGACGCACAAGGAACCCGCGCAGCAGTAGTTGATCATTTCGGTCGAACGATTGTCCCGCGCGGACTTTCCACTTTGAGGTTGGGACTGGGTACGCCTTCCTCGTCGATATCGGCCACCACGGTGTCCCAGCGGGTCAGTCCCTGGCGATCGAGCGTCAGCCGCAACACCCAGCCGCGTTTGGCCTCCGGCTCTTTGAAGCCGTCGAACACGAAGTTTCCGAGGCTGTAGACAATCAACTTGTTGTTGTAGATCTCCGTCCCCTGCGTGCAGTGGGGATGAGCTCCAACGACCATGTCTGCTCCGGCGTCGATCATCTTGTGTGCAAGCTGCCGCTGTCGGTCGTCGGGAGCTGGTTCGTATTCGTGCCCCCAGTGCATGAAAGGAATCACGAGGTCGGCGTGTTGATTTTTCCGGACGGCTGCGATGTCGGCCAGCACGCGCGCATCCACACTCCAGGCCACGCCGGGCGTGGTGCCGCCGGCCTCGAACGAGCGCGGCTTGAACTCGTTGTAACCCAACAGCGCGATGCGGATGCCCTTGAGTTCGACGATCAGGGGCCGATGGGCGTCCGCCCGATTCCGCCCGCCGCCGAACGCCGGTATTTGAGCGGTCTTGAGCAACTCGATCTGTTCGAGAAATGCATCATGCCCGAAGTCGCCAGTATGGTTGTTGGCCAGCGACACGGCGTCGATATGTTTTTTAAGCACGGCCAGTGTGCGCGGGTGCGCCCGAAAGGTCCACGGTTTCTTGACCGCTTGCCCGCGCGTGGCAATCACACATTCCAAGTTGGCTATCGTGTAGTCCGCGTCTCGCAGGATCTCGGCGAATGGAGCGAACGGATCGCCGCCACGCTCGATGACCTTGCCCGGGCCGTCGGCAAGCATTACATCTCCGGTGAACACCAGCCGGACCGAGGCAGGCTCGGCGGCAGAGGCTGAACCAGCAAACGCGAGAAAGAGAAACAGAATCGCAGAGCAGGTAGAAAGTTTCATAGTGTAGGTTCGCCAGTCTGGGGATAAGCGGGTGACTTCAGAATAGCCGGGGGCGGCTCAACTTGCCACTGCTTGCCTCATCAATGGGGCTTGGCAACAATAATGAGTTGCGGCAAGCCATTCCACAACCACAATTCCATCCAGGTCTGCTTCCCATGAAATGTAATCCACGCAATTCCTTGAGACTGCGCCGAGCTACCAGCGGCTGGATCTTGCTGCTGCTTGTATTGCTGGTTCAAACTTCCGCGGCCGAAGACAAAAAGTCCGTCGTCCCCGAGGCCTATCCGCGCGGCGAAATGCTGGTGGAACCCCGTGCCCTGGCCACCGGCGGTCGAAATCTGGTGGTGCTCGATGCACGTAGCGAGGCGGCCTACCGCAAGGGCCATGTACCCGGCGCAGTGCGCGTCGATCACGATACCTGGAAGGGAGCGGTCAAGGATGGGAGCGACGCGGAAGGTTGGAGCCGGCGGATCGGGGCGTTGGGGATCGGCCCACAGACCCAAGTGGTGATCTACGACGACGCCATGTCCAAGGATGCCGCGCGAATCTGGTGGATTCTGCGCTATTGGGGCGCCGACAAGGCGGCGCTGCTTAACGGCGGTTGGCGCGGTTGGCAAACCTCCCAGCGTCCGATCGAATTGAAAGCTGCTGCCCCAACGCCAGAGAAGTTCGCCGCGCAGGCGCACACGAGCACCCTGACGCTCAAGGGGCAATTGCTCAAAGATCTCAAGAGCAAAGATCATGCTCCGCAGATCGTGGATGCCCGGAGTGTTGGGGAGTTCTGCGGCACTGACTCGAAAACCGCGAAGCGCAGCGGCGCGATGCCAGGCGCCAAGCACTTGGAATGGAGCGACCTGCTCGATCGTCAGACGCATCGCTTCAAACCGGCGGCCCAGCTGCGCACGTTGCTGGCCGACGCCGGAATCGATCTGAAGCGCCGCACGGTCGCTCACTGCCAATCGGGCGGCCGCTCTTCCGTGATGGCGTTTGGGCTGGAACTGATGGGCGCCGACGACGTAAGCAACTACTACGCCAGTTGGGCCGAATGGGGCAATGCGGACGACACCCCGATCGTCAAACCGCCGGCCAAACAGTAAGGCACTAAGAAAGTGCAGAGGCCAAAGCGGAACAGTCAGGCAACCGATAACCGTGCAATGGCCGGAACGTGTCTAAGCGTCGGCCGCCTTCAAAAGCGTTTCGGCACGCTCGCGATTGAATGCTTGGAGACACGGAGGACAGAGCGGGCCTTTGCCAAGCGCCCATTGTCTTGGGTTCTTGTCCCCGTGCGACATCGCAACGCCACGGAGTGCGACCAGAGAGTAATGCGCCAGCAAGTCCACCAGCGGTCGCTCACATTGACGGCAGAAGGTGCTGGAAGTATCTACGCTCGAACGTGCCATAACAACGGATACACACTACGATGATCGGGGCGCAAGAAAGATGGCCGGGTATAACCCGGCCTCAGGCAAGCCCCATTGTCAATGTGATTATAAACTATCGGCGATAAATAACCATCGTCCCCGCAGCCTGGAATCTAACCGCTTTTTCGGGACCACCGGATATGGAAGGCCGTGAATCTGCCAAGCAGCTTGACACTCGCCAATTCGCCCAGTGTAGCGAAAGCATATGTGGGCCACAGAGCATCTTAATCCCTTGCTAGGAAGCAGATTAAGCGTTTATTGCGACATGCAACGCTGCCCATGCCGAGTAGCAGCCCGAGGGCGGCCAGCGCCAGCGAGCCTGGCTCGGGTACGGCGGTCACTTCGTTGCTGGTGTAGATCAGGTAGAGTTGCGTGGCGTCGCTGCCGCCGCCGGTAATCGCGGTGACGAGCGGATTGTTGCCGAGCAGAACGGCAAAAGTCCCGTCGGTTGGATTGGTAAAGTCGTCAGCATTGATATCGAACTGGCTTGTGTCGGCGTAGCCGCTGATCGTAGTGGCGTCGGCAATCAGCCAAGCATAA
>JAIOPX010000189.1 GCA_021413705.1 Planctomycetota bacterium | reverse complement strand
ATGCGTCCTGCGGGGGCAGAGTATCTATCGATGCGTCGTGAAGGTTTCGAACCTCCAACCTCTCCGTTATCAACGGAGTGCTCTGCCCGTTGAGCTACAGGCGTGTCATCACATTCGGTCAGGGACGAATTCGAGGCATTTTCGCCGCGTTAACGCTTACATCGCCCTCACACGGCAGACACTGCCCTTGCGAATCGATTTTCCCGGTGTAATGAAAACTCTGAGTCGTCGCCGGGAAGTGCTCCCGGAACAAAAGGCGGGGAGCTACGCACACAATATCAAGCCGCAATCGAACGGCATGACTTCGTGCCGTCGATAACTTTGTGACCAATATGGCTTCGCTTTTAGCTGCATACGGACCTTCTCATCGCGTTAAACGCCGTTGGCCTCTGCTATATTCCGTGGAATCTTGTAATGCAACATAATTCTTTGCTGGGCGTGATGGGTCCTGCGCGCATCTGCGGGGACGGTTGCCCCGCCGGTCGGTTGATTCGATACCGATTTTGACGATTCGGGATGAATCCGCACGGCGTCTCGCATGTCCAGGCACTATTCCCCGTGGGCGATCGAGTCGTGTCGCAACCGTCCACCAAGCCGGTCCCGGTCATGAACGAGTAGGTGGCCTCTCTGTCATCCTGAGCGAAGCGAAGGATCTGGAGCCTCAGGCAAACCAAAGCATTTCGATCACCGAGATCCTTCGGTTCGCCGGAAGCTCCCTCAGGATGACCCAACGGCGTTGCCAAGGCCTCCGGAGTCTGCCGCAACCTACCGGCCGGCCAGCGGCGCGCACATGCAGCTTGCATGTGGCTTGAAGTCGGCCTGCTCCCAGGCCGCCTCGTATTCTTTGTTGATCTGCGCGGCTTCCGCCTTCTTGCCCTGCCGCTCGAGCGCCTTGGTCAACCCGAGCAGCGACCAGCCGTTCTTCGGCCAGCGCGTCAGATCCTCGCGATAGACTCGTTCGGCGTCGGCCGGCTGGTCGGCGTCGAGATACACCGCGCCCAGCGTATGGCGGACAGGCACCATCCAGTCCGGCGGCTCGATGTAGCGCAGGTTATCTTCCAGCACCACGGCCGCCTTCAGTTCCTCGGCAGCGGACTTAAAGTCGCGCCGGGCATACGCGATCTCCCCATCCACCACGTGCGCTGCGATTTTCAGCACATTGTGGGCCGGGTTCTGCTGGGCCATCGCCTCCTTGGGCACATCGGCCACCGCCTGCGCGAACTTCGCACGCTCCGCGACCGCATCCTCGACCTTCCCCGTGGCCGCCAGCGCCAC
>JAIOPX010000188.1 GCA_021413705.1 Planctomycetota bacterium | reverse complement strand
TGGATACTGTGTTCTTCCAGGGAGCCATGCGCCATATTGATGCGCAACACGCTGGCGCCGGCTTTGGCCAGGCCGGCGATCATTTCTTCGCTCGTGGTCGCCGGCCCCAACGTAGCGACGATCTTGGTGCGGGCGCGCTGGGGTGATGAAGAACTACTCATGGCGGGCGTCTCCTCAAGCTGAAATTGCCGCACGTCTTCTGCGGACGGTTGACCGCACGGCGAGCCAGCCGCCACAATGGCTGCGACCGCACGGGTATGTGTTGCTTCAATAGCAAACAGCCTAACCGATTGGGCCCTCTTCGTTAAGTATCCGCCTATGCCGGACGAATCCTTCGCTGCCGATATGGGCCAACCGCGACGACGCCGGGTGCGGCTGAGCCAACTCGTTGCCGTGGCGATCGTCGCGGTGATGCTGTTGTTTGTGCTGGCGGTAGCTGTTGCCATTATCTGGCAGCGCGATCCTACACCGCCTCCGACGTTGGCCGATCTGGCAGCGGCAGAGATGCGCTGGCAGAGCCAGGGACCGGCAAGCTATGACCTCGATCTGGTGACTTCCCGCAACGATCAGATGCACCTCGAAGTGCGCGACGGCAAGCCGAGGGCGTTCACGGTCAACGGCCACCAACCCAAGGAGCGCCGCGTGTGGGAAACGTGGACCGTGCCACGACAGTTTGAATACATCCGCGACGACATGGCCCGCGAAGTTCCACCAGGAAGCGCGGCTCCCTTGATCCAAGTTCAGTTCGACGCGAAGACGGGTTTGCCTTGGAACCATTCTTATTCGGGGGCAAATGGCGTGACCACGGGATGGAAGATCAATCGCTTTGAGAGCATTCCTGCCAGGGAAGCAGCACGGTAAAGCGCAGGCCCGGGTGGCATGCCAGCTTCCCGGGTCGGTAGTGGGTCAGTCTTATCCTTCGGCCGAAAAAAGTTTCGCGTCTGACCAGCTTACGGGCTAATATCGTAGCGGTGGCGTTCAATCGACTTACGCCGACCGCCGGAACTGTGGGGATCGCCTGGAATAACAATCCGCAAAACGACGCCAACTATTAGGGCAATGGCACCAAACCAAAACAACCACACGAAGATCATGCGAGTGGTTTTGGTCTGTTCCTCGCCTTCGGGCGCTACTGATAGCAAGGCTCGCAGTATTCGCTTCCACATGCTCCGATTCTACCACCCCGCGCAGTGCGATTGACTCCCTGACCGCACGCTGCCGGAAAAAACCCCAAGAAAATGCGGATTAGACTGACCCATTACCCTCCGGTCAGATCGCTTGCGACTTGCCAGAGACCGGTTTAGGATATGGGGATTGATTGCCCACCTTTGTTTCGGCCCTTCGCCCCTACCTGCCTGTTTCCCACCTACCTTCTGGGAGCCTAATCATGAGCCAGGATAATGTTTCTCGCCGTCGCTTCCTTCGCACTACGCTTGGCACCGCGGCCGCTGGTGCTGCTGTCCCTTATTTTTTCACCGGTGCCGCCGCTTTGGCTGACGAAGCCAAATCGGCAGAGAAGAACGACCGGCTCACGATCGGCCAGATCGGCTGCGGCGGACAGGGGAATGGCGACACCGCCAACGCCGCCAACTTTGGCGACGTTCTGGCCGTGTGCGACGTGGACTCAGGCCGCGCGAACCGGGCCAAGATGGAGAATCGCATCGGTAAGGGGAAAGCGGACGTTTACGAAGACTATCGCAAGATCCTCGACCGCAAAGACATCGAGGCCGTCGTCATCGGCACGCCCGACCATTGGCATAGCAAGATCGCAATCGAAGCCATCAAGGCCGGCAAGGATATCTATTGCGAGAAGCCGCTGACGCTGACCATCGACGAAGGAAAACAAATCTGCAAAGTGCTGAAGGATTCCGACCGCGTGTTCCAAGTCGGCACGCAGCAGCGCAGCACGGGGCATTTTGCCTCCGCCGCCACACTGGTCCGCCAGGGTCAGTTAGGGAAGATCAAAAAGATCACCGTGGCCATCGGCGGAGGGCCGCGCAGCCAATCGCTGCCGAAGACGCCGGCGCCCAGCACCTTGAACTGGGACATGTGGCTAGGGCAAGCGCCGCTGGTCGATTACATCAGCGCCCCGTCTGGCGGAAAGAGGTCCACGCCTCAAAGCCGCTGTCTGTATGAGTTCCGCTGGTGGCTGGAATACAGTGGCGGCAAGATGACCGATTGGGGCGCCCATCATGTCGATATCGCCCAGTGGATGCTCGGCGCCGACGATACCGGCCCCATCGCGCTGGAAGGCAAGGGTGTGTTCCCGGTACCTTTCAAAGACGGGATGCCCACGGTGGACAACCAATACAACACGGCGCTGACGTTCAACATCACTGCCAAATTTGCCGATGGCATCGATCTGGTGATCGTCGATAAGCATCCCCGCTTCGGCAACGGCGTCTATGTCGAAGGAGAGAAGGGAAATCTGTTTGTGGACCGCGGCCGAATGGCCGATGAACCGGAAGCCCCCAAGTGGACCCGGCCGGTTCCGACAGCCGATGAAATTTCAAAAACGGTGCTCAAGGGCCAGAAGCATGGCAACCACATGGGCAATTTTGTGGAGTGCATCAAGACCCGCAAGCAGCCCATCTCCGACGTCTACTCGCATCATCGCGCCATGACAACCTGCCACCTGGCGAACATCTGCATCCGGCTGGACAGGCCGATCAAGTGGGATCCGAAGACGGAGCAGATCATTGGCGACGAAGCGGCCAACGCCTTCCTGAAGCGCGAACAGCGCAAGGGCTACGAGATCGTGGTGTAAAATATCCCATGTCCCGCTGGAACGAAAAAGTTGTTCTCGTCACTGGCGGATCCGCTGGTCTGGGGCGCGCGATTGCCGATGCGTTTGGCCAACAGGGCGCGCGGCTGGTGCTGGCGTCGCGCAAGGAAGACCTCCTGCAGCAGGCCGCCGCTTCGTTCCGTGAGCGTGGCGTCGATGTGCTGGCGGTAAAAGCTGATGCCACGCAGGACGAAGACGTCGAGCGGCTAATCGGGAGCGCCATTGAGCGGTTTGGCCAGCTCGATGTGCTGGTCAACGCGGTGGGACGCAGCATGCGCGGAACCATTGCATCCACTTCGACTTCGCAATTCGAAGAACTGCTGCAAGTGAACTTTCTCACGGCGGTACGCTGCACCCGGACCGCGTTGCCGCATCTGCTGAAGGCACGCGGCCATGTGGTGAACATTGGCTCGCTGGCCGCAAAAACCGCGTCGCCGCACATGGGGGCCTACGCGGCCAGCAAGTTTCCTCTGGTGGCCTTCTCCCAGCAATTGCGGTTGGAATACGAGTCGGCCGGACTGCACACGCTGCTGGTCTGTCCCGGGCCGCTCAAGCGGCTCGACGCCGGTTCGCGCTACGACACCGAGGCCGCCGACCTGCCCGATTCAGCCCGCCAACCCGGCGGCGGAGCCAAGCTGGCGAGCATCGACCCGCTGCTGCTGGCCCAGCGGATCGTCCGCGCCTGCGAGCGGCGCAAACCGGAACTGATTGTTCCGGGACGCGCACGGCTGCTGTTTGCGCTCTCGCAACTTTGGCCGAGCCTTGGTGATTGGTTGGTCAGGCGGAATACTTGAAACCGGGGACTGTCCCAATTTTGCCCCAGCAAAATGGGACTGTCCCCTGAGGGCTGTGCGACCCCTCAAACTTGGCTTGCACTACCTTCCGTGTGGCAATTGCTGTACCAATGGCAAACGTCACACAGTGGTCATCAGAAACTTGCATTGAGGATCACTATCCAGTAACCTGACGATGCTAGAGTGGCAATTACGATTATGCGGATCGGCGAATACGTTACTTTGTTTCGGCTTTAAGAACCTGGGCATGACAAATGTCGTTCAAGCCAACAGTTAACAGACCTTCAGTCAATCCTTTTCGGGTACGCAAGCTATCTTGCATCTTAGCTGCAGTCGGCTTTTGTTTGGTGATTCTCGTTTCCGTGTGCGTCTATTTAGTCGGCGCTCGAATTCGGCACGTTGGTGTCTCTAAGCACACTTTCTATAGAACCGTAAAGGATATCGCGGCAGTTAGCCAACGTATGAAATGGGATGGGGAAGGAGACTTGCGTCTTAGGCTGATCGAATCGAATCGAATCGAGAAGCGATGGGCTCGGCTAATGCCCGCGTCACATCTTTGCGCGCAGAGATTACCAAACTCCGTCTCAACATTGTGAATTGTGGTGAATCAGCAGAATGTGATGACGCCACAGTCAGAAAGAACATTGCCAATTGTGAAAAAGCAATCGACGGATATCGAAAAGATATCGATCGTCACATCGCTCAGGGAAGACAAGACTTAGTTGAGCATAGCCAAAACCAAATTGACGGTTTTGAAAAGGACATTGCGCGATACAAAAAAGAGTACATGACGGATTGTGAACAGGCTGTAGTACGTCTGGAGAATGAAGTTAGATCATCTGAAGAGGAAATCGCTCGCAATGAGAAGGAACTATCGCGGTATCAACTGGACATCCGCCACAAACCGTACGTACAAGACGAGACGTTGAAATCACCCCTGACGGTTTCAGAACTCGTTCGCCGTTTTGGTCAGCCGGACTCCATTATTAAGCATGATACGTCACATCACACATGGATTTTTCACTTTCCCGATGGACAGGTTCATTTTTCAGTCTATTCGCACGGTGACATGAATAATCCCGATACCCAAGTCTTTCTGCTCACAGAGCAAGTCGAAGTCCTATAGAAGTTCCTGGCACTTTAGCGAGCCGACGTGCTTTTCACGTTCTTGGAGACGGACATGAGATATGCAATGATTGTTTCTTTCATGCTGATACTCGGCACGAGAAGTTGGGCAGAGGACAAACTTCCCATACCTGAGCAAGAGGAACGAGCGAAGGCCCGGGAAGTAGTTCGGGAGGTATTTGGCGCAGAATTATCGCGTGCAAATACTCCAGCCACACGCCTCTCCCTGTCTCGCCAATTATGCGAGGAAGCACAAAAGCCCGGTCAGGAACCCGCAGGCCGTTTTGCGCTCTTTGTCGCAGCAAGCGATATTGCGCCGGATGCAAAGGCCGCAATAGACGTGGTCGACGCGAAAGCCGAGTGGTTTAAAATTGATGTGTTAAAGGAAAAGGCCTCGACGCTTGTGACGATGTCGACGCGAGCCAAGACCGGATTGGAGAATAAAATTGTCGCAAATGCCGTTGTTGACGTGATAGCTTCGGCGATGGAAGCGGATGATTACGACATGGCGGTGAAGCTTTGTGCGATAGGGAGCGTAGCCGCAGGAAAAGCCCAGGATGGAAAGCTGGTTCGCGAAATAGGGAATAAGGCGACCGATGCAAGAGAGCGCAAGGCACAATTCGACGCGGTACAAGTAGCACGCGCAATTCTGGATAAGACTCCTACGCAGCCTCGCGCAAACTCAGTTGTGGGTGAGTATACGTGTTTCATACGAGCAGACTGGGCAACAGGGCTATCCCACCTGGCGCTGGGCGATAACGACGCATTGAAGAAACTGGCATTGGAGGATTTGCAAAAGCCGGCTTCCGGCGATAAGCAGCTTCAGTTGGCTGACAACTGGCACGAATTGGCTTCGAAATCCGTTGGGAAAGTCAAGGAAGGCATGCTTCAGAGAGCACTATTTTGGTACGGATCGTCACTACGCGCAGACCCGCCGCTCTCCAGGCTTGCGAAAGCAAAGGCTATGAGGCGCATAGAAGGACTCAGTCCCTCGCCGAGAGAATACTCAACGATTCCGGCCGACGCAAAGAAGTTCGAGGACCACTATTACAAGGCTATCGAGAGTTCAGTAACTTGGGAACAAGCGCGACGCGAATGTCAAAGACTGGGAGGCTATCTTGTCAGGATCGAGTCATCGGCCGAACAGACATTTGTCTTTGATCTGATGCGTCACCCGAAGGAAGCTGGGTACTATTGGGCGGACGGAACAGACGACGACCTCAATGGGGAATGGGTTTTTGGAAATGGAAAGACCTTAAGTTTTACCTATTGGGACCGCAAGCAACCTAAGGGCGGTCGTGATAGCGAAGGACGTGCGCACAATAGAATCTCCCTTTATACGACATCTGGCCGTTGGCATGATGCTCAGGGAAAGTTGAAATGTCCATTTATTTGTGAGTGGGAATCGCTCGGATCGAGGCCTGGCGTTCGCCCATCGGGCTCAACTGATGCGACACAGGGCGGACACCATCCCGAGATTCCTAGAAATGCCAATACTCCCGTAGCGGTACCAGCAACGCCTCGGGTCACACTTGTCGAGCCTTATCCACAAAGCTACCCCGGAGCAGCAACTGATAAGATCACCGTTCAATACGCCGTGATGGAGATGGCAAAACAAGCTGGCCGGCGTTATGACTTCCAAACCTCGCTCAACAACACAAATCCTGTCTGTCGACAGTGGATACGCCCCAACATTAGAAACCAATCCTATGAGTCCGCGATTGCTGAAATCCTACAACCGCTAGGATTGTCGTATGAAGAGAAGGATGGAGTAATCGCTTTGAAGCGACGGTAACTCGCTGAAATGGAAAAACGG
This sequence comes from Planctomycetota bacterium, assembly GCA_021413705.1. Taxonomy (GTDB): domain Bacteria; phylum Planctomycetota; class Planctomycetia; order Pirellulales; family UBA7805; genus JAIOPX01. The sequence continues at coordinate 926 of JAIOPX010000188.1, read as the reverse complement.
ATTGAAAGTACTCAGGATAAAATCCACAGGCGATCTAGAGCGCTTTCATGATAGCTGTAGCGGAATTAAGCATCTAGCATTTACGTATTCGCCGTGGAAATTGCAGCTAGCAACGCTACACGAAAGTTGAAACCGCTCTAACCTCTTCGAGGTAACTGAGAGCGGTTTATGCTACCCAGGGTGCGCTGCGCGACCCTGGGCTTTGAGAACAAAACCCCTTCGGGGTAAGTGGTACGGGGCGGGGCACTCAGCTAAGGGGACAGTCCCATTTTGCTGGGGCAAAATTGGGACAGTCCCCCGATCACTCGTGCAGCGTATACAGCAACACGTTAATCGCAATCCGCGCCGCGTCTTCGAGCCCGGCGGCGGAGCCAAGCTGGCGAGCATCGACCCCCTGCTGCTGGCCCAGCGGATTGTCCGCGCCTGCGAGCGCCGCAAGCCGGAATTGGTCGTGCCCGGCCGTGCGCGGTTGCTATTCGCACTGGCACAACTTTGGCCCGGCCTGGGCGATTGGCTCGTGCAACGTAATACCTAGTGCGGGGACTGTCCCAATTTTGTCCCAGCAAAATGGGACTGTCCCCTTGGGTTACACCGTTTACACATTGGATTACAGTCGAGCGACGTTGAAAGGTCAAATCGTCGCGTCCAGATGAGTAGCCGGCTCCGCCACTACTTTGCCTGAGCCTCCCTCAACTTTCGCATCGCCTCATCGTTCCTTACGGTGTGGGTCGAGACCCCGCCGAAGTTCTTTTTCAAGCTGCCGGCTTTGCTCGTTCGCTCCTGGTGCGAAACCAGCCGGAACTCGCCGCCGAACTTCTGGATCTCGTGGGCGTGCCGAGTACAGAGATGCGTCTCAGGCAGCACCTCCACTCGCTCGGGGTCGATCGGCTGTTTGCAGATCTCGCAGAATCGAGACTTGGTCATAC
>JAIOPX010000187.1 GCA_021413705.1 Planctomycetota bacterium | reverse complement strand
ATCCCGTGAGTTGGCATCGTTCGTTCAGGTTAGCCCTAAGCGCGAGCGAGCACCGTGTCTGCACAGGGTGCCATGCCCACGTTTGCCAACGGCCAATGATTGGCACAAGTTGGAAGCAACCGACGATTTCCAAGTTGCCGCTGACGTGGGCATGATTGAGCCCAAACGACCCGAATCTCTCTATGCCCACGCGAACGTATCAAAGCGGATGCCTCGTTGGCTGGTGACGCTTTCCATTGCGATGCTTACTCTAGCGTGGGCATGGCACCCTTGGCTCGCGAGCAGCAGTTCGCAGGTTGCGGCCGCAGAAGCGCCTCTCGTCTGGGCCGCGGATGCGGATGGCGGTGCTCCCTATGTCTTTCGCGATCCCGAGCACCCCAAAAATACCATCGGCTTCGAAGTCGATCTGGCCGCTGCCTTGTCCGCGGAACTGAAACGCCCGCTGACGCTCAAACAGTATGAATACGTCAGCCTGCTGCCAGGGTTGGCCCGCGGTGACTTCGACATGGCCATCAACGGCATCGAAGTAACTCCCGATCGAGCCGAACGGTTTCGAATCAGCCGCCCCTACTACATCTACAAGCTACAACTTGTGGCCCGAGCGGACGACGATCGTTTCAAATCCCTGGAAGATTGCCTGAAGGCGAAGGCGGTGGTGGGAACGCTGGGTGAGACGGCGGCGGAACGGCTGCTCATCGAAAAGGGAATTGCCACCAAGCGGTACGACGATCAGGTGGGGCCATACACCGATCTGGCCGTGGGGCGTATCGATGCCGTCCTGATGGACGTGCCGATTGCGGCCTACTATGCCCGGCCCAATCCCAAGCTGAAATACGTCGGCGAACCAATCGCCGAGGGAGCCTACGCCATCGCGCTTCGCAAAGACCAGGAAGCCCTGGCGATGGAGATCGATACGGCGATCCAGAAACTGGCCGAGCGAGGCGAGCTGCAAAAAATCTACGAGAAATGGCACATTTGGAATGACGATCAAAAGCGGCTAGCGGAGCCCGATCCGAGCGAACCACTAGGAGTGGCGGGAAAGCGGATGCATTTTGGCGATTACATGCCGCTTTTGATCCGGGCCGCCGGCATGACGGTGTTCATTTCGATCACGAGCATGGCCCTGGCCGTGGTGCTGGGACTCATAATCGCCGCCACGCGAATGTATGCCCCCACGCCGCTGCGATGGCTGGCTGTCGGATACATCGAGTTCTTTCGCGGCGTGCCGATGTTGCTGGTGCTCTATTTTCTCTATTTCGGACTCCCGGCAATTTCCGAATATTATCATTTGCCGGTGTCGCTCAGCCTCTGGCCGCTGGCGGTCGCCATCCTTGGTTTCGGAATGAACTATGCCGCCTACGAGGCGGAGATCTACCGGGCCGGCATCGGCGCGATCCCTCGCGGTCAGTGGGAGGCTGCCGCTTCGCTCGGCATGTCGCCCCTGACGACGTTCCGCCGTGTGATTCTGCCCCAGGCCGTCCGCACCATTCTGCCCCCGATGACCAACGATTTCGTCGCGTTGTTCAAGGACACCAGCCTGGTGAGCGTCATTGCGGTCAACGAGTTGACCAAGGAGTATCTCACCCTGTCGAAGTCGAGCCTGAAATTCCTGGAATTGGGACTGGCCACGGCGGCGCTTTATTTGGCGATGTCGGTCCCCCTGGGTTACCTGTCGCACTATCTTGAGCGGCGCTGGAGCAAGGGTCAGAAATAACCGCAAGGGACAGAAGTAATGATGCAGCGTCAGCCCCATGTTGAATTTCGCGGAGTCACGAAGCGGTTTGGAGATCGCCTCGTACTCGATGCTGTGAGTCTGACGGTTCATGTGGGTGAAACCGTGGTCCTGATTGGTCCCAGCGGCGGGGGGAAGTCTACACTGCTGCGGTGCATCAACGGGCTGGCGCCATTTGAGTCGGGCGAAATCCAGGTCGGAAATCACCGCATTACTGCCAACGGTGAATCGAAGACCCAACTGCACGAGGTGCGCAGAACTTTCGGAATGGTATTTCAGGATTTCCAACTTTTTCCCCATCTTACGGCAGTCGGGAACGTGATGGAGGCGCCGCGCCGTGTGCTGGGGCGGTCAGTGGCGGAAGCCCGGCCCGAGGCGGTGCAGTTGCTTTCTCGCGTCGGGTTAGCCGACCGGACCGACGCCTATCCCAGCGAACTTTCCGGCGGCCAAAAGCAGCGAGTCGCCATTGCCAGGGCACTGGCCATGCAGCCGGTGGGGCTGTTGTGCGACGAAATCACCAGCGCGCTTGATCCTGAACTCAAGGGAGAAGTGCTGGGTATTCTGGAGACCCTGAAGCAACAGGGGCTGACGCTGTTGGTCGTAACGCACGAGATGGGTTTTGCCCGTCGTGCAGCCGACCGCGTAGTGGTGCTGGCCGACGGCCGAATCGTCGAAAGCGGCCCGCCGGAGCAGATTTTTGAAGCGCCCCAACACAAGCGCACTCGGCAGTTCTTACGAAAAGTACTGAACTGAGCGCGAAGCGGCAATTTATTTCTTTGGTACAGCAGCGGGCTGTTCAACCACCAGTGTTCCGTGCGGCCCTTCTTTGGGATAGAAGTTGTATCGCTCGCCGGGGCGCAATTCCGGCAACTTGATGCCGGTGGGTTTGACGATCACCTCCGTGAACTCCTTGTAATCGCGCGGCGCACGCTCGTGCTGCGTAGACCAGAGCTTGAGTTGCTCCGTGATTTGCATCATGGCAACCCTCTCCCGAGTCCCGAAGTACGCTCCGATCGGTGTCGCAATGAGTCCAGAGCCATACTCTTTACCCTTGCGGCCAGCGATGTCTGCTGCCGCCACATGGGGTATACCGGCAGGAGGCGTGCCCGTCGGGGCAACTACTGGAACTGTCGGTGCGGATGCCGGTGGGCCGGCGGGTGTAACGCCTGTCGCCGGAAACTGGGCAGGAGTCATCGGTGGCGTTCCCGGAGCGGCAGGCTCGGCCGCCGGGACATTCGCCGGTGCGAAGGGCTGGCTGGGTGCCTGACCCGGCGCAGCAGAAGTGCCAACGGGTGCGGCCGGTGAAGCAACAGCTGCCGGCGCTTCGGCAGTGGTCGACGGCAACTCTGTTTTTTCCGTCACGAAATTCTCGTGATGCTTCTTGCGGGCAGCCAGCAATTCTTTTCCTTGGTCCGACTTGAGTTCAACGATCACCACCTTCGGTGGGCCGGATTCCTGCGTAGGGGCCGGCACCGGCGGTCGCTCACAGCCGACAGTAAGCAGTAACAGGAAGAATGACATTACGGTCGAACGAAGGGTGAGCATGATTGTGACTTTCATTTACTTTGGCAAACTCAGGTTCCAGCCGCGCATCTGTTCAAGCACATTTCGATGGGTCATGTCGAAATCCAGCGCGGTCAGTGTTACATGCCCCTTTCGGATCGCGGTCAAATCAGTTTCTTCTTCACCCGGCGGAGGCGGCGGTTCGTTGGTGGCCCAATAGTAGGTCCGGCCGCGAGGATCGACGCGGCGTTGATAGGTTTCGCCATAGCGGGCCACTCCCATCGGCACGATCCGCAACTCGCTGGGGCCGTACATCGCCGCCGTCGGAATGTTGAGATTGTATAAATGAGGTTCTGGTCCCTTGTGATGCAATATCTGTTCGATCACCCCGGTGGCGAGCCGGGCTGCTTTGTCGAATTGCGCTTGCTCGTCGTATTCCAGCGAAACAGCGATACTGTCGATGCCGAAAAAGGCGCCTTCGATGGCTGCCGCCACAGTGCCTGAATAGAGTACGTTGATTCCTGCGTTGAGTCCTCCATTGATGCCGCTGACGACCAGATCGGGGCGTTTTTTGCAAAACTCGAACAGGGCGATTTTCACGCAGTCGGCCGGGCTCCCTTCGACTGCCCAGCCGCGATGACGATCGCCGTCAAAAATCTCCTTGCAAACCAAGGGGCTGAGAAACGTGATCGAATGCCCCACACCGCTCTGCTCCGTGGCTGGCGAAACAACGCACACATCCCCCAGTCGCGAAAGTTCGCGATGCAGCGCCCAGAGTCCCGGTGCGTAGATCCCGTCATCGTTGGTCAGTAGGATCTGCACGAGCGAGGTTCGTAGACGCCAGGGTTTATAGGAGCCCCTATTCAAACATAGGGGTGGGTCGCTGGTTTCATCTTATGCGGATGTCGACAGGGGTTCAACGGCATCGGATCAATGGGGGGCGGCCGACCGCCTCTGAAACCTGTTGACTAGTCGAAGATCGGAGTTTCCCGCCCCGTTGCGTGCCGCCAAGCGGTCCCTACAATAGTCTGTTTCCGCCCGTCGCGCCCGACGGGCTATTTTTGTTAAGGGGTGGACGGTGGCCGCGATGCCCCGCCCGCCTCAGCGAGGTCCAGGATGACCACCGTGCAAGAGGCCACGAGCAATCCCGGCGCGCCGGGACAGTTGACCGGCGAAAAAGTCCTGGTGCTGGACTTCGGCTCGCAGTATGCCCAGTTGATCGCCCGCCGCGTGCGCGAGGAACACGTTTATTGCGAAATCGTGCGGCATAATCTGTCCGCGGCTCGCATCCGCGAACTGGCCCCTATGGGAATCATCCTCTCTGGCGGCCCGGCCAGCGTCTATGAACAGACCGCGCCCAAGTGTGATCCTGAAATCTTCCGCCTGGGCATCCCGGTGCTTGGCATCTGCTACGGCATGCAGTTGGCCTGCGAGGCTCTCGGCGGTCAGGTAGCCAGCACACCCGCGCGGGAATATGGCCGCGCTCATTGCCGCATCTCGGATCCCGACGAATTGCTCAGCGGACTCCCTACGGAGATGGAAGTCTGGATGAGCCACGGCGACCAGGTGTCGCAAGTGTCGGATCAATTTCGGCCGCTGGCAGCGACGGCCACCTGCCCGATCGCGGCGGTGCGGCACACGAAGCTGCCGATCTTCGGCCTGCAATTTCATCCAGAAGTGACCCACACGCCGGAAGGCGCCCGCATCCTCGGCAACTTCCTCAAGCGCGTCTGCGGCTGCCAGGGTTTGTGGCGGATGGGTGACTTTGCCCGGCAGGCGGTGGAGCGAATCCGCGAGCAGGTCGGCCCGTCGCGAGTCATCTGCGGTCTTTCCGGCGGCGTCGATTCGGCGGTGGTCGCAGCCTTGATTTATCAAGCCATCGGTCCGCAGCTCTCTTGCATCCTGGTCGATAACGGCCTGCTTCGCAAAGACGAAGCCGGAGCTGTGATCCAAGAGTTCACTCGCCATTTCAAGACCGACCTGCACGTGGTCAAGGCGGAAGACCAGTTCCTGCAAGCGCTCAAGGGCAAGACCGAGCCGCAGCAGAAGCGGCAGATTATCGGCCATGCATTTATCGACTGCTTCACCGCCGAAGCCAAGAAGATTCAGGATGCCCGGTTTCTGGCCCAGGGAACGCTCTATCCCGACGTGATCGAAAGTGGCGCCGCCGCCGATGGCCCCGCGGCCACGATCAAGCTGCATCACAACGTCGGCGGGCTGCCGGCGGAACTCGGCTTCGAATTGATCGAGCCGTTGCGTGACTTGTTCAAGGACGAAGTCCGCAAACTCGGCGAGCAACTTGGTCTGCCGGAAGAAATCGTTTGGAGGCATCCGTTCCCCGGTCCTGGCCTGGCCGTCCGCTGCCTGGGTGAGATCACCAAGGAACGTCTCGATCGCCTGCGCGAGGCCGACGCCATCGTCGTCCACGAGATCAAAGCTGCCGGGCTCTATCGCGAAACGGCTCAGGCATTCGCCGTGCTACTGCCCGTGCAAAGCGTCGGCGTTATGGGAGACGGCCGCACTTATGAAGACGTTGTTGCAGTCCGCTGCGTCAATACGGACGACTTCATGACGGCTGATTGGTCGCGATTGCCGTACGACGTTTTGGCCCGGATATCCACCCGGATCATCAACGAAGTTAAAGGGGTCAACCGCGTGGCCTACGACATCAGCAGTAAGCCACCGGCGACGATTGAGTGGGAGTAGTCAGCCAAACCGCTCCTCGATCCACGGATCGCCATGGTTGTGATATCCACCCTGCTCCCAATAGCCGGGGCGGTCTTCGGCCGCAAGTTCGATCGAGCGCAGCCACTTGGCGCTCTTCCAGGCATAGAGACGCGGCACAATCGCCCGCAGCGGCCCACCATGTTCGGCCGTCAGCGGCGCGCCATCATGCTCGTCGGCCAGGAGCACGTCGTCTTGAAGAAAATCGGCCAGCGGCAGATTCGTCGTCCAGCCGTCGTCATAACCTTTGAGCAAAACAAAGCGGGCTTCCGGCAGCACGCCGGCTTGTTCCAAGAGCCAGCAGGCCGAGACACCAGCCCAAGTGTTGTCGAGCCGCGACCAAGTGGTAACACAGTGGAAATCGCCATAAACCTCGACGCGCGGCAGGGAGCGAAACTCATCCCAGGTGTACTTAAGGGGGCGCTCGACGAGCCCCGTCACTTCCAATCGCCACCGATCGAGCGGCACGATTGGCACCCGGCCGTAGTGCAGCACCGGCCATTTTCGCGTTCGAGTCTGCCCAGGGGGGATGCGATTGGAGCGGTGCGTGTCGGGACTGATGACGATGCCCGGCGCGACCGCGTCGGCCGGACGCGGATCGGCATGTTGATATTTTTCACGATCGTCGGGGCTGGTGGTCATGGGTTTCTCTCCCTACTTCGCCCGCCGTTTTACTGCATACCCATACGAGATCGGCCACGTCGGCTCCGCGCCGAGTTCCTGCTGGGCCTTGAGCGCCCAATAGGGCTCACGCAGCAGTTCCCTCGCGAGAAATACCAGGTCGGCATCGCCGCCGGTCACAATCTCGTTGGCGTGTTGCACCTCAGTGATCAGCCCGACTGCGCCGGTCATCACCCCCGCTTCGTCCCGGATCTTGCGGGCCAGCGGAACTTGATAGCCCTTGCCCACGGGTATGCGGGCCTTGGGAACCAGCCCGCCGGAGGATACGTCGATCAGGTCGATTCCCAACTCCTTCAGCCGACCCGCGAGCATGACCGATTGATCGGCGTCCCAGCCGCCGTCGGCCCAGTCGGTGGCCGAGATGCGGACGAATACCGGCAGGTCGGCCGGAACCAGCTTACGGACGGCATCGGCCACGCGAAGCGTCAGCCGCATCCGATTCTCCAGGCTCCCGCCATAACTATCCGTCCGCCGGTTGCTCAGCGGCGAAAGGAACTCGTGCAGCAAGTAGCCGTGGGCCGCATGGACCTCGATGACTTGAAATCCAGCCGTCAGCGCCCGCCGCGTGGCCGCTTCGAAGTCGGAGACCAGTCCATTGATGCCGGCCTCGTCGAGAGTTTGCGGCAGAGGATAGCTCTCATCAAAGGGGAGATCGCTGGGGCCGACTACTTGCCAGCCACCCGTTTCGGGCGATGTCAGGCCGGCGCCACCCTGCCACGGGAGGTCGCAACTCGCCTTTCGTCCGGCATGGGCAAGTTGGATTCCGGCCGCCGCCCCCTGCGACTTGACGAACTTCGCGATCCGCGCCAGCGGCGCGACATGCTCATCACTCCAGATGCCAAGATCGCCAGGCGTGATCCGTCCGTCCCGGGTAACAGCCGTGGCCTCGACGAATATCAACGCCGCTCCTCCAGACGCGCGGCTGCCCAAGTGTACCAGATGCCAGTCGTCCGCGAGTCCCTCCTTGGCAATGTATTGGCACATGGGAGACATCACGATCCGATTGCGAAGCGTAAGGCTTCGGATCGTCAGCGGGCTGAGGAGATCGATCTCAGGCACTTCACGGTCGTGATCCGAACCGGCTGAGCAGCCATGGGCCGGGGTGGTCTTTGGCGGTGGAATAGAAGAGTCGGTCATGGGTGGCACTTCCTTTGAGGCTTTGATGTTTTGGGTGGCCGGGACTGGAGCCGAGCCTCTGGCGAGGCGAAGTCCCGGTTAGCTGCGGCCTTGGAATTGCTTCATCAATTCAAGCCAATTCCCGGCGACAGAAATACCGTGGCGCTGCCTGGCCCGGGGGCGAAGACGGCGTGTCTTGATTTCGAGTGCGTCGGCAGCAATTACGCATCCCCTGTAGTTGGATCGATGATCGATTTCACTTCGGAGATTCGATTGGCCGGGAATCCACCAGCAGTCGCGTGGCGGCGGATCAAGTCTTCACTGGGCGCGATGTAGACGCAATAAATCTTGTCCGGCGTCACATAGCTTTCCAGCCATTGGATTTGCGGGCCGAGTTCTTTCAGAACTCCGCATGACTTTTGCGAGATGCCGTGGAGTTGTTCCCCGCTCAGATTGCCTGCGCCGGACAGTTCGCGTTCGATGATGTACTTGGGCATGTTCGTGGAATTCTCAAAAGGGTGATGGTTGAAAGAGAGTTTCGCGTTGCAAGATTATTGTCTATTGTCGTGGTTAAAAACACTAGTCTCGGTCTGAAAAGATCAGCCGCCACGCGCTAGCGTCCGGTCCTGTGCGATAACCCGGCAAAAGACCGGGGGCTAGCGCCCTGCGGCTGATCTGGGTGATCCGTACCGATCAGCCGCCACGCGCTAGCGTCCGGTCCTGTGCGATAACCCGGCAAAAGACCGGGGGCTAGCGCCCTGCGGCTGATCGAACTCGCCGCTCTGTTCGACAGAGCCTAGTGTGCGCCGGCTGGCGACGCGCTGGGGAGAACAATCACCGCCGTTTCGGCTTGGTGCGGCGGCGGCGACGTGGTGGACCAGAGGCGGAAGCGGCCGAGATTGTGCCCCGGCTTTGTGGAACTGTGCGTCAGATGGAACGTCACCTGCTGGCCTCCCAGGGGCGGCTGCGGGGCCAGCGTGTAGACGACCGAGGACACGGTGCCCGCGCCCAGCCCGATCCAACCCGACGGCCGCGCGAGCCCATCGCGAATCGTCCCCACGGGATCGGGATCCGCCATCGACGGGTTGAGCCCCTTCTCCGCGGCGGCCTCCGAGAACTCCACGCGCTCCGATTCCAGTATGAACGGGCCGTAGGTGAAACTTGGATCGGGCGGCAAGGGATTTTCAAACTGCCACTGCTTCTCGTTCTTGTCGTCGATCACCACCACGCGATGATTGGCCTGCTCCTGCGCATAACCGCCGCGGCCGTAGACCACAATTTTGTCCACGGGATAGTCCCGCCCCAGGTCTACGGCCCACCAAGCGTTGGGCTCGTTGTTGGTATGCGTGACGCTCCCCTGCTTGAATCCATTCCGCGTCAGGCCGTCGTTCGCCCGCGCGGCGACGGCCCCATAAACTGTGGACGACTGCGTGGCCTTCTTCTTGCGGGCAACATTTTCGCCGCCCGAGAATACCTCGACTTCCGCCAGAGTGAGCGCGCGTGGCGGGCCATAGAGTTCGATGCGAACATAGCGTGCCGGCAGTCGATCGAGCTTTCGCACAGACGCAGTCCGCACGGCCGAGAACCGCGTCATCAGGAACCCCCCATCTGCAGCGCGTCCCGGCCCCTTCGCCGGGAGCGAATGGTCCGGCAGCGCATCGAGCCGCACCGCCGTCGCGCCCGCGGCCGGCATCGCGACAGTGACGCTATAGGATTCGACAGGCGCATTCTCTCCGCCGGCCAGCACGGAGTCGTCCGGCTGGACGCTCAGCGCGGCGCTCGATTGCGACGCCGCGAGAGTCGGCGTTAGCGACGTCCACGCCGCCCGCGTGGCCTGGCCAGCCAACGTCAGCGAGCGCACCGCGATCTCCGATTGCGGGCTTTCGGGCAGATAGCGCAACTCTAATTTCACGGTTCGCCCCAGGCAAGTATCGAGCGATGCTAGCAGCGGAGTGCCGATGTGCGCCGCCTCCAGCTTCACCCGATTGAGCACCCGCCCGTCGGCCGCCACCTCGATCACTCCCGTCGGCGCCCGGTAATCCGAGATCAGCTCAATCCGCAACCAGCGATGTTCCGCGTCTATCTTTCGCTCGGACCATAAGCTCGCGGGCTTCGATCCTAATACCATCGCGACGACCGCGTCCGATTCCGAATTGATCGGTGCGTCGGTTTTCCAAATCGTCTTGCGAAGCGTGAGAGCACCTGGCGAGCCTTTCACCCGCCAGTCGTTCCACACTTGTTCCTCGTCTCCCTCGGCCGGCGCGCTGCTCTTGCGCGGAACCGGTTTCTTCGCACTGACAGCCGGTCTGGCCTGCGTTTTCTGCCGAACCGCGTCCGCCGCCGACGTTTCCCCAGGTGCCGAAACCACCGGCGTCGCGGCGCCAGGCGCGAACCACGCGCGGATCGTGTCGGTTCCAAACAGCAGCGAGCACATCCCGCCGACCACCACCGTCAGCCCTCCCAGCAGCAGCCCCAGTTCCAACAGCGGCTGCTGCCGCCGTGGAGTCGCCAGTTCCTGCCCCGCGGAAGCAAGCGGATCGCCCGCGGCGAATTCGTCCTTAAGCAGCGCTTTCCCCTCCCGCTGCAGATGATTCCGCGCCGCCGCCTCCTCCAAAAACCGTTCCACCTTTTCGCGGCCCCCCAGCAGTGGCAGGCAGGTTGGCGTGCGGGCGACGAGGTCGCGCAGCCCACCAATCTGCTCGGCAGTCGCATTCTGCGGGGACGTATCGCGAAGCAACTCGACTGCCTGCGGGATCGTCATCGTGGTGATATTAGGTCGGCTCATGGAAACAAAATCTCTCTGGCGCGCTGGATATTTCAACGTCCCCTTATTTAATTGGCAGTCTGGCGGCAAATGTAACGCCTTGGCTGTAAGAACTCTGGTTTTTGGCTTTGTCGGAAAACGGCGATTTCGATCAGCCGCCGGGCGCTAGCCCCGGTTTAGCGTCGGAATCTCGCACAGAACCGGACGCTAGAGCGTGCCGGCTCTTGTTTTCAACAAACACTTGCTTTTAAGAGAACTCGGGCCTTAGAATAGGTATATGAGCCAATCGAATGACAATGCCTATGTGGAGACAACTTCCGATGTGTGCGGGGGGAAGCCGCGCATCAAGGGGCATCGTATTCGAGTGCAAGACATTGCAGTCTGGCATGAATATCAGGGTCTCACGGCCGACGAAATTGTGGCCCGCCATCCCCAACTCACGTTGGCCGAAGTTCACGGCGCGCTTTCTTACTACTACGAACACGCCCAGCAGATCCGCATTGCCATCCGCGAAGATCAGGAATTTGCGGATCAACTCAAATCGCAGACTCCATCTAAGCTGGTCCTAAAGCTGTCAGGTATGCCCACGGATGGAACTGCGCTTTCATCTTGATGAGCACGTCGATCCGGCCATTGCCCGCGCTCTTCGCAATCGCGGAATCGATGTTACCACGACACATGAGGCGGGGCTTTTGAATGCACCCGATGAAGAGCACCTTGCCTTTGTCCAACGCGAAGGTCGCGTTCTCATTACTCACGATGCCGATTTCTTGAGACATCATACCGCAGGTGCGGAACATTCAGGAATCTGCTACTGTCACTCCCAAGCCCGCTCGATAAGCGAAATTATCGATGCAGTCTTATTGCTCTGCGGATGCTTCCAGGCGGATGAGATGAAGCAGCACGTAGAATTCATCTGATATCTCGCACCGCAATCTGGGCAGTCGAATCATACCGCTACCGCCAATGCACATGCAGCCGCTTAGCTCGTGTTAGCGGGAAGCCAGGTTCCATGACCAGGCCGATGTAGTAGTAGTCGGCAGGCATAGGTACGAAGCCAGAGGAGAAGAGAACGCTCGATGGTGAACTGGCAATCCGCAGCATGACTGCAAGCTGGATTCCATCGGCCATCATCTGTCGCAAAGCCGCCCGCACCAAGTCGCGCTGGCGGCGCCAGGAAAGCTCGCCGAAAGCCATGAGATCGATCGTGGCGACTTGCAACGGTTGGCGGCCGATCATTTCCAAATGGCAGTAGCTGATCACTCCCTCAACGCGACCGTTCTGCTCAAGCACGAGCGTCTTGGGCACATTATTGTGCTGAAGCTGCCGAGCGAGATTGGTCTCATTCCACTGGTACGCAAAATCGTTCTCCTCGCTCAGGGGCTTAACCAGCCGCAGGCAATCGGCCAGATCGCTCGCTTGATACGGGCGGATCCCTGTGGTGTTGCCGCTCGGACTGGGATTGGGCTGCCACGAACCCAGGATTCGTGAGCAGACATCCCCGACGCGCGATATTTCAAAACGAGCCACCGCCTTGTGGTCCAACAGCCGCGTCCAGAGTCCGATCTTGGCGACGATCGTGGCCCCTTCGGGCTGTTTAAGCCAGAACTTTTTTCCCTGAGCCACGGCGGCGCCCAGGTAGACATAACCCATGTTGATCGTCGCGCCGCGTTCGCGGTGTCGGCGCTGTTGCTCCTGATGCATCTGAAGCGCGATGCCTTGGCGGCGATATTCGGGATCGACGCTCAGGTACGAGCCCATGGTGCCGGAGACATCGCGGCCGGCGACGCGGTAGGCTTGGGGTTTAGCAGGGAGAAAGCCGATGAGTTTAGCGCCGTCGTAAGCGGCCACGAGATAGTCCCGGGCATGTTCGCCACCGGCCATGAGTTCCCACTGGAGGAACTCGGGCGTCCAGAGGGGCATCGGCATCTTGCCGCCGTACGACTTGCGCCACATAGCAGTCGTAAAGGAGGCCATCTCGGCCGCATCGCCTTCAAAGGTTCGTATTTCGACCATGGCTCGGATGGACTTTTCTTGAACCACAGAGACACAGAGGGCACAGAGGAAAAGGAAGAAGAAATTGGGGAACACTAATAATCGCTAATCTCCGCAAATCAGATTAGTGGTTATGAGCGTTCCCATTGCTCTTCTCTTCTCTGTGATCTCTGTGCCTCTGTGGTAGAAATATTTGTAGTTTGCGCTCAGGCGGCGGTTTCACTTAAAGTTCGGTGGCCGTGGCGGATGAAGTTTTCCAGCAGTTGCTTGCCGACGGTGGTGCCGATCGACTCAGGATGGAACTGCACGCCGTGTATCGGATACCGCTTGTGCTGCACACCCATGATCACGTCGTCCCAGGTCTTGGCGGTGACTTCCAGGCAGTCGGGGAGCGATGACGGCTCACCGACCAGGCTGTGGTAGCGCATCACTTCAAACGCTCGCGGCAAACCGGCAAACACGCCGTGCTCGTTGTGGAAGATGTAGCTGGTCTTGCCGTGCATTACCTCCCGGGCACGCACCACTCGGCCGCCGAAGCAATGCACAATGCCCTGGTGCCCCAGGCAGACGCCCAGCACCGGGATCGTGGGGCCAAGTTCTAGAATGGCCTGTCGGCAGACGCCAAAATACTCTGGATCCTCCGGGCTGCCGGGGCCGGGCGAGACGATGATCCGATCGGGCTTGAGCCGCCGCAGTTCGTCGATCGTGATCTTGTCGTTTCGATAGACCAACGGCCGCTCGTCGATCTCACCCACATATTGGTAAAGATTGAACGTGAACGAATCGTAGTTGTCGAGGATGACGGTTTTCATAGTGTTAGCGCCCCATCGCTTTCAGGTTTCTTAATGCCGTCTTCAGTGCCTTAGCCTTGTCGATCGTTTCCTGATGCTCGCCGACTGGGTCGGAATCGGCGACCACAGCCCCACCGACGTTGTAATAGCAGCGGCCGTCTTTGACGACGAACGTGCGGATCACGATGTTCAAGTCCAAATGCCCCGCGAAGTCGAGATAGCCGATCGAGCCGGAGTAGATGCCGCGCTTCACGGGCTCCAGCTTGTCGATGATCTTCATGGCTTCGATCTTAGGAGCGCCAGTCATCGAGCCGCCGGGGAATGTGGCTTTCACGAGGTCTAACGCATCGACCCCGTCTTCCAGCTCGCCGCGAATCGTCGAAACCATCTGAAACACGGTGGCGTATTCTTCGATAATCATTAGTTCCGGCACATGGACCGAGTGGAATTTGCACACTCGACCAAAATCGTTCCGCACCAGATCGACGATCATCACGTTCTCCGCCCGGTCCTTCGTGGCGCTGAACAAATCTTGTTTCAGTGCCGCGTCTTCCTCGGGCGTGGCCCCACGGGGACGGGTTCCTTTAATCGGCCGGCTCTCGGCGATGCGCTGCGGGCTGATGGAGACATAACGCTCCGGCGACGATGAGACGACCTGGGCTTCCGGGAAGTTGAGATAGCTCGCAAACGGCGCCGGATTGACTCGCCGCAGTTCCTGGTAAAGTGCCCAGGCGTCGCCCCCTTCCAGCGGCGAATCGAAGCGATGCGTCATGCAAGCTTCAAAAATATCGCCAGCGAAGATGTGTTCTTTCATCTGTCCGACGGCAGCGGCATAGGCTTCCTGATCGAAAAATGTGTTCACTTCGATTTCAACACCGGCGGCCGTTTCGGGCGAAGGTCCGCGCCACTCCGGCGGCGGATCCTGCTCAAAGGCCGTCAGCCGTGCCACCATTTGGTCGCGGATCTCCTCCGCCCGCTGCCGTGCGGCCGTTTCTGTCTCGCCGCGGCCGAGAATGGACAAATACGACTTGCCGGTCTGATGGTTGTGGCCCAGCAACGTGTCGAAGAACATGAAATAAATGTCAGGCAGCGCTAAGTCGTCGGCCCCTATGTCCGGCAGCGCTTCGCAGAAGTAGCCGGCTTCGTAGCCAAAGTAGCCCACGGCCCCGGATAGTAGCGGCAGAGGATGATCGGCGTAGCTGGCGTAATCGACCGACTCCCGGGCCATGACGGCTTTGAGGTCGTCGAACGGATCGGCGACGCGGCGCTCGACGATCGGCTGTGAGAGACGCCGGCCGTCGGGATCGCAGAGGCGGATGGATTCGATCTCGGCGCTCCGCGGCTTCGCCTCGCCGGAGGCTCGGTCCATAGTATCCATCACGCTCCGCGTGATGTCTTCCTTCACGCGGAGCGTGAAGGGTACTATGGCCTGCCTCTTAGCCTTATAGATCAAATACGGATCGCCGCCGAGGAACGAGAACCTACCCAGCTTTTCGGGATCCTTCGCGCTGTCCAGCAGGAACGAATACTCCGACATCTCATAGAGACTATGATACCGCCAGAAGGGGAGCGCAAGCGTCAACTCTTCGAGCAGGTGCCAACAGACGCCAGCCTCCTGCGAAGGGACAGCAAGATGATCGGATTCCTTGGACAACTTGCGCATCAGTGTTTCCCTATCTTTTCCCGCATGTCGAACAGCCGCTGCGCTTTGAACTGCGTGCGCGGCAGCGTGCCGTAGGGGACGACTTCCACTTCCACGTTGATGCCCAGCGAACCTTTCAGTGCCCTGGCTACCCGCTCGCGCGGCGGATCGTAGCTGCTTTTGGGAATCTGGGAGGCCGGCTCGATCGTCACCTTGATGTGGTCCATGCTGTCGCGATGAGTGATTTCCACCTTGAACTCATCGCCGACATCGACCAGCCTCCGAATGCTGTCCTCGATCACGGCCGGGAAGAACATCAAGCCACGAATCTTCAGCAAGTTGTCGTTACGCCCCTGGAGGCCGCCGACCGCCCTGGCGTGCGTCCGGCCGCAGGCACAGGGAGTGCTGTCCACGGTGATCCAGTCTCCCATCACGTAGCGCAGAATGGGCTGCGCCTCGCTGTAGAGATTGCTGACCACCAGGATGCCCGCCTGTCCCTCGGCCACGGGCTCCATCGTGTCAGGGTGGAGCACCTCGGGTATGGCGGCGTCTTCCATCAGGTGCGTATCGACCGGCGTATCTGTCTTGCGCACTTGCTCCGAACATGTGTAGCCCAGAGGAGCCATCGCCACCTCGGTGCAGCCAAAGTCATCGTGCATCTTGGCGTGCCACAGGTTTTCGACACGCTTTTTGGTAGCCGGAACACAGGCGCCCGGCTCGCCGGCACAGACCAGCAGGCGGATCGAACTCTCCTGCGGCGAGAGCCCTGCGTCTTCCATCGCCCGACCCAGGTAGAGGGCGTACGAGGGCGTGCAAGTCAGCACGGTCGGCTTATAGGTATTGATAAACAGGATCCGTCGTTCTGTGTTCGAGCCCCCGCCGGGTATGACAGGGACTCCCATCAGATTCAGAGCATAATGCAGACCCCAGAAAGCGACCGACGTGCCGTAGCCGAAACAGTTGATGGCCACGTCGCCACGCCGCACACCCATGGCGTAAAGAGCGCGAGCGCCGAGCCACGTCCACAGATCGCGGTCGAACGTGGTGTGGCGAAACACGCGCGGCTGGGCGGCCGTTGTGCCGGAAGTGGTAAAGAGCATCCAACCGCGCTCGGTCCAGTCTTCTTGCCGGAGCGGCGAGAAAGTGCCCCAAGGGGGATGCTCTTCCTGATCGACGAGCCATTGCTCGCGATGCGTCACGGGAATGCGAGTGAGATCGTCGATACCACGGATGCTGTCGGGACCGAGGCCGGCTTGCTCGAACTTGCCCCGATAAAACGTGCTGCACTCCCACAAATAGCGATAGGCCAGGGCCAGCTTCTCACCCTGGATCTCGCGAAGCCGTTCGCGGGAGGCGGTCTCCAGTTCGGGGGACCAGAACCGATCGTTCCCTGGCTGGTCGAAGTTCAAGGCATGGCGGCGAACCAAGTCGCGCCACTGGTTGCGGATGTCACTCATGCGATCCTCCTGTCGCTATCTTGAAAGGCGAGCTCGTCTTTCCTGGCGAGCGGGGGGCGTAAGCCCCCTGTTGGTCTTGATCCAACTTCCCGCTCCACCAACTCCCTTAATTCTTTCTCAACCCGCCGCGTCACTTCTCCTGGAGCCCCGGCATACCGCCGGCCATCCAACTCCGCCACCGGCAGGCATTCCATCAACGTATTGCAGAAAAACATCTCGTCCGCAGCCGCCAGATCGGCCGGACGAAGCGTGGTTTCGATGCACTTCAGGCCGATTTCCGCGGCCAATTCCAGGATGGCGGCCCTCGTAACACCCGGCAGACAGCCGCTG
>JAIOPX010000179.1 GCA_021413705.1 Planctomycetota bacterium | reverse complement strand
CCTACTGCTCTGCGTCTTGCAGGCGTCCCAAGGCAACGGCGGCAGCCGCGCGGACATCGGCATTCTCGTCCTTGATCGCGCCGGTCAATGCCGACACGGCCGCTTCACTTGGTTCGCCAATCTCCCCCAGGGCGAAAACCGCTGCGCCTCGGACATCGACATCCTTGTCTTTGCAGGCGGTTGCCAAGGCGGGTACCGCTTCGCGCGCTTCGCCGCCAATTTCGGCCAGCGCCATGGCCGAGGTCGCCCGCACGCCGGCGTCGGAATCGGCCAATGCTCCGCTCAGTCCGCTAACTCATCTTTCAAAGCGCGCGTCAACAAGGGGACGGCACTCTTGGCTCGCGATCCCAGCTCTCCCAGCGCGAAGGCCGCATCGCCGCGCACCTCGACCTTCGGATCGGAAAGGCATTGCGCCACCGCGCCAATATGCGGCTGGGGATCGTCGTTCAATACAGCCAAGGCACACTGGGCGTAAATTTGCAAATGTTTGTCGTTTTCATCCGCCAGCTCGGCCAACGGTCGAACGGCCGCCTTGGCCCCTGGCCCTAATCGCGATAGTGACAATGCCGCCGCAGAACGCACATCGCGGTCGCTGTCTTTAAGTCGCGCGATCAAACCCGAGACGACTGGCTCCGAAGTGTCGCCAATGCGTGCTAGCGCCAAGGCCGTCGCCCCGCGGATATCCGCATCCTCGTCATTGAGCGTCGTCACCAACGCACCCACGGCCGGCTTGGCCTGATCCCCGGCTTTGCCAAGCGAAACGATAGCCGTCTTGCGAACCTGGTCATCGCTATCCTTCAAGGCAGATATCAGAGCCTCAACCGTTTTGCCTGCGCCGGCATCGTCGGCCGCCAGGACCGCGGTGGTCGCCCAGGTGAGGCACACGACACAAAGTAGCAAACCGACCACGGAGGCCCGGAGGCCCGGAGGGGACCATGGGAGGAGAATGCCGGCAATCTTTCGCGTGTCATGCTTCGACATTCTTCCGTCATTCGTGCTTCGACACATGGAGTTTCTTCCTTCTCCGTGCTTCCGTGCCTCCGTGGTAAATTCTTTCGTCAACATAACGGCAAACAACTTTCATGGTGAAACTGCGATATCCAAACACGAACGTGCCCGGCCGAGTGACGGTCACAGCGGCCGGGCACGTCCAATATACTCATCTTCGTTTAGCGAACTTCGCGACGCAACCGTTCCAACTCACGCTGGAGCCGTTCGACGCGGGCCGAGAGTTCCGAAATCTTGGAATCTCCCTGGCCTCCACCGCGGGCTTGTGGCCCCCGACCGGGGAATCCGGCCGGACGCACTTGAGCTTCCCACGGACGATGGAAATGCTGCGGACCTGGCCCTGCCTGCGGGCGTTGTCCTGCCTGCGGACCGCGAGCCATCTGGCCAGGACCAAATCCCTGCCACTTCGACCGCACCAACCACGGGTTCATACCGAAGCCTCGGGCTGCAAATCCCTGAGCTCCCCGTCCCTGAGCTCCCTGTCCCTGACGGCCAAACTGGCCGGGACCAAAACCGCGATGGTGCCAACGCACGGCGGCCATCCGGCCCACCGCCGCGTTGTGTCCCCACGAGCCGCGTCCACCACGAGCCGCAAAGGCGCCGTGCTGGAAGCCGCGATGACCACGACAGGCAAAATGCCCTTGGTGGCCCCGAGATCCTGCACGTCCCCAGGCCACATTGCGACCCTGGAAACCGTGCCGTCCATTGCTCGCATAGCGGCCGAATTGACCGCGATGCTGTCCCGCATAGCCTTGACCACGCTGTCCGTGACCACGATGCCGGCCGTGAGCATAACGGTTCATACCGCTGTGCTTGTGCTTGCCGCCATGCTTGGAGGCGAATGCATAGCGACCCGACTTGCCATGGTGACCGCCAGCATGTCCGTGACCTTTGTGGCGATGATACCCACCCCAACTGGCGGCGGCATACTTGTTGCCAAACTTGCTCCCGCCATGGCGACCGGCGAATTGGCCAGGCGCTCCAGGGCCGGATTTACGGCCATGGAAGCTGGCCGCGCTGGGCTTCCAACGGGCTTTCCAATCGGGACGGCCATCGCGCGCTAACTCAGGCTTGCGATGCTGCGGGCCGTCCTGCTTCTTTGCGGCCGGCTCAGCCTTCTTGGAAGCCTGCTCGCCCGGTTTGGCCGAACGATGCTGGCCATCGCGATGGCGCATCTCGGGCTTCTTCTGCCCTGCGCCCTTGTTATCCGCATCTCCCGGACGCGCCCGGGGACGATCGGAGTCGCCAAAGCGACCTTCGAACGTGCGGAAGCGTGGGCGGCCTGCCTGGGCCACGCTGTCGGCATTACCCGTGGCGGGGTCCGCCGCTGGCGCGGAAGCTGCCAACAGCAGCACCGCTCCGAATCCTAAGAACAAACCTCTCGTATCCATCCGATTCCTCCTTTTCCTCCGCCGATGCGGATAAACAAAAAACTGCTTTCTCAGTGACCTTGGTGAATCTGTGGTGAAAATCTTTTCGTTAGGCTTGGTCGGCCGGCGGGGTGTTCCCTCGGGGACGATCGCCGCCGCGGCGACGGCCTCCACCACCTCGCTCAAAATCAGGACGCTTGATCTCACCGGTAAACGGCGCGCCGATCAATTCCTTCCACTTGGTCGCTTGCTCCGTGGTCAATACGGCTTGAACCTTTTCCGCGGCAGCTTTGCGGGCCGCTTCGATCTTGGCCCGCGATTCTTCCGGCTTCTCGCGATTGAACTCGCCGCGAGCGGTCCGCGCTTCTTCCTGAATGGCCTTGATCTTATCCTTCTGCTCGTCGGTTAGCGTCAGGGCCGTCACCACGGTCGGATCGCTGAAGGCGATCACGCCGCGCGTTTGCAGGGAGATCTGCTTCAGCCGAGTCATCTGCTCGCCGCCGATCACACCCGCCAGGGCCTTCTCATTCTCCTTGATCCGCTCCTGGATCTTGGTCATCCGCTCTTCGGCGGGCAAGTCTCGCAAACCGCCAAAGCTCTCGCGCTGTTTCACGCCCAGCTCCTTGGCGGTCTTGATCTGTTCCTCGGTGAGCTTCAGTTCCTTCTGCACCGACTCTTGGGCCAAAAGCCCGGTCAACGTCATTCCGCCCCGCCCCATGTTCGCGCCGCGCGGCGGCTGAGCCTGGGCCAGCGAACCGACGGTCGCCATCAACACCAACGTCAAACTTCCTAACGCTACTCGCTTCATCTCTGGGGTTCCTCTAAAAAACAACCACACGGTTACCGCAATGGGCTCCCGCCGGCGGCGGGACGGATCGCGGTTGGATATCATTTGGATTTGTCGGGCTTCGGGGCAGCCTCGCCCGTCGGCCCAGGTGGGTCAATCACAGTCTCATCAGCGGGAATCGGCGGCGGCGGGGCATGGTCCGGCAGGGCGTGGTCGGGGGGCATTCTTTCGCGTCCTGGCCAGGGCCGACCACCGCCCCGATGGGGTGTCAGCTTACCACGAAACGGCTCGCCGATCATCTTCTGCCATTGCGTTTGCTGCTCGGGTGTCAGTGCCGCCAGCACTTGGTCATTGGTCTTGCGCGACAGATCCCGAGCCTTTTTCCATTGATCCGCCCGCATCTCGCCCGGCCGTCCGGCGGCCCACAAACTCTTGCGAGCCTCCTCGCGCAGCAGGCGGATCTCTTGAAGCTGCTTGGGATTCAATCCCAAGCTCTTGGCCACTTCAGAATCAGTAAACGCTTCCGTCCCGCGCTGTTGCAGAGCGATCTGTGCCAGCCGCGAAGTCTGGTGCGGCAGCAAGACTTCGTTCACATCGCGCTGCTGCTGGTCGAGCTGCTCGAACCGCCCGCGCCATTCTTCGGCCGTCAGCCGACGAGGATCGGCCAGGTTCGCCCGACGGGTCTCGGAGATCGCTTCAATCTGCTCCATCTGTTCCTTGGAGAGCTTGAGATCCTCCTGGACGGCCCGTTGCTGCAACAGGTTCAAATCACGCCCGCCGCGCAGCAGGTCCAGCCGGCTGTAGATCGAGAAGAATCCGCGCTGCAACTCCGGCATCATGGGATCTTTGCGGAGTTGCTTTTCTTGCAAGTCGCGAGCGCGTTGCAGGGCCGCCAAGGCGTCGGCCTTCGAGCCGATTTCGTCGAGGATCGCGGCCACGCGCACATGGCTGGCCACCAACTGCGCCGTCAGCGATGGATCCGACTGGCTGTGATCGATGAACTCGCGGTAGTAGTCCAGCGCCGCGGCCAGCAACATCCGCCGCACGCCCCACAACTCGGGCTTGTCGGCCAGTTCCTCTTCGCTCACTTCCGTGATGAAATCGACCACTTCGCGGGCCTGCCGTGCATTCTCCTCAGCCCGGGTGCGCTGCTGTGCTTCGGCCTCGTATGCGGCCTGTGTCTTGGCCTGTTCGCGAGCGAGACTCTCGTAGGCCGCTTGCGTGCGCCACTGTTCGCGAACCACCAGCGCCGTGCTGACGGCAAAGCCAATGGCCGCCAGGGTAATGACAACCAGCGCCGCCGCGGCCACGCCACGATGCCGGCGCGTCCACTTGGCGGCCGTCTCCCACAGTGTCGGCCGCCGCGCCAAGATCGGACGATGTTCGAGGTAGCGCCGCAGGTCATCCGCCATCTGCTGGGCGTTGGCATAGCGCGAGACCGGGTCTTTGGCCATCGCCTTGAGTACGATCGTTTCCAGATCGACCGGGATGGCCTTATTCCGCTGCCGCAAGGACACCGGCTCGTCCTGCACAATCTGCTGCAACAGCGCCGGCCGCTCGCTGGCCTCAAACGCCGGGGCCAGCGCCAGCAGTTCATAGAGCGTTATGCCCAGTGAATAGATGTCGGTTCGGTGGTCCACCTGTCCGCGCTGCCCCATAACTTGTTCCGGGCTCATATACCGAAGCGTGCCGGCCATGCCGCCGGTCTGCGTCAGTCCCGATGCCCCTTGCAGCCGAGCCAAGCCA
Source organism: Planctomycetota bacterium (assembly GCA_021413705.1). GTDB lineage: Bacteria > Planctomycetota > Planctomycetia > Pirellulales > UBA7805 > JAIOPX01. The sequence goes on along the minus strand of JAIOPX010000179.1, from coordinate 25,244 downwards.
AAGTCGGCCACATAGAGCGTGCCCCGCATATCCAATAGCAGGTTGGCCGGCTTGATATCGCGGTGAATCACACCCATCGAATGGGCATGTTCCAGCGCTTCTGCAGCTTGAGCCCCCAGGGCAGCCACGCGCTGGAAGTGATTTTCGCTACCCGCGGACCAGAGCGTTTGCTGACCAGCGCGAAGATCGCTGACCGTATCGCTGCCGATGGCCGCGGAAGGCGACGGCAGTCCCGCTGCTGCACCCGCAGCGGGATCGCCTATCGCTGGCGCCCGGCAGGCCACAACCCCCTGCCCTGCGACGCCATGATCCGGCATGGATGGGGTGGCCGGGACTGGAGCCGAGCCTCTGGTGCGGCGAAGTCCCGGAAAGTACCCCTCACGCTCCGCGTGAGGCGAATCATCACGCGGAGCGTGATGGATACTATCGAAGGTGAGCGGAACGGCGCTAGCCGCCGGTGGAGTGGTCTCTCCGCTTTGATCCACCTTGGCAAACGCCGGCGCCATTTGAGCAATCACGTCGGCCAGACTTCGCCCCTCGATATATTGCATCGCATAGTAATAAACACCGCGCTCGCAGCCGACGCTGTAAATTGGCACGATGTTCGTATGATGTAAGTGCGCCGCCGCCTGCGCTTCCAGTCGGAACCGCTCGAGCTGCCGCGGGTCGAGGGCCGCCGCCAACGGCAGCACCTTCAGGGCCACGCGGCGACGCAGCGAAATCTGCTCAGCCTCGTAGACCACACCCATGCCGCCCCGGCCAATTTGCCGCACCAATCGAAAATCACCCAGACAGCCCAGCGGATCGCCTGGGGCCGCTTCGGTCTGCTGCATCAGTCGAACGGCCGGCAGCAACTCGCGGAGGATGCCGCTGATCTGCGGATAGCGCCGCGCATACTCTTCGATACTTGGCTCTTCACCCTTCAGCGCCCGATCCATGTAGTCGTCGGTCGCGTCAGCCACCAGCGACTCGATGACTTCATCGGCAGCGTTGGCTGCGGCGTTGTCTTCAGGAATGGAATGCGGCTGGTTCATATCTACGTTTCTGACCCCTGACCCCCGACCCCTGACCCCTCTTCCCTATATCTGCGATTCCGTCAACCCCGCCTCCGCCAACAACTTATGCAGTCGTATCAATGCCCGGCCGTGCCGTTTGCGGGCCGCGGCTTCTTCGATTTCCAAAACGTAACTGATCTCACCGTACGAGAGTGATTCAAAGGTCCGCATCAGCAGGATTTCACGATCGGTCTCTTCCAGTTTTCCCAAAGCCTCACGAACTCGAACCGCTCTTTCATCCTTGGCGAACTGCTGGCTCGGAGTCGGATCCACTCCGGCCAGACCAAACAGGTTGGAGACCGAAGTCGAATCGGGTTGGCGAACCTCCCGCATGACCGACCTTCGCGTAGCCTCGACATGCCTCCGCTCGATCATCCGCAGCCGCTGCTGCAACGTCTTGCGAAGCCAAAGTCGAAACGGCATCGGCCGCCGCTCCAGATATCCGCCTATCCGCCGATACGCCTCCAATTGCGTTTCCTGGACCACGTCGGACGGGTCAACCCGGCCCTGCATCCGGTTGTCGCGCCGCATCTCGACCAGCCTTCGCAGCCAGTCTCGATGTCGCGACAGCAGACCTTCAAAGGCCTCCCGATCTCCTTCCTCGACTCGCTGAAGTAGACGCCCCGTCTCCTCCGAGTCCGGCTTGACCTCGACCATCCAACGCTCCTGGGTAACTTACCTGTAATAACCGGAAAAACGTGACTTATCTTCTTTGGCGAGCGGGGGGCGTAAGCCCCCTGTTCTTTGTTCTTTGGCGAGCGTAAGCCCCCTGTTCTTCCCCAATCCACCGCGCCTCCGCCGCGTGCATTCATTATCTTCCCCAACCACCAGGGGGCTTACGCCCCCCGCTCGCCTCTATCCTGTTTTCCCTGCCGCGCCGCACCTATAATCAGCGCGCACCGCCACGTACCCATCTTAACCCCGCAGAAGCCCCTTCGGGGCCGCAATAAACCCTGTTTATCCCGCGAAACCATCCCCTTTTCTCAGGAGCAATCTCCATGAAGATCGCACTTGCCTGTCTGCTGCTATTGGGGGGGCCACTGGCCGCGTTTGGCCAGGAGCATGTGAAATCCGCCCTAGACAAATCGCCCCGCCATCACGAATGGGTGGAAGTCCAAAACGGCGACCGCAAGGTGCATTGCTTTGTTGCCTTCCCCGAGGCGAAGGGTGCCACGACAGCAGTGCTTGTGATCCATGAGAACAAGGGTCTGACCGACTGGGTACGCCTGGTGGCCGACCAAGTGGCCGAAGCGGGCTATCTGGCGATCGCACCCGACCTGCTCTCCGGCATGGCCCCTGGCGGCGGCCGCACCAAAGATTTTCCAGACCAGAGTGCGGCCACCGAAGCGATCTACAAACTTAAACCGGAACAAGTGATGGCTGACCTCAAGTCCGTGGCCGACCATGTTCTGAAGATCCCGGCCTGCAACGGCAAACTGACCTCGGCCGGATTCTGCTGGGGAGGAGGCCAATCGTTCCGTTTCGCCACCACCCGGCCCGACCTGAAAGCGGCCATGGTGTTCTACGGCAGCTTCGGTCTGACGAAAGAAGACGCGGCAAAGATCATCTGCCCCGTCTACGGTTTCTACGGCGGCAACGACGCCCGCATCGGCGCCACGATCCCAGCCACGGTGGAAATGATGAAACTAGCTGGAAAAAAATATGAGCCGGTAACCTATGAAGGCGCCGGGCATGGCTTCATGCGCATGGGCGAAGAGCCAAACGCGGACGCTGCCAATCGCAAAGGGCGAGACGAGGCATGGAAAAGGTGGAAGGAGATTTTGCAGGGGATTTGACAGGCGTGACTGCGTTTTCATTCTACGTTTGCTGTTATGCCGATCTGAGGAAAAGCATGTCTTGCACACAGTTCGCGTTTCTCAAAAAATCTCAAGTCCCCAGCCGAGAATTGCTCCAAGCATCAATTGACGCCCTTGGATTCGACTTGAAACTTGATCCCGACCTCAAACTCCTGGAGGATTCTGGTTTCTCGCCGTGCATCCTGCTCGGTGTTGCAGATGTGGGTTTCGAGCTATTTACTGAACCAGCAGTAGATGTCGCAGGAGATGCTGAAACCCTCCAGGAAATTGCCGGCGATAGTGATCTTTGTATAAGCATGGTGTGGCATTCCAGTACGAAAGACTGTGCTGCGGCGATGATCGTAAGTTGTGCCCTTGCCAAAGATTATCACGCCGTCATTTCATTTGAGGGGGAGCCTCCGCATTCGCTAGACGAGCTATTGCAAGCAACCTATCGAATCATTGAAGATTCGAAGAGTGAACGCAAACGCCGATGAACACGATTGAAAAAGAAAGGAACATCCCTAGGGACAGACAGGGCATCGGCAGGATAGGTGTTCCTGATCTGCTTTGCACAACCAGTTAGAGGTTAAAAGTAGGATTCAGCCCGAATGAAATCAGGTATAGCTTTATTCTGGGCTTGCCTCGTTCTAGCGGTGATCGTTTCGGTCACTTGCATTCGTATCGAACTTCTCAACGCTCAAGCAGGAGGCCGCCTTCCTCGTGTGATCCGTGAAGACGCCAATCCTAAATGGCGTCATGGCGCACGGAAGGTCGTGCAAGAGAGAGCCGAGCGCGATGTGCTCAAGGATCGCATCGGCCTCGGCGAGAGGGACAAATGGGCTGTCTACTTCGATGAAGATGGCAAAGTAAGGCCCGACGTAGTTTTTACCGAGGCTGAGCAGCAGAGGATTGCCGCGGAAATGAAGCGCGCTCGCGTCGATTCCGATCTTCATTCCTGGGTCGCTGGGATGGGGCTCCTGCAATATTTACTCGCGCCGTTGCTACTGATTCTGTCCATCCTGCTTTTCCTAAAAAGCAGGCGAATGGAACTGAAGAGTGGGGGAGCCGTCTTTGGGGCAATTGCTTGCGTCGCAATGATCTGCATGGTGTATCGCGGGTACTTTACGAGCCTCGGGTGGTAGGATTGGCTCTGAGCCTTTGAAACTGGGGCCGCCCACACTCGAATTCGCCCATCCGCCGGCCTCGTACCGTTGGGGGGAACGACTGATAGGCTAACTAAACTGCTCTACAAAACTTGCCTCACCCGGCCTTGCGCCAGTGGAGCACATGACTGACCAGCTACGAACACATGCGCTGTACAATTTCCTTTCAAATCGGTTCTGACACCGTACGAGCAAGACTTCTCCGCAAAGCAAACAGCGATTGCGTGGGCACATTCGGCCGATTTGGTTTCACCACTACGCGCCATTAAGCCAATCGCGGCGGCCACATGCGCTCCCCCGGCACGAGGTCGGCGAAGAGGCTAAATCTATCACGCCTAGTCGGGCAGACCATGAACCCCGCGCAAGAGGGAGCAACCCTAAATCGGGCAGCCCCTCTTTGCTTAAGTGTCCGTGGCGCGATTCCAAAAAAATTCGGCGGTGGTAGATTTTGGCTCGTGTCGTAAGTCACCACTTTCACCCGGCTTATGTTCCAGCGGCCTCAATACTCGTGGAAATTTCTTCCGGGTGGTTGTCCAATTTGCCCCTTTCAGGAAATAAAAGGTTAAGGAAAGTGTGAGGTAGGCATCCTCATAATTCGCATAGGCGGTCAGGCGGGATGGGCTAATGCATCAAGAGAGGCAATCTGAATTCGTACGACTCTTCAGTGAGAATCAGTCGAGCATTTACGGCTATATCTACTCACTGGTCCCCCGGGCTGCTGACGCGGAAGAAGTTTTTGGCCGGGTGACCGTCATCCTCTGGGAAAAGTGGGAACACTTCGAACCCGACACGAACTTTCGGGCCTGGGCACGCAAGATCGCCTACCACGTCGTGCTCAACTATCTCAAGCGCCACGAGCGGCGTGAGCAACACTTGAGCGAGGCCGCCTTGGGTTGCCTGGCGGAGGAGGTCGATTCCGACGACCAGCGCCATGTGCAGCGGTTGAGGGCGCTGGCCCAATGTTTTGACGAACTCCCCGCGGCGCAACAAAAGCTGGTCGATCTGTGTTATCTGGCGGGTTCCGCCATTCAAAGCGTGGCCGCCAAGCTGGGCCAAACGCCGGCCGCAACCTACAAGCGGCTCTCTCGCATCCGGCAGATCCTGCACGATTGCGTCGAACGCAAAATTTCTGAGGAGGAAGCATGACGGAGCATGTCACCCTGCCATCCCTTCCGCCCGGCCGCGAACCTGACAAGGAACTGTGGCAGCTCATTGACGGCCAACTCACGGGCATGATATCCCCGGAAGGGCTGGCGCGTTTGGACCAGCGATTGCAGACCGACCGGAAGGCTCGGCAGATGTATCGCGATCAAGCGCAGTTGCATGCGTTCTTGACCTGGCGGGTGCGCGGCGTGACGGAAAGTGACGTCCAGGAGCGCACGACAAAACTCGATCGCATGCCGGGCAGTCGCAATCCGCGAACACTGCCGGCCGTTAAGCGATGGCTCTCGCGGCCCGTAGGCATGGTTGCGGTCGCGGCTTTGATTCTGGCCGCCACCGTGGGTAGCGCGTTGCTGTGGGCGCGCGGACCGGTTGTCGCCCAGGTGACACGATCCGTCGGCGCGAGGTGGGAGGGCAGAAGTTCCGTGGAGTATGGCACGTCGCTGCGCGCCGGCGAGCAGCTTCGCCTTCAGGCAGGCGCGGTGGAGATTCAGTTCGTTGATGGCGCAGAGGTGATTCTCCAAGGGCCGGCGACGTTTCGCCTGGAAGGGCGCAACAAGGGACGATTGGACGACGGACAACTTGCCGCCCGCGTGCCGGAGAAGGCTCGCGGATTCAGCATCGACACGCCCACGACGACGGTGGTCGATTATGGGACCGAGTTCGGCGTGATCGTCAAAGGGAATGCTCCCTCCCTTCCAGCTTCCAACGTAAAGTCTGCAACCGCACCTTCCACGGAGGTGCATGTATTCCAGGGTGAAGTCGAAGTGGCAGCGCCTGCAGAGAACAAGCCGCAGCAGGTTGCCAAATTGACTGCGGGCAAAGCGGTCGCCGTGGATCAAAGCCACCATTCAAAGGCGCTGGCCGCCGCGTTGCCGGAGCAATTCACCAGGGCAGTGGCTCCGTCCGGTCCGCTTCAAGTGGATCTGGGAGTCAACGGAAACGTGCAAGAAGGTTGGATTGGCGTGGATACGCTGAACCAGACGCCCCCTCCGTTGAAACTGGCCAGCGCGTTCGCCGCCCAGGGGGAAACGATCACGATCAAGCTGGGGATTATCGGCGCAACGAAGGAATACGCCAGCCGCTATCGGGGAGAGATTCAGCATCCGCTGGCCAACTTGCTGGAAGACTTCCACATGCACCGTGGAAAGCATCCCCTGGCGATCACATTTTCCAACCTGGCTGCGGGACAATATCGACTCACTTCCTACCATCATGATGTATTTCGGTTTCAGGATTCGCGAGAACCGACCGGGGTTCAACCTCCACAGCGCCTGTCCGCCACGGTACGGGGAGCGACGAAGTTCGACGTGAGCGGGGCGACCAATTTCTCAGCCACCAACGGCAATCAGCCGAAGACTCCGGCAATCGGCGTGGTGCTATTCACGGCTGACGGCGGGCATGACGTGACGGTGGAGTATGCCGTCGTCGCGGGGAGCGGCGCGCCGCTGAATGGCTTTGTTTTGGAGTCGGAAAGCAAATGAAAAACCAGTTCTTGCTGAAAACGCAGTCGCAAGATTTAAGCCCCGCGTCACATAGAGATGCAGTCCCTACAGCTACACTTCCCATCACCGGAGAAATGCAAATGTTTACTAAAGTAGCCTTTCAAGCCACAATTATAGGACTCTTAATATCGCTCGGCTTGAGCGCACGGGCCGCAACCATCACAACGGTCAGCAATGCTGATGGGAACTGGTCCAGCGGATCGGTGTGGCAGGGAGGGGTAGCCCCAGGTCCAGGCGACGCGGCGATTATTCCGCTGGGCCTCTCCAACGGCAGCAACATCGCCTACGACACGCCGGCCAGCAATGGTCCGTTCCTTTCGGTTGACATCAGCCGAGGTGCCGCAGACGGTGCTGGGCTTCCGACGAACATTTCTACTGCCTTGACATTGCAGAAAAACATGACTCTGACAGGCCAAATGTTCGTCCATCGCAACGATGCAAAGCTGGCCCTCAACAATTTTACGCTCGATGCCGGGAGTGTTCAGGTCGATGCCACCGGTGGCGGACAGGGTGGAACTCTTTTTGCTTCGTCCGGGGCGATTGTCCGCACGACCGGAAACTTTGTCATTAACAATGCTGATCCAGTTGAGAATCGCGTGTATGTGTCGCAAGGCGCAGGCCAGACTACAGGCCTGACTCTCAAGGTCGGCGGCACCATGACGTTGAATACCACCAATGGCTTCACACTCAATTTTGATGTCGGCAGCGGCGCTAACGATTGGGGGCTGCGCCGCCTGGGAAACCATGCCGCGCAATTCAATACGTACCTTACCAACGGCAATATCGTCGGCAATGTCCCGCTGTTCGTTGTTGTGAAAGGAAATTACACGTACGTTGCGGCATCCAGCGATCTGTCAGGAGTCGAAGAGCCTGAAATCTCGATCCTTGGTGGCGCTTCTCCCTCCAACGTCGCCCACGACCAAGCCGCCGTAGGCACGCCAACAGCTAGCAACGGTACTGCTTTTACGGTGATTACGGGCGCGGCGCCCCTGGTCCATACCTTCAGCGTCAACAACAGTGGCGCGGGAAGCCTCAACATGATCGGACCGTCAACGGTCACCGGCGCGACTTCGGCGCCGTTTTCAATCTCTACGCAGCCCACGGGCACGGTAGCTCCCGCCGGCAGCGCCTCTCTTGGGGTGTCCTTGGCGACCGGAACCATCGGCACGTACGCCGGCAGGGTAACTGTCTACAACGACGACGCAGACGAGGGGCCGTTCCGGTTCAACGTCAGCGGCACCGTGCTCGGCCATGCCGACGCCGAGTTTGTCGGCGGATCGCTCAATTCGCTGTCTCTCGATTTTGGCACGTTGGATGCGGACACTGGCCCATTCTCACTCTCCTATAGCATCGAGAACTTATTTGCCTCGCTACGGGCCGGGCTCGATATTGATTCGATCACCGAAGTCAGCGACACGTCCGGGACGTTCAGCACCTCCGCAACTTTCGACACCCTGGCTCCTGGTCAATCAAGCGGCCTGTTCGACCTGTTCTTCAATACGAATGGTTTGGCCGCCGGGAGCTACACCGCCCAGTACCAGTTCAACTTGCACGATGATCATGATTTTGACGGTGCAGGAGGTGGCACCGCACAGACGCTCAACCTGTTTGTCACGGCCGAAGTCAATGCTTCGGCCGTACCCGAGCCGGGATCGTTGGCCCTAGCAGCCCTCGGTTTGGCTGGGTTGGGGGTCGCAGTTTTCACGCGGTTCGCAAAACTGCGCCCGGCCGTCGATAAAGGGGGCTACTGACGGCCTCGCTTACGGAATCTGTCGTAGGGAATGCCAGTGTCGGCAGGGCAGGAACGCTCAATCTCAATGGAAAGCAGATGTCCGTGGGGGGCAATCTCACCTTTGGAAGCATCATGGGTGTTGCCAGCCTCGTCAACACGGGTCCGCTGATCGTCGCGGGTCAATTGAATGTTGACATCAACGAGAATGAACCGATCGTGCTCAATGGGGACGATTCGCTGGGTTCCTTGCGCATTCGACTGGCTACCGGCATTGCCATCGAGGGAAATGTGCCCGTGCTCCCTTCCTTTTGAGCCCAAGTGCCTGAACATCTTGGAATGCCACGATGCACGCCGTTTCAGTGTATAGTAGGCAACCAGTTGGTGTCATCTCGGTTACGCTCTCATTGTTCAAACATTCCGGAATCTCATCATGCTGCTTTCCCTCCAGGCAATTATCGTCACGTTCGCCGCACTGTCCGCACCCGCGCAAGACTCGTCCCAAGTCATCTTCTTCGATCGACCCGCGGATACTTTCCATCAATCGGCCCCGCTGGGGAACGGCCGCCTGGGCATGATGGTGTTTGGCGGCACTCAGCGGAGCCGGATCGTACTTAATGAAGCTTCGATGTGGTCCGGCTCGGCCAATGACGACAACCGTCCTGAGGCTTGGAGGAACCTGGCCCCCATCCGCAAACTGCTGCTCGAAGGGAAGAACGTCGAGGCCGAGAGACTGGTCAACGCTACGTTCACTTGCAAGGGAGCTGGCTCCGGCAGCGGTCGCGTCGCCAAGGTTCCCTTCGGCTGCTATCAAACCCTGGGCAATCTGTGGCTCGATTTTGGTCCGGCGAAAGCACCGGCAAAAAACTATCACCGGCAGCTTGATCTGCGTACGGCGGTGAGCGAGTGCGAGTATCAGCTCGACGGTGTCACGCACCGGCAGCAGTACTTTGTCAGCGCGCCGGATCAGGTGAGCGTGATCCGGCTCAGCGCCGAAGGGGGTAAGCTCAATCTCTCGCTCGGTCTCGATCGCCCCGAACGGTTTGAAACCAAAAGCGTCGGCGGTAACGAACTTCTGATGACGGGGCAGCTCGATGACGGGCGTGGCGGAAACACGGGTGTTCGCTATGCCACGCGATTGCGCGTGATCGCTCCCGGCGCCAAGATCACGGCCGAGGCCAAGCAACTCAAGATTGCCGATGCGAACGAAGTGCTGATCTTGCTGGCTGCCGAGACAGACTATCACGGCAATGTGCCTCGTGACCGTAAGATCACCGATCCGGTGGCCGCGACTTCCGAAGTGCTCAACGCGGCTGCCGCGAAACCTTTTGCCACATTGCTGGCCGATCATATTGCCGATTATCAAAGTTACTACAACCGCGTTTCGCTGTCGCTTGGCAAGGAGAACGCAAAGAGTAGCAAGGCGGCGGCGCTGCCGACGCCTGCGCGGCTGGCTCAGTTCAGAAAGACGGGGGACGACCCCGCCTTGGCCGCGCTGGTCTTCAACTTCGGCCGCTATCTACTGATCAGTTCGTCACGCCCTGGCACCCTGCCGGCCAACCTACAGGGAATCTGGGCCGAGGAAATCCAAACGCCATGGAACGGCGATTGGCATCTCGACATCAATGTGCAGATGAACTACTGGCCGGCGGAGACAACCGCGTTGGGGGATTGTCACACGCCGCTGCTGAAGTTCATCGAGTCTCTGCAAAAGCCGGGGCGCGAAACGGCCAAGGCCTATTACAATGCCGATGGGTGGGTGGCCCATGTAGTAACGAATCCCTGGGGTTTCACCGCGCCGGGCGAATCGGCCGCCTGGGGGGCCACGGCCAGCGGCTCGGCCTGGCTGTGCGATGATCTGTGGGAGCATTATGCATTCAACGGCGACCGCGAATATCTCCGCTGGGCCTATCCGATCATGCAAGGTTCAGCCCAGTTTTATCTCGGCATGTTGATCGAGGAACCCAAGCACGGCTGGTTGGTGACGGCGCCGTCCAATTCACCGGAGAACACGCTGGTGCTTCCCAACGGCGGCGTGGCGCACACCTGCATGGGGCCGACGATGGACATGCAGATTCTGCGGTCGCTGTTTGGCAACACGATTCGCGCCGCGGAGATTTTGGATGTCGATCCGGATTTCCGTCGTGAGCTGGCCGCCAAGCGGGCCAAACTGGCGCCGAACCAGATCGGCCCCGACGGCCGCGTGCAGGAATGGCTGGAGCCATATCGAGAGAACGAGCCGAAGCACCGCCACATCTCGATGCTCTACGGCCTCTATCCTTACGATGAGATTCGGCCTGACACGACGCCAGCGCTGGCCGCCGCGGCCAAGAAGAGCCTCGCCAAGCGAGGTGACGGCGGCACAGGTTGGTCGAAGGCCTGGAAGATCTGCTTTTGGGCGAGGCTCCACGACGGAGATCATGCGTATAGCGTTTTGCGGGGGCAACTCTCCGGCAGCACGCTCGACAATCTCTTCGGCACCCATCCGCCATTTCAAATCGACGGCAACTTTGGCACCTGTGCCGCCATCAGCGAAATGCTTGTGCAGTCGCATCTTGTGACGGAAGCAAAAGAAGGCCGCACGGGCGAGAATGCTACGTTGGCGACGGATATCTTGCTCTTGCCCGCGCTGCCTGCCGCTTGGCCCGAAGGCAAGGTCACGGGGCTGAAAACTCGTGGTGGGTTCACGGTCGATATCGAATGGAACGATGGCAAGTTGGTGAGCGCCGCTTTAAAGTCGAAGCTGGGCCAACCATGCACCGTGCATTATGGCGACAAAACCGCAAAAATTCCCGCCGGCAACTTTGGTGACTACTTGCTTGGTCCAGATCTTATGATGCAACGGATCTCAAGGTAGTAGGCACTCTCTGTATATGTCATTTTTTAGGGAGCCGAACCGGGGGCCACCACCCTGCGGCTGATGAAAATCAGTCGCAACGCCGACCATCGCTTCACGACGGTGCCCGCGTACGGTTCGGTCTTCGCCCGGTCAAAAAATGACAGGCTCTCCGTGTGCTGCAACCAGCAACGTGTTCTCGCTTAAGGTACCAGGAGGATTCACTTCCTCGCTTTGATAGAATCAATGTGTCTCACGAATGGGTGTCCCTGCACCAGTTCACTAAATCTCGCGGATAACTTTCGATGATCTAGGACACCTGTCGATGCTACCACGCCACCTCCGCATCTGGCAAGAATTTTTGCAGCCTATTTGCACCCGTGCGTGTTACCTTCGTTCCTGTCACATGTACGAATTTCAACTTTCCGAGTCCTTGCAAGTGCATCAATCCAGTATCGGTAACGCCAGTTTCACTAATTTCTAGCAATCTCAATTGCTGCAGATGGCTAATATGAGACAGTCCAGCATCCGATACTCTTGTGCTTGCCAACGGCAGCGAATCGAGTTGCGTCATTCCTTTCAGGTGCGCCAGCCCCGAATCCCCAATGCGTGTATAGCTAAGGGCCAACAATCTCAATCGTGTGCATTTCTCCAAGTGTGCCAAGCCCTTGTCGCTAATCTGTGTCCCAGACAAAAACAGTTCCTCAAGATTCGTTAGTGAACTGAGGTGCGACAATCCGGCATCCGTAAGAGGTACACCGCCTAAGTCAAGCCATTTCAATTGTTTGCAATTACGAATCTGGACCATTCCAGCGTCGGAGGTCTTATTGTTAGCAAGTTGGAGCCCTTCCAATTGGGGAAGCACCTGCCCAAGCCGCACCAAGCCTGCGTCCGTGACGTTGGTATCTCCCAGGAACAGGTATTTAAGCTGACATAGGCCTCGAAGACTCTCCATACCGGCGTCGGTAATGTTTGTTCCCGCTAAGTTAAGCCATTTCAAATTCTTCAATCTGGCCACATTCCTTAGAGTCGCATCGGACACGTCGGTCTTGCGCAAGTTCAGCATTTCTAGCTCGAGGAACTGGTCCACATACCCCAACTCGCCGCACTCATGATCGGAGAGGTCGATTGATATTACTGGCTTACCAGGAGACGTTTCATCTCGAACGATCGTCCCGCCCAGTCGTTCGATTTTTTCGATCGAAGCCAATCGTTGCGTTGTGAAATCTTGTGCGCCAGCGGCGCAGGAAAAGCAAATCGTTAATGCCAAGCTCAATGCCAGCAATTCAAAACGAAAACCTTGTGCGCACATATGCAGATCCAACGCGTGGAAGCATCTCAATAACTCAACAGATGCCTCTATGGTCTCGGAATTAGTTTACGAATGTCGGGCAGTTTAGGTATCTTCCAGCACCGACATTCGATCGTCTCAATTACCTCGGTTTTGGTCAATGGCAAAGTAATCGAAGTTGACCCCCGCACATTCCAGCCAGCTGGAGGTCTGGGGCCGACAAATGGCCCTTGCTCCAACCTGCCAGTGTTCGGATTCCGCCGCTCAAGACTCCAAAGGGTAAAAACCACGGGCACTACGGAAGTATTAGTGACTGAGTTTGTCACTCGCTCACCGAACTGAAGATGGCCGGCCGGGCAAGGTGTGGCGACTCCCACTACGTTTGTACCGCCCATTTTGGCGATATCGGCATTAATGTCCCGTTCAATCGCCGCCGCCCATGCCGCGACAACGGGATCCCTTGCGAGTGTGACTGTGATCTTTGGTCCCTTGTATCCGAAGGTCGTGGTCGTTCTTGTTTTCTTCAATCCTTGGGGATCGGTATTATTAACAGGGCCGCTGTTACAAAATGCGTACAGGTTAAATTCGCCCGATGCATACTCGATTGGATCACGTTGGAGCCAACGTCCAAGGGTTGCGCTGTACTCTCGGTAGCGCATTTGATAATTGCTAGTAATGGTGTCCAACCGCGTGCCCTGATGTAGATATCGCCAATCAACGTCGCTTGAATTGTTGCCATCAGGTGAAAAATTGTCGTCCAGAATCGTGACTGTGCCATAGGGATCGTAGATGTAACGCTCAATGACGGCGCCTGAGGTGTTGGCGAGTGCGGTGACGTTGAAGTTGGCGTCGTGGAGAGCGTAGAGGCGATCTTCCAGTGTGTGGTTGATGTCGTTGTCCGCGTCGCGGTCACGCAGAATCAGCGCGTCGATGTAGACCGGGCTCCAGACGTTTTGCACCACGACGATGCCGCTTTCGCGTTCTTCGACGACTTGCCAGTTGGAGGAGTAGTACAGAGCGCGTGCGGTGCCGCTGTCTTCCAGGTTGCGGCGGTTCAGGCCATCGTAGGCGTACTCGGCGATGGGGGTGCTGCCGGAGTCCTGCACTTCGACCAGCCGGTTCCAGGCATCGTAGATGAGTATCCTACCCTGTTCGTCTGTGGTCGTGTTACCGTTGTTGTCGAAGGCCAGCGCGTTTGCACCGACGTCGGTCACCTGGTTCTGGGCGTTGTGGTCGCGGTCTTCCGGTGTGCCGCCGTCGTTGGTGAGCGAGTCCCAGTTGCCCAGGGCGTCCAAATCCCATTCCTGGCTGCGAGACGGGCTCGCAATGGCATCCTTACTGCCGTTGAGTGTGCCGCGGGCGAAGCTGGTCAAACGATTGAGCAGGTCGTACCCGGCTCCGTCGTGGTACAGCTCGCCGAAGGCGGCATCGACCAGGTTTTCGCGGTAGAGCCGGTTCGAGTCGCGGTCGTAGCCGTAACCAAACCGGTCCACGGCAGTGGTGCTGGAATCGATCCAGCGCTGATCGACGATGCGGCCGAAACGATCAAGGCCCGTGTATTGGTCGCCCGCATCACCGTCCGGTTCGCTTCCTTGTTTGATGTAGGTCAGGTCCACGCCAGACTCGGGATGTTTGCGGGCCACCACTGTCCCCAGGCCCAGGTAGTCGAACTCTTCGAGATGCGTGCCGACACTGCCAGAGTTGTCGTCGGCCAGGAAGCTCAGACGGCTGATGTAATCATCCAACCCGGTAGCGTACTCGTAGCGCACGATCCGGCCATCTGGATACGTCATGCTGGTCGCACGACTGTGGTTCGCGCCGCCCGTCATTTCAGAGTAGGCGTACTGGACCACGGGGCTGGTTGTCGTGTTGACGGCGCCGGAGTGCTCCTGATACTCGGCTGTCAGTTGCGATAAACCATTGTAGTGCCGCTCGACTTGGTTGACGACAGTTGTCCCGGCCGAGTCACCGTAGCTGGTAATCTGAAATACTCGTCCGGCCGTGTCGTAATTCATACCGATCCGGCGGGCAGCGCCATCGACTCCAGAGCCGAGAGTGCTTACAACGTCTGCTCTAGAGCGACCTAACTGATCGAACAGGTAATCGTGCTCCGAATCGTTGCGGTCTGACTTCTGCTTGGTTTGCCCCAGCGAATTGTACGCAAAACTCTCCTGGTCCGCGGCCGACGTGCTGGGATTGCCAGTTGTCTTGTCGGGATATTTCACGGTTGCCAGCAGGTCATTGGAGTTGATATCGCTGCCGCCGCTGGTGGTGACACCGTAGACGTACTCCGTCGTTTGGTGAGTGCTACCGGGCAGCAAGGCCGTGAGTGTCAGGACATGCCCCAGGCCATCGTAGGTGTATTGGGTCGTGAGGTCGTCCGCCGCGCTGGGCGCTCCGTCCACATAAGCTTGGATGGTCTGCGTCGTGCGGCCGAGGCGGTCGTGCTCGGTCCGGCTTTCGATGCTCCGCGGATCGACTACGCTCGACTGCCAGCCGGATTCGTCGTAGCCGTAGCTGGTTACGAGTACCGTGTCGGAGCGGCTGGGCACGGAACCCGGCCTCGTGTAGGAAGAGCCGCCGTTAGTCCCCACGTTGACCAAGTCCGTTTGACGGTCCACTTCGTCATAGTACATGGCGGCGTAGCTGACGCGGGCCAACACGCCGCTGGAAGCGTCCCCCAACTCGCCCGTGCCCGTCTCGTCGTGGAACCGGGCCTTGCTGATCGAAAGGATCTCGTTGCTGGCGGCGTCGTAGACGGTCTCGTACTGTTCGAGCACGTTGTCGTCCGTGACGTTCAGGGCGTCGGCCCAGCCGGTGTCTCCGCCGCCATCGGTGACGAAAGATTTCACGGGGCGTCCCGCGCCGTCGTATTGCGACTTCTGGACCAGTCCGCCGGGAGAGGATGCCTTGACGACCATTCCGCGGTGGTTGAAGAATGTTTCGCCGGTCAGCGCGTCCGTGGATACCGTGCCATCGGTCTGATCGACGCTGTACATGCTGCTTTGAAACACGCGTCCCTGATCGTCGTAATTGCTTACGATTTTGGCGCGAAGCAGGCTGGCGCTCGGCTGGTCTGGCACGCCATCGGTGGCGGTGATGGTTACGCCATCGCCGTCGAAGAGCAGGCTTTCAGTCGCTTCGCCCAGGTTGTCGTAGACCGTGTAGGTGATCGGCCGGTGCAGGCCGTCGGTCTCGCCCGTGGGATCGGGATCGCCCGAACCGTCGAGCAGGACGCCGGACTTCGTGGCCACCGTTCGGTCGCGCCAGTCGTGGAAGTAGTCGGTGACGCGGTCCTGAGTGCCCGAGTCGTCCGGGAAAGCCGTGCCGCGAGTGAGATTGCTATCCCCCACCTCGCCATTGTCGTACTGATTCTCCGAGACTTTCACCATGTTGGCCCCGGCGTTGTTTGTCGGCGACCAGAAACCGCTGGTCGGGGTGTCGTCGGTGCCAACCCACGTGCTGACGGCGCGACTCAGGCCATCGAACACGGTGCGAGTTATGGTGCCCACGGCGCTTACTGTTCGATGCTGCCGCCCACGATTATCGTAGCTGTACTCGGTCCGGTAGAAGTTCGTTCCTTCAACTCCGATGTCCGGATCGGTCGAGTAGGTCAGGCCCGTGAAGTCGAAGTACTGGTCGCCGGTGATCATCTGCCCGGCATCGTTCTTATACTGCCGCGAGAGAGTCTGGATGCTGCCGATCGACTCGGCACCGGTGGGAACACCGTTGGAGTCGACCGTCGGCGTGGCCGCCATCGTGAGCGTCTCGGTGTAGCTGCCCGGCCGGTCCTCGCGAGAGACCGTCGTCGGAGGCGGATCGCTCATCTGGACGTAGGCCCCCAGACCGCCATTGGCCAGCGGATCCCAGGTGAACCCGGAATACGTGCGGACCTCGTAGTTGGGATCGTTGTAGACGGTGAACGTGACGTGGCCGTTGGGGTCGGTCATTTTCGTGGTGCGACCCAGCGAATCGACCGCATAGCTGGTGATCAGATTCAAGCCGCCCCCGGCCGGGGTGGCCCACCCGGAAGGGAGCGTGGGATAATAGGCCGGCGGATCCGTTTCCACATCCTGGATCATCATGGTCACCGCGCCGGTCGCCTGGTCGTACTCAAAATACGTCAAGAATCCATCCGCGTCTTTGGTCCAGATGACGCGGCCATATGTGTCGTTGACCGTGGTGGACTCATCGGCCACGTTCGGACCGTTCTGGGCCGCGGAGATGACCGGCAGCGTGACGGTCGTGGACTCAAGCTGCGTCGTGTCGGCGAACCAGGTGTAGTCATAGCTGGTTGTTTGTCCGCCGGTGCCATCGTCGTTGCGATAGACTGTGCTTTTGGCCAGGACGAAGATTGTGGTATCCCCGACTGTGCGCTCAAAGTAATCGACCGCGTTCTGCGGCACATCGTCGCCAAGTTCGCCGTGGCGGAGGCTGGACTCCTCGAAGTAGCCCTGCGCCCCGCCGGCCGTGCTGCTGGTCGCCGTGGTCGTAGCGTAGTAGCTAGTGACGGTAATCAACCCGGCGTCGTCGGCCAGATATTGATAATTGCCGCTCACGTCGTGCAACAGGTCGGCGTAGGCTTCGTTGTACCCGGTGACGGCGGACGGGTTGGCTTCCAGGATCAGCCGGCCGGCCGAGTCGTACTTGGAGAACGTCAGCCACTCCTGATCGGTCGTGGTGTCCTTGAAGATGCTCAAGATCGCCTGCCCAGCGAAATTGCTGTACGTGATGTTCTGGTTCCCGTCGGGCAGCGTCTCGACGGTCTTGAACTTCCAGCTATTGTAGCCGTCGGCATTCTGGCTAGTGCTGTACTCGTAGTTGTACGTTCCCAGGCCGCCCGTGCAGGCGGAGCACCCTTCACCCTGGTTGACCAGCGTCACCACCCTGTGCTGGCTGTCGTACTCCAAAAAACCGTCGGCATACGGGGCCACCTCGATGTCGGTGGCCCCGAACGGATCGACAAAGGCCTCCGAGAGCCGGGCGAACGACTGCGAACCGAAGATGTATTTAAGCCCATGCTGATAACCGTCCGCTTCGTTGGCCACGTAGTAGCGGTAGTAGGTCGTGTCGAGCAGGTTGTCGTCGCTGTCCTTGATGACGGAAGTTTTCAGATCGCCTACGCTGCCGTAGTCTTCCACGCCGTCGTAATAGGCGTATTCTTCCCTCCGAACCACGCTCCAGTCGCCGCTGTTGACCTTGCGGCGCAGTTCAACGCTCTCCTGGAGTCCCGCGTTGTCCCCAGACGCGATATACGTGTAAAGGTACGATTCGGTGATCGTGTCCCCGTTTTGCACGGCCGAACGCTGCACTTCTTCCACTTGCCCGTCGGGTGTGCGGCTGATGACGCTGGTCGTATTGCCGGCATTGTCGGTCAGCGCCTCGAAGAGCCCCCGCTCAGTGGCGGGATGCGACACGTCAAAGTCGTTGAATGTTACTGTCCGTCCGGTCGGGTCTTTCAGCACGAACTGGTCTCCCACCGTGTCGTGCGTCAGGGTGTCCTTGCCGAAGTACCGCTCGACATAGTCGCCTCCGACCTTATCGAACCAGTAGGTGTTCGGCCCGCTGACGATCACCAGCGTGTCGGAGCCAACCTGCAGAATCCTGGGCGCCTGCGATACGGCCATGCCGCTGCCGGAACTGCCGCCTGCAAGAGCCGACTGGTTGGTCCAGGTGTTGGACTGGCCAAAGGCAGAGCCGAACCCGCCCGAGGCTATGCCCCCCTTGGAGATGGCTACTTGGCCTTGCAGGCTGGCGCCACCCGAGGTTAGACCAGCCCCACCGCTGGAAAGGTTCGAGCCGATCAGGCTGTCGATGCAGTCAAAGCAAGGGACTGTGCTGGGGAGCGTGTTGACCAGCACCACGTCGTTGCCGTCGTTGCCCTTGTAGGTGATACGGAATGTCTGGCCGCCCGAGGTGAATTCTGTCCCCTCGGGTTTGCCGGCGAATGTGCCGGTCACGGCGTCGGAGCCGTCGTTGTTGATGATGATAAAATACGGTGCGCCGGACGCCGCGGAGCTGACCGAGACGTTGAGGATTGTCGAAGTTCCCAGGTCCACCGTTCCGGTGACGTTGAGCTGGTCATACTCGTTGCCCACGCTGCCGCCGTTGATATCCACATCAAACACCGACGTGCTGCTGGAGGCGTAGGCGATGTTGACTGTGTTGAGGATGCCCGTGGTGGAAGTGGTCCCTGGGGCCACCGTGCTGCCGGAGTTGATGGTGACCGTGGCCGTGGAGCCCGTGTTCCCCACGGTTCCCGTGCCCGAGAGCCCGTTGATCGTTTCGTTCAATCCGTTGAGATCGAGCGTGCCGCCGGAGTTGACGACGACGTTCCCCTTGCCCGTGCCGTGGGGAATCACCTGGCTGGCTCCCAGCTTGAACGTGCCGCCGTCGATCGTGGTGTTTCCCTGGTAGTCGTTGTTCGTGTTGCTGACGATGAAAGTGCCGTAGCCGATTTTAGTCAGCGCCAGCGGCTTGTTGCTGCTGTTGGTCAGCTTGCCGGCGAAGCTGCTATTGGTGTCGTTGTCGCCCACCGTCAGCGTCCAAGTGCCGGTGGCCGAATTGGTGACGATGCCGGTGGTGACGGCGGAAGTCGAAGAGAGGCCGTTGATCGTTTCGTTGTGGCCGTTTAAGTCGAAGAAGCCCGTGTTGACCAGTACGTTCCCTTTACTCGAGCCGTTGGGGATGACGTTGTCGGCCCCCAGGAGGATGCCGTTGCTGGAGTTCGTGCTATTGACGATCGTGTCTCCGCCGTAGTCGTTGGTGCTGTTGCTCAGCACCAGGTTGTTCAGGCCCTGCTTGGTGATGCCGCCAGTGCCGGTCACCTTGCCGGCGAGCGTCAGCGCGCCCGACTGGGTGTTGATTGGCACCGTGGCGGAGGAGGAAACATTGAGGTTCAATTCCCCCAAGAGCGACGAAGCCGAAGAAGTGGTCAAGGCGCCGGCCACGTTGACATCCTCAGGGATGCTCGTGGCGCCAAAGCTCAGCGTGCCGCTGCTGCTGACAACCGTGTTGCCGGCGGTGGTTCCCAGGGCGTTGGTGTGCCCGGCGCGGAGCGTACCCGCACTGACGGTGATCACGCCGGTGAAGTCGTTGTTGCCGCTGAGAGCCAGCACCTGCGCGCCGGTCTTGGTGAGCGTGGGGCCTGTCGAGTAGTCGTGGATCGCCCCGCTGACGGTCAGACCGTTGGTGTTGCTGATGCTCCAGGCCTGGTTGCCGTCGAGGTAAATGTCGGCCGAGATGCCCTTCGACTGGTTGCCGCTGGTGGTGATTCCGCCGGTACCGACCCTCAGTCCGCCGCTGCCGGTCCCTTGGGCAATGACGTTGGTTTGGGAATTGTTGCTGGCAATGGTCAGCCCGCCGATTTGTCTCCCTCCGTCGAGCGTGATGGAGGCACCCGCATTAAGTCCGCTGATCGTGACCGTGTCGCCGCCGGCGGGAGTGCCATAGATCGCCGGAGTGCTGCCTGTGATTTTCCAGGCGTTCGTCCCTACCCAGCTTCCGCCGCTGGCAGCGCCGCTCCAGGTGTAGGCCGCAAACATCTGCCGCATTTCGAGCGATTCAAAGGCCAGCCGGGCCAAACGGCGGCCGCGGCGGCGACTGTCATCTCGCGGCTGTAGTTTCGCCAGCCAATCCAGACACTGGGAACCGAGATCGCTGATCCAACTCAGGAAAGGGAGTCGCATGAGAAGAATCCTTCTATGGGGAGTTTGCACTGGGGTGGTTCACGGAGATTCTCACGGCTTGTGGCAGCCTGGCTTGTGATACTTCCCTCGCTGGCGCTTCGGGCTAGTGAGGGCAGAAACTTCTCGCTTGCGCTTCGGGCTAGCGAGGGTGCTGAAAACTGCCGCCAATCCACGGAGCGACGGGAAGCAAGAAGAGAGAGCCTAATCATCCGCGTCTCCTGATACCTTGCCCTGCGTATCGGACCACCCCTCTGTGCGGACTGACGGCCAAGTGCGATGTGCCCCGGCAGTGAGTCTTGCAATAGCAGATGTTGTATCAGCAGAAGCCTTGGAGTCAAGAGAATTGTGATGGATGCTAAAGAATTGTGAACAAAAAAAGAGTGACGCGCATCAGCGCGCGTTGATCGGAAATATATTTCGGAGTTTTTTTCAAATTCGCCAGGAATTCCTGTCCGGATTCTTCACCGAATTTCGCTTTAGGCGCAGCGAATGGGGCAGGAACATTCATTCGTTACTCTGGCGGGTGGCTTTTTTTACCTACTTGATTTTTGGAGCAAATCTGGTATGGTAAAAGTGTGTCAAACGGCGGTATTCATCCCTCGAAGGATGAAACGCCTGGCACATGCGAGGTATCCTATCAGAGCTTGGGCTGAAGCCTAAAAAACTTCAGGATCAGGTATCAGAAGAGCCCGCCCCAAAACGCCTAAACCGCGTCGTGGGGCGGGCTTTTTTGTTGGCTTGTTTGGAGTACAGGCTTTAGCCTGCGTTTGTTCATCAGCCGCTGGGCGCTAGCTCCCGGTTTCAGTGATTAGCAAGTTGAACCGGACGCTAGCGCGTGGCGGCTGATTGGCGCGCAAAGAAGAAAGAAAGGCGATCACAAAAAAGCGAAAGGGTGAAAGCACGAAAGAGAAAAACAACGCAGGCAAGCTTCTGGCGTGAGCCAGAGGGGCGGGTGGCACTTTGAAATATTTCTTGAAACGACTGCGCTGAAACTGCGCGCGTTGGAGTGCAGCGTTCAGACTGCACTAACCAAACCACGGAGAACCCCGGCGCGCCGGAACCTACGGCAGAGCGGAGACCGGAGAACAGACCGGAGAACAGACCGGAGAACACGCGGAGAACACGCGGAGAACACGCGGAGAACATTGGGAGAACAAGCGGAGAACAGAATCAGCAACCTGTTGCTGAGCAACAAGTTACGCCGGAGAACACGAAGAAGGCCAAATGCTCTGCGACATGCCCCGCCAGCGACGGCGGATCGGCGGGGATCAACGTGCTGTCGGCGATGATTTTGCTGACCACACTAGCCCTCGCCTGCCGGGCGTGGGCTGGGGCGCGCGGTTCGGGCGGAATGGCCAATCAGCCTGAGTCGTGGGCTTGATGCGGCGACTGCTACCCAGGCGCCTTCCCCGGCTCGCTGGGACTTGCAAGCCGGCAGAAGGATCCTACTTATGCTCATTCTCTCGCCAACGAACGCAACACATCGATGCCGCGGTGGATCACCAGATCATCAGCCGCGTAGGAGATGCGAAAATGCGTATCGCGGTGGCTGAAGACGTTGCCGGGAATGATCAGCAAGCTTCGCTCGATCGCCCGAGTGGCGAACTCAGCGGCCGTGCCGCGCGGCACTTTGGGAAAGGCATAGAAGGCGCCGCCGGGTGTTACCAGTTCGAAGTCACCCTTAAGCCCTTCGACGATCAGGTCTCGCTTGCGCTGGTAGTCGGCTTTGTGGCCGCTCATGTCGATGTCCATGGCCGCGGCACCGGCCCACTGCGCCGGCTGCGGGGCGCATACGAACGTGTATTGTTGCAGCTTGATCATGGCGTCGATCACCGCGGCCGGGCCATGCGCATAGCCCAGCCGCCAGCCGGTGATGGCGTGCGACTTGGAAAAACCGTCGAGCACGAGCGTGCGGTCGTTGAACTGCGCCGCCGAGACGAATGGTTCGTCGTAGCAGAACTGCCGGTAGATTTCGTCACTCAGCAGCACGATGTTCCGCCGGGATGCCAGTTCGGCCAGTTCTCGCACTACCTGCTCCGTGGCCACCACGCCGGTGGGATTGGCCGGACTGTTGAGCACGATCACCTTGGTCCGTGGCGTGATGGCTGCTTCGACTCGGTCGACGTCGATCTGGAAATCGGGATAGGTGTCGATTACGACACTCTTGCCGCCAACCAGTTTGACCAGCGAGTCATACATCACAAAGTAGGGGTCGAAGAAAATCACTTCGTCGCCCGGATCGACCAGCGCCAGCATGGCCAACACCAGACCGCCGCTGGTGCCGGAGGTGACGAACACCTTGCGACCCGCATGGCCGTATTCGGCATCCACTTCCGCCTGCAGTTTGTCTCGCAGGACGGGCATGCCCTGGGTGAGCGCATAGCCGTTCTTGCCGCTGCGGATGGCGGCGATGGCGGCTTCCTGCACTTCTTCCGGCACGGGGAAGTCGGGCTGGCCGATCGACAGGTTGATCGGATCCTTCAGCTTGGCCGCCAGATCGAACACCTTGCGGATTCCGGAGCTATCAAAGGCTCTTGTGCGTTGGGCAATCCAGGCGTCACTCATAACAAACCTCCGATACGGGCCGATCGCTGCGACTCAGTACGGTCAATAGTACCGCCAACGTGCGTAGCGCGCAAGCCACCGGCGTTGGACTGGCGAACCAGTTCCGGCCGCTTACACCGCCGCCAGCAACGGCATCGCCCGCCAGCATCGCCCTGGCAACGCCTTCGCGCGAGATCGGAGCCACATGCAATCGCGCCTCGCGCCCCAAAGCCGCGCGGGCTGCCTGAAATGCCGGCTGTTCGACAACGAGTGCGCGCTCTGGCGATTTTTCTTGGTAGTAACGCAACACAAGAATGGCCAATCGCTCGGCGGGAACTTCTTGCCCCTGTTCATCGAAGAGCCGGCAATTGACGCCGTCGCCGTCAATCCGTAGTCCGAAATGGGCGCCAACCTGACACACCTGCTGCATCACTTCTGATGCACCCGAACTGTTGGATGTGCCAGCAGGAATGATTTCCAGGCTCACTCGTTGAGCCAACCGTGCGAGCTGTTGCTTGATGGGAAGCGACGTCGAATCGAGAACAAACCGCAACGGCCGCAGGGCGTGAAAATGGGGCGTGAGTTCTGCGATCAGTGCGGCGTCGGCCCGATGACGGCGGATGGAACCCGAGCGCCGGCTCGGTCTTTCGGCCCCCTCATGCCAGAGGCGCTCAAGCTCGTCGAGCCCTCCGCCGGCCGAAAGAGGAACTGCCTGCGGCCCGAAGAACGATAGACTAATCTGTTGCGGCCCAGCATCGCCGCGGCCGACAAAGACTCCGCCGCCGCAGTCCAATCGCCCGATAGCGTCTGCCACGGCTCCGGCCGTGGTGAATCCCGCATCGACCACCACGCAGCCTGCCTGCCTGAGTGCATCGCTCACGGCGGCGCCAATCTCCGCGACAATCGGGCGGCCGTCGCAACCGAGCATGACTTCCAGCGCCGTGTCTGGGTGCATATCGCGCGCCAGCAGCACGGCCAGCGCGGTTGCCGCCCGGCGGGCCTCGGCCGGTCCCAACTCATTGAGAAACGTACCGGCAATTCCTTCATCATGAAACAGCGATGCGGGCCTTGCTCGCCGCTGCGCAGACTCAAGGTGGCGAACATGGCGAGGCGAGAGCGTGCGCGTATCGCCAGAGTGCGGGCAATCGCGACAGGCAGGGTAGAAGCTCGCCAGCCGGCCAAGATGGACCGCACGGGTGATGCCTTGAGTCTCGCCAGGGCAGCAGTAGGAAAAGGAAGTCGAATCCGACACGGCGATGCCCGATGGTGCAAGTGGACGGACCACGACCAGGGGCGGACTTTACGATAAATGTGGGAGGCGAGTCAATCTCGGAAGGGTCAGCTAAACTCACTCTCTCGCTGTTGCGCCTTCAGCCGTCGCAGGCGTTTGCGCTCGGCTTTCGAGAGTTTTCGGCCGCCGGACTGATCGTCGGAGTCTTCGTCGTCAGCAGCTTCGTCGTCTTCTTCAACGCGACCGCTCTTTCGCACGCCCTTGCGGTCATTGCCGCGGTTGGAGTCGTACCATTGCTCCTCTTCGTCGGCCTCTTCGCGATGCCGTCGGGAAACGACCTTCTCCGAGGCGGGCGCGGGAGGCGTGGTGTGGGCCGGGTCGATCTTGCGATGGGCCGTCTCGCCGGATGACTTGGTGTCGCCAGAAGTGGTCTTGGAGGTTGTCGTGGCCGTTGGCTTTGTGGGCGCCGCCGCGCGCTCGCGCCGGGGCAAGCGACCTTCAATATCCAACAGCACATGCCGTGCGAACAGTGTGATGCTCAACAGCAACAAGAGATTGGCCGTAAGCTGGCTCCCGACGCCGGCCATGACCGTCACCGTCGGGCTCCACGCCGTGCGTCCGGTGTGCAGCAGCACTAAGCCTGCCACATGGGCGGCTACCGTCAGCGACAAAGCCGTCAGTGTCAGCCGGCTGCTACGAACATCCAAGACCAGCCGCAACAGGACTACCGCTAGCACTGTGCCCAGGGGAACCAGCCAGAATAACAGCATCCCACCAGGCAAGTGCCAACTGGTTCGGGCGGCAAGTTGCTCAGCCATCAATTGATGCACGGGCGCGGCGGAGCAAAGGCTCATGCCCAAGGCGGCCAGCGCCGTCCAGAGCCAAATGCGGTACCGGCCGTGATAATCGCTCTGCTTGTGTCGCCGCAGTGAATAGACCAATAGCGCGGCGGCGGCGGTCCACATGGTCAACATCGCGGAGAGCCAGGAAGCAATGCTGCCATGTTGGCGCAAGTCGAGTGCCATTGCGACCGAACCACTGGCGCTGCCAGAAGCAATGTGATGCAGCGCGACGAGCCCGCCGATCGCAGCTGTGCCCAAGGCCGTCAGCAAAGCGACCACCGCAAGACGGCGAGGAACGAAATCGCTGACGCGGCGATGGTTTTCCAGCCGGGCGGCGTCTGCATACGTACCCACCGAGGCCTCGCCTGGCGTGGTGGAGCGCGGGGAAGTTGCCGAGCGG
>JAIOPX010000178.1 GCA_021413705.1 Planctomycetota bacterium | reverse complement strand
CCGGGCGGCCCGGATGCATCTTACGGAGCTCGTCAGCGCCGAAGACGGCGTGGTGCGCGAACGTGTCTCGACCGATGTCCCTTGCGACCGGGTGCGCATTTTCAGCCTCGAAGGAGAATTGTTCTTTGGCGCCGCCTCGGAGCTGGAGCAACACCTGGAAACGGTGGAGCAGGCCGCGCAGGGTGGTGTCCGCGTGCTGGTGCTCCGCGTCAAACGGGTCCGCAATCCCGACGCCGTCTGCCTGGAGATCTTGGACCGGTTTGTCATTCGGATGCGCGAGGCGAAAGTGGCCGTGGTGATGTGCGGCGTTCGGCCCGATCTGATGCAGGTGCTACGAACCAGTGGCATTGTCGAGCATGTCGGCGCAGAACACATGTTCGTCTTCCAGGAGACGGGGACTGTCTGGTCCAGCACGCTCGGTGCGATCCGCTTCGCCTTCGAAATGATCGGCCCCGACACCTGCGGCCACTGCCCTCGCTGCCGCCAACGGCCGGGTGAGGCGAGGGAGTGGTCGTACGCGATTTAGGGCTGGTCAAGTGTGTGTTGGCCGTGGCCTACTTCGGCTGACAATAGGACAGTGCCAACAAGGCAAACGACGTGGCCAGATTCGGATCGTTCTCGAACCATCGCCGGTTGCTGTTGATCCAAGAGCCATCGGCCTTCTGGCTGCTGGCTAGTTCCGTGGCCAGCTCGCTGCGCCAATCGTGCTTTACGCCCTTGGCATCTTCAAACTGTTCGGCGCCCAGCGCATCGAGCGATTTGGCAAACGTGTGGTAGTAGTAAAACAATCCCGCTGTACCCATGCCGGGGTTTTGTTTTACATCGTAGTTTTTCTGAATCCAGCTTATTGCGGCCTTAACGCGCGGGTCATCCTTTGACACGCCAGCGTAAAGCATGCTTCTCAGGCCGGAGTAGCTCATCGTGCCATAACTCCGCAGCCCCCCCTCGGGGCTGCCACGGTCACCTTTAGCATCCACGGTAATCGCATAGTAAAAACCGCCGTCGTTCACTTTTCCCGCCAGCGCCGTGGTGTTGTGGGCCGACTCCAGATTCTGGCAGCGCGACACAAAGACTTCGGCGCGCTTGAGCGCTTCGTCGTCTGAGCCTGCCCCAGCCGCCCGAAGGGCGTCGATCAAGAAGCTGGTGTTCGACAAGTCGGGACGCGAACCGGGTTTGTAACCCGCGCCTCCATAATTGAAGTCGGACGAATCCTTCTCACTCCACTGTACACCGCGCACATAGGCGTCGGCCTTCTTCAGAAGGGCGTCATATTTGCCCCCTTTGTTGGCCTCCGTAAAGCAGAGCACGGCCACGCACGTTTCGTAACTGGCGATGCGGCTGTTGGGTTCGTGAATACCGCCGGTGGGCTGGACGGATTTTTCCAGAAACGCCAAACCCTTGGCTAGTGTCGGATCGGTCAAGGGACGCCCGTTGCGCAGTAAGGCCAACACGGCCAGCCCCGTCGGTCCCACACCAGCGCGGGAGCTAAACGAGCCGTCTTCCGCTTGAGACAGCGATAGAAAGTGAACGGCTTTGTTGACGGCCTCCTGTCGCTTAGCGTCCTTGGCATCGGCCGCCTGTGCGGCGCCCGCACTGAAAGTTAAGAAGCCTAATATCCCGGCCACCAGCGCGGCGCGAACCCCGCTGCTTGTTGTCCCGATAGGGTTGTGAAATTGCTTGGAATTCATGTGTCTTACTCCTCCAGAAGGCGAAATTCAAAATCATCTATTTTCATTGAATTAATCATGCTACTCCGCGACCGGCGCTGAGCAAGCTGAGCGTGTCGCGTCGCGCGGTCCATAGCGCCGGGCCGATGGCGGCAATCAGGCACATCGCCAGCGTGATGCCGAAGCCGATTCCAATCTGCGTCCAAGGAATCACCAGTGGAGTGACCATGCCTCCGCGTACATTGACGTAACGTGTTACGCCCGTGCCGCAATAGCCAGACATCACACCAAAGGCGAGGCTGAGCATGCAGGCGGCCAGACCGATCAGCACACCTTCCGCGAGGATCATCCGCAGGATGCCTCCGCGCGTTGTCCCCATGGCCCGCAACACTCCCATCTCCCAGCGCCGTGCCCGCACCGAAGCGGCCACGGTGTTGACCACACCCAGTGCGGTAACTCCCAGAGTGATCAGCGGAAGTTGACATAGCGCCCAAATAATCCCGCTGGCGCGCTCCTGTATCGCAGTTCGAACACCCGCGGCCGTCTTGATCTCGACAGGTCGTCCTGGACCTCGCCCCATTCCCCGCGCCGGAGCTTCGGCCACGTCGCCCGCGTCTTCCCTTGCCGGCCCACCAGCACCTCCACCGGCGGCTACCCCAGCCAGCGCACCACCCCCTCCGCCTCGCCCAAAACCGCCACGCCCCTGGCCAGGGTGGGCTTTGGCCACTACCGCCAGAGATTCCTGAACTTGTTCTTCGCTCGCCGTTCCATCGAGATTCATCCAAAAGAACGACACACGATCGACCTTGAAATCTTTTTTCACCTGTTGGTAGGGGCAGAACATCAAGCCTGCGGAACGGCCGCCGCCATGGTTGCGAAAGCCGATTTTGCTCATCCAATGCCAGCCGTCCATGGAGACCACACCGGCGATCTCATATTCGATCGGCTCTTTGGAATCGCGGGGAGGAAGGACGGAAAATTTATCTCCCTTGTGTAAACCGGCTTCCCGCGCAAAATGGTCCGGCACCAGGCAGTATCTCCCCTCCTTCAGTTTTTTCATCGCCTCCTCCCGGTTCCCCTCAGCAAACCGGAAGTCGAACATGGGCTTCTTGCCTCCCAAAGCGGTTTCGGCATCAAAGCCAATCATGACACAGTTGTCTTGGCGCGAAGCGGTGGCGCGTACCTTGGAGCCCGTAATGTCACTGGCAAACTTGACCTGCTCAACCACCAGTGGCACGCACTGCTCGGCGACAACCCCTTTGACATGCCGCACCTCGTCGATGTTGGCCTCGGGGATTCCTCCCGTGGAAAATCTCGCGAGCAGATCCGGAACCCACTGACCCGGTGTGAACGGCGCGAGCATCGAATACCCCCAGGTCTGCATCGTCACAAACAGTCCCAGTCCCAGCGTGAGCGCTCCGGTGATTCCGAGGGTGCGCCAGAGATTGGTCGAAAGCTGGCTCGCCAGCAACTGGGGGTGGATACCCAGAAGGCGCGCCAGGATGGGACCGAACAGCGATTCGGTTACGAAAATGACCCCTGGAGCCAACAGCAGAAATCCGATTGCCATGCAGACATAGCCCACAGCCGCGGAGGCCATGTAGCGCATGGTGTCAGGCATGGGAACATAGAAGATCAGCAAAGGGTTGACGGCAATCAGTAGCAAGCCTGCCAGCGTCATTCGCCAGGGAAAGCGTCGTTCGGGTACCTTGGCTTGCACCGTCATGGCATCCAGCGGGCGAATCCGCGTGGCCTTCCAGGCCGGAAACAGAGACGCCGCCAGCGCTCCGCCGAATGCGCAGGCTCCCGACAGCAGAATACACCAGGTTCCCAGAATGGCTCCTTGCTCAAGCAACTCCGGGTGCCAACGACTCAACAGCTTCAGCAGTCCCCAGCCGGCCAGCAAACCACCGCCCCAGCCGATCAGACCCAGCCCCAGCCCCTCCAGCACCAGCATCAAAGCGATCTGGCCTTTCGTCAGCGCCACCGCGCGCAACATGGCAAACTGCCTGATTCTCTCATGCACCCCCATGCTGAGCGTCGTGAAAATAATGAACAGCGCGGCCAGCAGCGAGATGCCTGTGGCGGCATACGCTTGCGAACGCACTCCTTCAAACGTCGTGCTCTGATCAATCTCACGGGTAACGTCAGTTTCCGTTTGCAATTGCGCGCCGGGGCTGGCCGCCTCCAATTTGGCTGCCCAGTCGTTCTTAAAACTATCGAGTTCTCTGCCATTCTTCAGAATCACCCCGATGAAGCTTGCTTCCGCGGTTTGATCGGTCAGTTCTTCAGCAGTGGTCAAGGTTACAAACAGTGCCGAAGTGGCCGGTCCCCCCGCCAGAGCTTGGGGGCGAGACGGTGGAAGGCCCACTCGAAAGCTTGGCCCCGGCAAGCGATCGGGCTGATCGACGATGCCGACGACGGTGACATGGGCATCGTCCGTGAGCCCGACCTGGCTGACCAGCACAATGTCTCCCACCTTCACCTTGAACCGGTCCGCTGTCTCCGACGTCAAGACGCCTTCCATATTAGCGCCGCCATCCGCACTCAGCCACCGCCCTGCCTTCAATGGGTACATCGGGCGCGTCGCGTTAGTGCCCACCAGCGTAGGACCAGCATTGAACCCGCCCCCTCCCATACGGGTCATTCGGCCGGGAACCACTCGGCCACCAGCTCCGCCCCGCTGCGGACGTTCGCCGTCTGGACGCTCTTCGCGGACAGGTTCGATGAGCGGGCGAATCCGTGCCCGGGCCTGATACATCGGTTCGGCAACATCCACGCGCGGGTCCGCCGCCAGCTTGGCGACGAGCGTGTACGGCAGGGCGCTGCCGTGGCGGAATCCTTCAGCCCGCGCGGGTAGGACGATCATCTGGTAGCGTCCCAGATAGCCTTCCTCGAACTCTCCAAACTTGCTAGCCAGCGCGTCGTAGCCACTGACCACCCAGACCACGACGCACGCCGCGGCGATCGTCGAGAAGGCGGTGAGAAAGACGCGGCCTGGATGCTTGCGCAGGTGTGCAAATGTCAGCCGGACAACACAACCTAGTTCCGCGATGGACATAGACACGCTCACATTCAAAAATTTGTGGTGAATTGTTTCCGACGCAGA
This sequence comes from Planctomycetota bacterium, assembly GCA_021413705.1. GTDB lineage: Bacteria > Planctomycetota > Planctomycetia > Pirellulales > UBA7805 > JAIOPX01. The sequence continues at coordinate 19,389 of JAIOPX010000178.1, read as the reverse complement.
ATCACGAACTCGCGGTGATGAGATGCTGATAGTGTGCTGCCAAGGCCTCGGCTTCTCCGAATTCGCCCGTCGCAAAGTCGCCGATAAGCTGGCCGTCCTTCATGACCAACACCCGTTCCGCCCAAATGGCGACCGACGGTTCATGCGTGACGACGATGATGGTTCGCCCCTCCTGTTCGCACAGCTCCTTCAGCAGCCGGCAGATCAGTTGTCCGCTGACTGAGTCGAGACTACCGGTCGGTTCGTCGGCCAGAATCAGGGCCGGCTTGGAAATCAGTGCCCGGGCAAACGCGACGCGTTGTTGCTCGCCGCCGCTCATAGCGTCTGGACGATGCTTGCGACGGCCAGCAATGCCCAGACGCTCCAGCAGCGGATCGAGAGTGGCCACCAAATCCTTGCGGCCATCGGTCAGGACCGGCAGCAGGATGTTTTCTTCCGCGGTGAGCGTTGGAACGAGATTGAACGACTGAAACACCAGGCCGATGCGACGGCGGCGAAAGAGCGTCAGCCGGCGATCGTTCCATTTCGTCAGGTCGGCTCCTTCGACCAGCACGCTCCCTTCGTCGGGCAGCGTCAGGCCGGCACTGACGTGCAGCAGTGTGCTCTTGCCGCAGCCGCTGGCACCCATGATGGCCACAAATTGCCCCTGCTCGATTGTCAACGAGACATTGCGCAACGCCTCGATCACCGATTCCCCCTGGCGAAACCGCTTGGTGACGCCTTCGAGTTTCAGCGGAGGCGCTGAAGCAGAACTGACGGGAGTGACGGTCTTTTCAGGAGCAAGCAATTCAACCATGGCTGATACCTGACTGCTGGGAGTTATTTCAACTCAATGGGAGGAATCGTGTTTTCATGTTCTTCGACCACGACAGTCGCTGCGGGAGATTTCGGATTCTTGTAGCGATTTTTGAGGCGATCGGGACCGATCAGGTCATCGCCTCCGTCGTGGGTAATGGTTGGCCAGATGACCGTGATCACGTATTCGCCAGGGGGCGCGCCGTCTCCGTCTACGTATGTTTGCACATCAAATGTTCCATCTGCGGCCACGGTTGCATGGGGGTAAAGTTCGTGCCCCCCCTCGTCCTTCAGGGGAGATTTAGGGTGGAGAGTAATATCTGCTCGCTCCGCAGGTTTGCCGTCAACCAACAACTTGCCCCTCACTGGATAGGACTTCATCCGCGGTGGTATCGGCTTGCCACAACCAACCACCAGGGTCATCGCGGACAGTACACCCCCCACGAGAACACGGGGGAACCAACTTGCAACGCGAAATTCTTTCTTTGGCATCTCGACTTCTTTCAGCTTGATACTTTGTATTGGGATCAGTCGCAGGGCCGACCATAGCTGCGCGACGGTGCCCGCCCCCGGTTCGTGCGGCAATATAACCGGGGGCTAGCGCCCTGCGGCTGATCTCAAAATACGCACTAATACGTCCCGATCGACTCTCCACCATCAGCCGTATAGAGCGCCATCATGATTTTGATGTCAATCTCTTCACTAATGAGGCGGACGCTGCCATCGCACAGTCCAAAGTTCCCTCCTCCGTTGTGAAAACTATAGACACCCTGGGAATTGGAGCGGTTCATCGTAAAGATGCCTCCCGCGGCGGGAGGCAGGGCGGCGTTCCATCCTTGTGCCTGCACTGATTGATAGGCAGCCCAACAGCCCCAGAACTTGGGGTTGGTCATGGAGGTGTTGCTCGCCTGCGCTGTGCGGCCGATATAGTAGGTGGGGCGACCAGCTTGCTCCGCAAGCAAAATCGTGTTCGAGAGGCCGTCTTTTATTTTGTTCAACCTGGTCACGCTGTTGACATCCTTGGGGGCAGCCGTGGTACACCCGGTGCAAGTCACCCCTGTTCCCGTAAACAATAGCTGGTGAAAGACCACATAATCGCCAGCATAGCCGGTCGAGGTGGTGGTCGTGGGTGAAGACTTGGCCAAGTCCATTACGCGGACGGAGCCGGAAGGAGCTGCGGGGCACATGTACGTCGGTACCGGCGTCATGGTCACGGCCTTATTCTCTGGGTCAAACCAACTGAACTTGAAATTAAACTTCTCGAAGAGCGCATGTTCTCCGATGTAGGGAAGCATCCTAACGCCCCACCCATGTCCGCTTGTTAGAGCGGTCGTCAGTGACTGTCGGTTTGGAAACCCCCCATTTCCGTCGGCATATAGATTAAACCCCAACGCAGTTTGCTTGAGATTGTTCTTGCATTGCACATCCCGCGACCTTTCGCGGGTCATCTGGATCGCCGGCAATAGCAAAGCGATCAGGATGCCGATAATGGCGATCACGATGAGCATCTCGACCAGCGTGAATCCGCGATATACGCGAGAGTCATTTTTCCCCCTGCACAACGGTTGCAACACGGCTGATGATGGCTGCATCGCCGACTCTCCCTTGGTTGATGGTGCGACTCAAAAAGGAGAAGTGCCTCTTCCCCCGCTAGCGCCGAGCCTGAGTTCCGGCCCCCCACGCGCGTGATCAAGCTACACCCTTACTGCTAGCAAAACATGTACCGCCACCATAACTAAATGCACGATGACAGTTAGAGAAGCCGCGATTGACTCACCACTCCCGACCGACCGCTTTTGCAAGTCGCGGATGCATAGTAGTTTAGTGGTGGTTCACTAACAATTGGTTGGCAACTGATTTTGCTGATTGACCAATAGCGTCGAGTCGCTGCGTGAAACCAAAGTGAAACTGAGTGTCGAATGAATCAACACGAGTGTCGATTTATTCAGCGCCATTCTCTCCTGCATGGCTACTTTGCGGAGAAAGGATGGTTGAGTTCTGACACCTCGCTTGCCGCATCGTAGTGTCTAGTCCAAGAAAAAGTGACCAGCAGAAAACAGTCGATCACCATCGGACTATCGATGGCGAGAAAGAAGGGAGACAAGATCCCACCGAGGAAGGAATAGAATGCGGTTGTTAAGCCGGATAAGGTTCTACTGCCTTTAGAGTTATATCGAACTCCAAGGTGTGGCTCGGAAGCGCCAAGTTGACGATTGCGGGGGTCAAACAATACACTCAGCGGGTTGCATCCACTCAATAAGCACCCCAGGTAGGGTCTTGACCCTTCCGCAGCCCCTCCTTAGAAGGGAGGGGTATTTATTTCGCCCAAATTCACCACGTGCAGGAGCACGTCGATATGTCTATCGCCGAAAACGAAGAACAAAAAGAAGCCCCCGAAGTGTCCGAGGACTCCAGCCAATCCGCTCAGGCTGTTGAGCAGCTGGCGATCAATACGATTCGCACCCTCTCGATGGATGCCGTGCAGGCCGCCAATAGCGGCCACCCTGGCACGCCGATGGCCCTGGCCCCGGTCGCTTACACGCTGTGGAACCGCTTCCTGCGCTATGACCCGGCCGATCCGAACTGGCCGACTCGAGACCGGTTTGTGTTGTCCTGCGGTCATGCGTCGATGCTCCTCTATTCGTTGATCCACCTTTCCGGCATCCGGGCGGTCGATCAAGAAGGAAAGGTCCGCAAGGAACCGTCGATCACGCTGGACGACATCAAGCGATTCCGCCAACTGCATAGCCCTTGCGCCGGGCATCCCGAACATAGTGAAGCGGCCGGCATCGAAACCACCACCGGCCCCCTCGGCCAGGGTTGCGGCAACAGCGTTGGTATGGCGATGGCCGCCAAGTGGTATGCCGCTCGCTACAACCGTGAAGGCCATGAGATTTTTGGCTACAACGTCTACGCGCTGTGCAGCGATGGCGATCTGATGGAAGGTGTGGCCAACGAGGCCGCCTCGTTGGCCGGGCACCTGAAACTCAACAATCTCTGCTGGATCTACGACGACAACCACATCACGATCGAAGGGGAAACGTCGCTGGCCTTCAGCGAGGACGTGGCCACACGGTTCAAGGGGCTCGGCTGGTATGTCAAGAAGATCGACGACGCCAACGACCTGAGCAAGCTGCGGGCCGCCTACCGCGCCTTCTCCACCGGCAAAAACGACAAGCCGACGCTGATTATCGTCCGCAGCCACATCGGCTACGGCGCGCCTAACAAACAAGACACGCACAATGCCCATGGCGCGCCGCTGGGTGAAGACGAGATTAAGCTGGCCAAGAAGTTCTATGGCTGGCCGGAAGATGCCAAGTTCCTAGTGCCGGATGAAGTTCTGAAGAACTTCCGCGGCGGCATCGGCCGGCGCGGTCGCACCGATCACAAGAAATGGCAGACAAGCTTTGAACAATATGCCGCCGCTCATCCCGAGTTGGCCGCGGAGTGGCAGACGATTCAGGACGGCAAGCTACCCGAGGGTTGGGACCAGGATGTTCCCAATTTCCCGGCCGATGCCAAGGGGCTGGCCACGCGAGTTTCTTCCGGCAAGGTGCTGACAGCGATTGCCAAGCGCGTGCCCTGGCTTATCGGCGGCTCGGCCGATCTGGCCCCTTCAACAATGACGCTTATCGAAGGTGGCGGCGCGTTCGGAGCCGAGGGCTATGGCAATCGCAACTTTCACTACGGCATTCGCGAGCATGGCATGGCTGCCTCGCTCAACGGCATGGCGCTCTCCAAGATCCGCCCCTACGGCGCGACGTTCTTTATCTTCACCGACTATCTGCGTCCGTCGATGCGGCTCAGCGCATTGATGCGGCAGCCGGTGCTCTACATACTCACGCACGATTCGATCGGCCTGGGCGAGGACGGCCCGACGCACCAGCCGGTCGAGCATCTGGCCGCCGCCCGGGCGATTCCGGGTTTGTTGGTGATGCGTCCCGGTGACGCCAATGAAGTGTCGGAAGCCTATCGCGTGGCGCTGAAGCAGACTGATCGCCCGATGGCATTGGTGCTGAGTCGGCAGAACGCGGCGACGCTGGATCGAACGCAAGTTGCCTCGGCCACAGGCGTGGCCCGTGGAGGATATGTGTTATCCGATCCGGCAGAAGGTTCGCCGCAAGTGATTTTGATTGGCACGGGAACTGAATTGGGGCTGGCTATTGAGGCGGGCAAGAAGCTGGCCGCCGAGGGGATCAGCGCCCGCGTGGTGAGCCTGCCGTGCTGGGAACTGTTCGACGAGCAGGACGAAGCCTATCGCAACAGTGTATTGCCGCCGACAGTGACGGCCCGCGTGGCCGTGGAAGCGGCCATCGAGCAAGGCTGGGAGCGCTACCTTGGTTTCAAGGGACGGTTCGTTGGCATGAAGAGCTTCGGCGCCTCGGCCCCCTTTGGCGATTTGTACATGCACTTTGGGATTACGGTGGACGCAGTGGTGGAAGCGGCCCGGGCGAGTATGGGGTAGGGCGGCAGGACTGCCTGGATAATGGTGGCAGCAGGAGCTTGTCGAATGAAAAAAGTCGTACTTGATTCGGCGACGATTTCCAAGCTGAGCTCAAGCGGGTCGCTGGAATTGTACGATCCGGCAGGACATTTCTTTGGATTCTTTGTGCTGGCCGGGAATCGAAAAGTTTCGCTACGCGATTGGGCAGCACTACTTTTTTCGGACTAAGAACTTGAAAGGGCTCGTAGCGAGCCTGGCGGCCGAACCACCGAGGAAGTGCTTGAGCGCCTCAGGTAATCTGCAGCCACAGTCGCAGAGATTGTTCAAGTTGTGCCGCATCCGTCGCGACCAATCGACCCACTGACTTGATGATCAGTCTCGCATGAACCGTGTAGATCCCGCGCTTGACGGCCGATTCCACATTCAGTCCAGCGGCCAGCCAATCGGTGAGAATGAATTCCCCACCCGCTAAACTGCCCGTGCGACTGGTCAGGGGAACCACAATATGATCTTGAGTGCCGGGAAAATTGCCGACCACGACAGTCAGGGCGAACTTTGGATGTTGTCAGGTCCGAAAAGGGGTAGCGGACCAACAGCACTTCACCGGTCGAGAAGTTGGGCATACACATCGTCCTCCGTGTTGTCCCAAACTGCCGCGAGAGAGGTTTCGCTGGCTTGCCGCCAGAACACCCCTTCATTTTCAGGTAAGATCGTTACCAGTACACTGGCCCCTTCCGGCAGTTCCGCCGGCTCAGCCAATTCGATCCTTCCATCGTGAATGACGGCCCACATTGAATTAAGCATCGAAGAGTCCTCTGGATGCTCCATCATTTTCAGCGTGAGAGGAGCAAATCACTCAAGGAATTCTACTTCACCGCAATGCCATAGCCAAGAGTGCCATGGTAGAATGCAAATTGCGCCGCATTTGCTCCCCTCGTCTTCGGTAGCCCCATGTCCACGACGGTTTCCACTGCCGCTCAGCAGGCCTTCAAACGGATCGTCGTCCATAACAAGTTGATGGACGAGCCGACCGCCGACCGGCTGTTGGCCAAGGAGCCGGACCCGGAAAAGATCATTCAGTTCTTCGTTCAGAACAAGAAGATCAAGCCTGAGTTGGGGCAGCAACTGCTGACCCTGTATCATCGCCAACTGGAAAAACAGGTCGAGGCGGAAGCGGAGGCGGCCCTGAGCGCCGCGGCGCCGACAGCTCCGGCGCATGTCGCACCCGATGATCTGCCGCTGCTGGAACTGGATACCGACGACGATGAGGTCGCACCTGCCGCGCCGCCCCAGGCCGCAGCCCCTGCCAGGACAACGGTAGCGCCAGCCGCTGCTCCACCAGAGCAAGCCGCAAAGCGGGAGACAGCGCCGGCCACCGCCCGATCCGACAAGCCGGCCAATCGCGCGTTGTATGATCCAACGATCGTCAAGATTCTCGAGGCCGCCAGGGCAGTCAACGCCTCGGACGTTCACGTCAAGTCGGGAGAGATCCCCCTGGTGCGCGTGGCCGGAGCGCTGCGCGAGTTGGACAACTACACGCGGATGGATAAGGAGAAAATCGAGGCCGGGTTACTCACGCTGGTGAGCGATTCGCATCGCGAAAAGTTTCTGCACACCAACGATCTCGACTTCTGCTTCGACGGCGGACCAGGATTGGGACGTTTCCGCACCAATTATCTTCGGCAACATCGGGGCATGGATGGCATCTTTCGACTCATCTCGTCGGAGGTGCCGTCATTCGAGCAGCTCAAGCTGCCGCCGATGGTCAAGAAGTTCACGGAATACAAACAGGGGATCGTGCTGATCACCGGTCCCAAGGGCTGCGGCAAGACCACCACGCTGGCCGCCATGGTGGATTTGATCAACAAGAATCGGCCGGAACACATCATCACCATTGAAGATCCCATCGAGTTCGTCCATCCCTGCAAAAAGGGGCACGTCAATCAGCGCGAAGTAGGCGCCCACACCGGCGCGTTCGCCAACGCCCTGCGAGCCGCCTTGCGCGAAGCGCCCGACGTGATCATGGTGGGCGAAATGCGCGACCTGGAAACGACGAGTCTCGCCATCACCGCCGCCGAAACGGGGCACCTGGTGTTCGCCACGCTTCACACCCCCGATGCGATCCGCACGATCGACCGCGTGCTCGATGTGTTTCCCCCGAAAGAGCAAGGACAGATTCGCTCGATGGTTTCCGAATCGATGCGGGGAATTGTCTCGCAACTACTGCTCCCCAGCACGGACGGCAAGAGCCAGGAACTGGCCGTAGAGATCCTGGTCAATACGACAGCCATCGGCAACTTGATCCGCGAAGAAAAAACCTTTCAATTGCGCGGCATCATGCAAACCGGCAAGCGGTTGGGGATGCAGCTGATGGACGATTCGCTCCTGGAACTGGCCAGAGCCGGCAAGATCAACAAAGAGGAAGCCGTTGCGGTCAGTTCCGAGCAAGCCCGCGTGAAAAAAGAACTAGGACTGTGAGCAAGTACTCAGTACTCAGTACTCAATCTGAAATCTGAAATCCCACCATGCCTCGCCTCGATAAACTCCTGCTCGAAATGGCCGACAAAGGCGCATCCGACTTGCACATTGTCGTGGACCAGAAGCCGAAGTATCGCATCGATGGCGACGTCGTGGTGATCGACGACTATCCGGTCTTGGACAAGCGGGCCGCCGGAGAACACCTGTTCGAGCTGATGACGCCTCAGCAGCAGGCCCGCTATGAGGAGAAGCTCGACTTCGACTTCGCCTACGGCCTGGGTGACAAGTTCCGCTACCGCTGCAACTACTTCTTCCAGCGCACCGGCTACGGCGCCGTGTTCCGCATCATTCCCACCAAAATCCTCACGCTGGAGCAGCTCAATCTCCCCCCGGTGCTCAAGCAGCTAACACAACTGCGCAGCGGATTGGTGCTGGTGACCGGGCCCACCGGCAGCGGCAAATCGACCACGCTGGCGGCGATGATCGACTACATCAACGAGACGCAGCGGCGGCACATCTTGACGATCGAAGACCCGGTGGAGTTCGTGCATCACAACAAGAAGTCCGTCATCACCCACCGCGAAGTCGAAGAGCATACGGAATCGTTCGGCTCGGCCCTGCGGGCCGTCACGCGGCAGGATGCCGACGTGGTGCTGGTAGGTGAAATGCGCGATCTCGAGACCATTTCATTGGCCTTAAGCGCCGCCGCCATGGGAACCTTGGTCTACGGCACGCTGCACACCAACAGCGCGCCCAAAACAATCGACCGGATCATCGACGTCTTTCCCACCGACCAGCAGCCGCAAGTCCGCACCATGCTGGCCGAATCGCTCCGGGGCATCGTCGCGCAACAGTTGCTCCGCAAGAAAGCCGGCAAGGGACGCGTGGCGGTCAATGAAATCCTGGTGGGCACCCGGGCCGTCTCCAGCATCATTCGCGAGGGAAAGATCGAGAAGATCATCTCGGTGCTGCAAAGCGGCGGCCGGGAAGGGATGCAGACGATGGACGACGCCCTGATGCGGCTCGTCAAAGACGACACTATCGACGGCCGCGACGCCTACATGAAAGCGCTGGACAAGAAGAACTTCATGCAATTTGTGGAAGGAGAGGAATAGCCATCATGGCCTGCGCATTGACCATTGAATGCCGGCCTTCCACTCAGCGGGCTGTTAGTTGCACCAGTGCATAGCAGATCCGGCCCCAACGAAGTCTCGTTCCTTGTTAGCGGCGGCGGCGATGCAATACCAGGTGTTTAAGAGCGGGTGAAGGGAATCGAACCCTCGTACTCGGCTTGGGAAGCCGATGCTCTACCATTGAGCTACACCCGCGGCACTGCGGTTTGTTCGATAGACAAAGCGACCGACGACAGATTGTTTATCGTAGCTCAAATGGCCGCGACCGGCAAATCGCCAAGTCAGTCCGGCCCTGCCAGCACAACTGCTACGGCCTGCCCCGTATTGGCGATGTTCAACAACAGCGCCGTCGGCTGCTTCACGGCCAATGCCTCGTCGTGGATGACGCGCACCGGGCACTCCGGGTCGGGTGTGGCGTAGTTGAGCGTCACGGGGATGCGGCCTTCCTTGAATGCCAGCACGCTGACGATCGACTCGACCGCGCCCGTGCCCGCTCCCAGATTGCCAAAGTAACTTTTTGGAGCGGTGACCGGCACGTCGCCCAGCACGTCGCGGATCGCACCCGCTTCGAGCCGGTCCATCACGGTGGTGCTCACGCCATTGGCGTTGACGTGGCCGATTTGTTCGGGGGTTAACCCGGCGTCCGTGATTGCCACGCGCATCGCGGCCCGAACGGCGGTGCCGCGGAAACCTTCCGCCGTGCGAGGCTCGAATGTGCTGCCGTAGCCGATCAGGCGGCCCAGGATGGTGGCTCCGCGCGCTTCGGCATGATCGCGCCGCTCGAGTACCATCGCCGCGGCCCCTTCGCCGTTGAGCGAACCGGTTCGCGTCGCGTCAAACGGCTTGAGGATCTTGGTCGGCTCTTCGGTGGAGCGCGACAACGAATCGGCCCCGCGGAACACATAGCTGGTGGGATGGACGCGGGAACTTGCGCCGCCCGCGATCATCACATCGGCCGACCCTCGCTCGATGACCCGCATCGCCTCGGCAATGGCCAGCAGGCTGGAAGCTTCGCTGAGCGTGATCGAGTTGTTCGGCCCCCGGGCATCCAAAGCGATGGCAATATGACAGGCCGGCATGTTGGGGAGATACTTCAACATCCAGAGGGGATACATATTGCCCAGGGCCTGACTTCCCCAGCGATCGAAATCGAACTTTCCATCCACGCGGCAACTGCGATAGGCGTCGGCTACTTCGTCCAGATCGCAATACATCATGTCTGCGCCGTAGACCACGCCCATTCGCTCTGGAGCGACGGCCTGGGGAGTGAGCCCCGCGTCGGTGAAGGCCAGATCGGCCGCGGCGAATCCAATCTGGATATCGCGCGACATGACCTTTAAACTTTTCCGGGGGCGGACATATTGCTTGGCATCAAAGTCCTTGATCTCGGCGGCGAAACGCATCGGCAGCGTGCTGCTGTCAAACGAGCTGAGCTCGCCGATACCGCTACGTTGCTCCACCAGCGACTGCCAGAACGGCTCGCGGCCGATGCCAATGGGGCTCAGCACACCCAGGCCGGTGATGACCACCTCGCGGGCGGGGTCGCGGCGTCGAACGCCATTGCGGCCTTGGTTCGGGGGATTGCTCATGCGAGAAGGGGCCGGCCGTGCTGGGGGAACAACAATGGGAAAGCCCTTTATCGTAGCCGTTTCAGGGCGGAGATTCAAGAAACGGTCAAACTCTGGGTTAGAGGCTTCGTCGGATGGGCTTCCTAGACCGTCACCTCAAGAATAAGGAGACGGGCAGGAAAGCCCATCCTAATTAAGCAGTGCAACCATCGCGGCGCCGATGTCTTTGCTCCGCATCAGTGATTCGCCTACGAGCATGGCGTCGATGCCGGCGGCCCGCAGTCGGGCCACGTCGGCCGCAGTATGAATGCCGCTCTCGGCCACCAGCAGGCATTGGTCGGGAACTTGCGCTCGGAGCCGGATCACATGCTCCAGATCCGTCTTGAACGTGCGCAGGTCACGATTGTTCACGCCAATCAGCGTTGCGCCAGCGTCGAACACGCGCTGCAGATTCGCCGGCTCGTAGAGTTCCACCAGCGGCGTCATGCCCAGTTCGATGGCCTGAGCGTGCAACCCGCGCAGCAGGCAGTCGTCGAGGCACTCGGCGATCAATAGCACCGCATCGGCCCCCGCCGCACGGGCTTCTAGCAACTGATAGGCATCGATTACAAAGTCCTTGCGCAGGATCGGTATCTCCGCGCCGTGTCGTTCATACGTTTGCGCGATTGATGCTGGATTGAAATCGGCACGGATCAGTCCGACCGAAGGGCTGGCTTTTTTAACTTCGGCGATCAGGGCGACGGGGCCGGCCGCAGCCAGAGCGCCAAAGAAATCTCGCGGTGGAGGTGCAGTCGCCAGCCGGGCGCGCAGCTCGGCCTCCGGCACGGCTATTTTGGCCGCGGCGATCTCCTGCCGCTTGTGAGAGACGATGTCCGCGAGAATGTCGCTCATTTGAGTCTGAAATACCGGTATTCGACTGGAACATCTAGCCGCCTTCAGATTGCTGGGGCGGCGCCTCGCTTGCCCCAGGCACCCGAATCTTAATCTTGCTGACGCTGTTTAGTGTTTGAAATGCCGCCGCTCGGTAAAAATCATCGACAGGCCATGCTGATTGCAGGCGGCGATCACCTCTTCGTCGCGCCGCGAGCCGCCCGGTTGAATGACTGATTTGATGCCCGCGGCAGCGGCCTGGTGGATCGAGTCGGCGAATGGGAAAAACGCATCCGAGGCCAAGGCCGCCCCTTGCGCCCGCTCACCCGCTTTGCGAATCGCGATCTCGACCGAATCGACGCGGCTCATCTGGCCGGCCCCGGCTCCCCACAGCGTCTGTCCCCGGGCCAGGACGATCGCGTTCGACTTGACGCCGCGCACCACCGACCAGGCAAACCGCAGATCGGCCCGCTGCACATTGCTCGGCTGGATCTCCGTGACAACGCGCCACAGCCCTTCGTCGTCCGGCACCGAATCGGACTCTTGCACCAGCAAGCCCCCGGCAATGTGCCGCGTCTCGATTCGGTCCCGTCCGCCGGCAGTCAATTCGCCGACGGCCAGCAGCCGCACGTTGTCTTTCCACTTCGGCCGCGTGGTCAACAAGGTCACGGCCTCGGGTGTGAACTCAGGCGCCACGATTGCTTCTATGAACAGCCCCGGCGTACAGAGCAGTTCCGCCGTGGCCGCGTCCACCGGCTGGCTCATGCCCAGCACTGAACCGAAGGCGCTTTGCGGATCGCCGGCCAGGGCATTTTCCGTGGCTTCGCGGAGCGTTGCAGCCGAAGCGGCGCCGCACGGGTTGTTGTGCTTGATCACCACGGTGGCCGCCGGGCCAGGGAGCAAGCGGACAAAAGCCAAAGCCGCATCGAGATCGAGCAGATTGTTGTACGACAGTTCTTTGCCGTGAAGCTGGCGAGCCGCAGGGAGCGTGCCAGCCGGAGCCCCCGCCTTCGCGTACAGTGCCCCCTGCTGGTGCGGGTTCTCGCCATAGCGAAGCAACTCGCGGCGCGGCAGCGTCAGACGCAGTGTGCGCGGCAGCGGGCTTGGCTCGTCGAGTCGTTCCCAGTATTCGGCGATGGCGCTGTCATAGCGGGACGTCAGGGCAAATGCCTCGGCCGCCAGCCGCTTGCGAAGCGCCAAGGTCGTGACGCCGTTCTGGCGGATTTCGGCCAACACGTCGTTGTATTGTGCAGGATCCGTGCAGACCGTAGTGAAGGCATGGTTCTTGGCCGCCGCACGAATCATCGTCGGCCCGCCAATGTCGATGTTCTCGATCGCCTCGTCGAACGTCACATCGGCCCGGGCGACAGTCGCCTCAAACGGATAGAGGTTCACCACCACCAGCGGCAGCGGCAGAATGTCGTGCTGCGCCAGGGGGGCCATGTCGTCGGGCCGATCATGGCGGCAGAGAATGCCTCCGTGGACTTTGGGATGGAGCGTCTTGAGCCGGCCGTCCATCATCTCGGGAAAGCCGGTGTAGGCGCCAATGTCCTCCACCTTCAGGCCGGCCTCTTCCAGATGGCGGCGTGTGCCTCCGGTGCTCAGCAGCGCCACTCCGGCCGCGGCCAATCCCTGGGCAAACTCCAGCAACCCGCGCTTGTCGCTGACGCTCAGCAGCGCCCGCTCGATCCGTGGTTCAGGCTTGTGATTCATAGTGCCCGATTGTGCCGGCCCGCGGGTCACATGGCAATGGGCCGATCTTACGCCCCTAACCCCCGAAGGCGTCCGCATCCGCAGCCTTCTCTTTTTTCGCCGGCGCTTTTTTCGCGGGTTCCGGCTTCTCATCGCCGCCGAAGGCATCTGCGGCGGCAGGCGCTTCCTTCATGGGCGCCGCTTTCTCGCCTCCATTGCCATCAGCCGGTTTCTTATCGTCAAACAGTTCCTTGCCGAAGTCGGCATCCTTCTCCTCTTTACCCTTCTCCTTCGGCTCCAGTGCTTTCTGCTTGGCTTCCTTGACGATCTTTTTCTGCGAGGTCTCTCGGCGGTGCTTCAGCGGTTTATCAATCCCCGCTTCGTGCAGGCACTGAATCGTGCCAGAGCGGGTGCCGATATAGATGCGATCGGTCACATCATTGTGAATCGCAAGCTGCTCACCCGGCAGCACCATGGAATCGAGAAAACCCCCGTCAGACCGGCGCAAGATCGACATTCGCCCCAGCTCGTCGAGGCAATACAGCCGCTTCTCACTGCCGGCCAATAGTCGACCGACCGAGGGAGCCTGCCAGAGGACGGTCCCTTCGCGAACCACATTGGCTTCCTCGCCCGGCTTGGGAGCTTCCACTTTGGCCTCCGCCAGGACGCAACGCAATCCGCCGCGCCGGGAGCTGACAAAGAGCCGATCTCCTAACACCGACGGACGCGCATCGACCGGTTCGCCCACAGCGATCTTCCAGACAATGTTACCCGTGATTTCATGAACCTTCAGGACGTGGCCGTCAATTGAGCCGACGTAGAGGTAGGGGTGCTGATAGCCGGGGCCCACCAAAATCGGCTCGTTCGTCTCCACGCGAAACCGCGGCGAGAGCGGATCGGTCTGCGCGACGTAGAACAAGCCTTTATCGGTCGTCCAGGCCAGCGTGACGCCCGCCGAGAAGGGCTGGTTCATGGCGCGGCCCGTCGAATTGTAAATCTGCGGAGGTTGTTTTGAATCGACCACATCATACGATTCGATCGAGCCGTTGGTGGTCGGGGTGAAGACATGCGTGCCGCTGAGCGCCGGCCCTGCACCCGGCACGTTTTTCAGCCTGCGCTCCAGCACGATCTTGCCGTCGTCGTGGGCCAGCACATAGAGCTTCGTGCCATTGGCCACCGCCGCATACTTGTCGTTGGCACCCACCGCAGTAGTTACCAGGTCGGGTGAGCCGATCTGCAGCGTCCAGCGCACATGGCCGGTCTCGGAGTCGAGCGCGCTAATCGTCCCGCGCTTCGTCTGCACATAGAGAGTGTCTCCATGCAGCGTGAGGTTCTCCACTTCGTCTTGCGTCGTATCGACCGGCGCCTGCCGCCACCACGATCGCACCATGCCATGACGCCGGGCGGTCGATTCTGGAATCAGCCTGTTCTCGGTCAACTGACCCATCGCAATCACCGGCCAGACGGCCGCCAACGTAAGCAGCAACAACCCGAACCCCCGAGTAAGGAGACAGCAGCGTGATTTGGACATGGGTTTCTGGTCCTTGGAAGATCGATAACTAGCCATAGCCCTATGATAATCAAAAACCTCAGCCCTTGTAGCTGAAGTCGTAAGACTTCTGGCGTCCCTGGGGCCGCCGGCCAGGGTAGAACTCCCGCAGCGGTCCTTCTATGCTGACATTGCGGGGCATTCCTCCTGGCAATTGGCTTTTGGGACGGGTTTTGCGTGTCATCCTTGCGGATCAAGTTCGCCTGCCCTGCCGGCCACAAGCTCCGGGCCCGCCCCGACAAGGCGGGGTCCAAGACACTTTGCCCCGCCTGTGGAGCCGAGGTTGTCGTTCCTCAGTCTGCCGATTCTGAGCCTGCCGCGCCGCTGAATGCAGAAATGCCTGTTGCTCCGCCGCAGCCAGCCGGGACGCTACCTGTCGAAATTCCTTCTCCCCCCTTAGAGCCCATCAACGATGGGCCCATCGCTGCTGAAGAAACTCTCACGACGGAGACTGCAGCCGCTGGCAAGGATGTGGAAGCTCCACGCCCTGCCATCAAACGGCCGCCCCTGGCGCCATCGAGCAAGCCGGCAAAAGAGACAGTCGAAGATCCTGCGACGGCAAACCGCGAACAGACTGCCGCGAGTCCGCCACCGCTGCCTGCGCTATTGCCCAACAAATCGCCTCCACTCCCCGTTGCCTCGAATGCTTCTCCAGCGGTCGCGCCACCGCCATTGCCCTCCCAAAATCCAGCGACCACTGCGGCGACTCCACCGCCACTTCCATCGGCTCCTAAGCAGGAAGCCGCTCCATCTCCCGCGCCTTCGCAGCCGCCTCCGCTGCGCGTGGCTGGCATGGTGGACAAAACCAAGGCATCGATCACCACACTTAAGACAAACGCCAAGCCGCCGATGCCGATGGCGCCATCGGCCGTGCAAGGCTATCGACCCGACCACGACACATTGCTGTCCGTTTACCGACTGGGGCTTACGCTGTCGATCATCACGCTCTTCCAGATCCTGCCGGCCTTGTGGCACGCGCTTTACCCGAGCGCTCCCTATTTTACACTTTCCGGCGCGCCAGCCTGGGCCCAAATTGTGTTGATGCTCTGTCTGTTGCAGGTCGTGTATATCGTGTGGATGGTCTCGCTTCCCGATTGGTGTACAGTGTGGATCTTGATGCTGATCTACGGCGCGGTCTCCGCCGTCTACGGTTTTGCGTTTGCCGCCAGTCTGCTGACGCCGCGCACTGAGGAGATGCTGCTCGGGCTCGACATCGTTCGTCGGCCAACACCCTGGTGGTGCGCCGGCATGGTCCTGCTGACCTTCCTGGCCGCCTTCCTTTGCGGCCGCACCAGCAGCCGCTGGCATCGCACCTATCTGGCTAGGGCTATAGGGCAGTAATTGCCTTGGCGGTCGTCGCCTTGAGGCCATGGGCCTAAACGGGTATTCTGCTCGTAGGTCAGGCTATTGCCTGACGTGGTTCGGCGCAATGCACACTTCGCCACTATTGATGGGCCACGATTGATGGTCTTCGTCAGGCAATAGCCTGACCTACGTGTTCACAACGGAGTTTTCCATTGGTATGTTCGAAGGCAAGAAGGGCTTGATTCTCGGCGTGGCGAACGACCACTCCATCGCCTGGGCGATCGCGCAGGAGATCCTCGCCGGCGGCGGCCAATGCGGTTTCACCCACCTGCCCGACCGGCCTGACGACGAGCGACAGCGTAATCGCCGCCGCGTCTCGCAACTGACCGACACGCAGCCCAACGCCAAGTTCCTCGTGCCGATGGACGTGTCGAAGGACGAAGATATCCGCGCCGTCATGGCCCGAGCTAAAGAAGAGTTCGGCCAGATCGACTTCCTGCTCCACTCGATCGCCTTCGCCAGCCTCGAGGATTTGAAGAACGACACCATCCGCACTAGCCGCGACGGTTTCAAGATGGCGATGGAGATCAGCGCCTACAGCCTGATCGCCTGCTGCAATGCGGCCCAGGAAGTTCTCGCTGATCGAGCCTCCGTGCTGACGCTGACCTATTTTGGAGGCGAAAAGGCGGTGCCGGGTTACAATGTGATGGGCATCTGCAAGGCGGCGCTCGATGCCTGCGTGAAATATCTGGCCTATGATCTCGGCCCGCGTGGCATCCGCGTTAACGCCGTGAGCGCCGGTCCTGTGCGCACTTTGGCCGGCCGTGCGGCAGGTGTGGAAGAGATGCTGGAACTGTACGAAAACATGGCCCCGCTGGGACGCAATGTGACGCACCAAGAAGTAGCCCGCTCCAGCGCATTTTTGCTTTCGAGCATGTCCGATGGAATCACCGGCGAACTGCTGCATGTGGACTCCGGCTACAACATCATGGGCTCACCGGGGCGAATGGTGGATAAGTTCAAAGCGCAGGCTCCGAAGAGTTGAATGGCGCGTTTCATGCTGCCAATCGCCATCGCCGTTGTGGAGCATGATGGCCAAGTGCTCATCGGCCGTCGCGCCAATGACACCACGCTCGGCGGCCTGTGGGAGTTTCCCGGCGGCAAGATCCGCGACGGTGAATCACCGGCCGAAGCCGCCGTGCGCGAGTGCCAGGAAGAAACGGGACTCACAGTCGAGGTCGTGTCCCTCGACTCGACCGTTGAGCATCAATATGACCGACCCGGCCAGGAGCCCCTCTGCGTGAGGCTCCATTTCTTTCGCTGCCGTCGGGAGCAAAACCAGCTAGCACCGCTGGCGCCGTTTCGCTGGGTATCTTGTAGCGAGTTAGCCAGCTACGAGTTCCCCGCCGCCAACCAAGCGATCCTGGCTGCATTGATGCGGTAGGGTACGCGCAGCGTACCTTGGACTGGTATGCGAAACCGTCGCCAACTTTTCGTCCAGGAATTGGGACGCTGCGCGTACCCTACGAAGCGCAAGCAACGCCAGCATCCAATTGCTCTAGGTCACTTCCACCGCGCACGCTAGATTTTGCAAAACCTACACGCGGCCCAGCGCTATAATGTTCATGTGGTCGTGTGTGGGAAACGACGTGAAGCGACCGCGTGGCAACCAGTTAGGCCGCGCGGCGCGCATGTCGTGAGGATGCCCACCGGTGGATTGGCCTGCGAGTTGCACTGTCCGCCGCACGTTGCCCACAAAGCAATCGGTCGCAAGCAGCGACCGCCCAACCTTCAAGGAAGAAGCGAGGACACAAGAGCATGGAAGCTCGCATTGGTCGAATTGCGCTCCGAGTTGCAATCCTGTGTGGATTGCTCAGTTCCCTGGGCGCTTCTGCCCGCACGCAAAACTTCATCGTCAGTGCGCCGACGCAGGAACTCGCCACGTCGATCAGCCGCGCCGCGGAACAATATCGCCGCGATCTGGCCATCCTCTGGCTCGGCCAGGAACTTCCTCCATGGCGCGGGCCATGCCCGATCCAAGCCAACGTCTCCAATCAACTCGGCGCCGGCGGCGTCACCAGCTTCGTCTTTCACAACGGCGACGCCGGCGACTGGCAGATGACCGTCCAGGGTTCGGCCCAGCGCGTCCTCGACTCCGTCCTGCCGCACGAGATCACCCACACCGTTTTCGCCACCCACTTTGGCCAGCCCCTTCCTCGCTGGGCCGATGAAGGAGCCTGCACCACGGTCGAGCACACCGAGGAGCAAGGCCGCCATCAACAAATGCTGATCACGTTTTTGCAAACGGGGCGCGGGATTGCCATGACCCGGCTGTTTGCGATGCGCGAATATCCTCCCGACATGCTGCCGCTGTATGCCCAGGGCTACTCGGTGGCCCGCTACCTGATCGAGCAGGGTGGCCGGCGGAAGTTCGTGCAGTTCGTCGGCGACGGCCTGCAAGACGACAATTGGAATCGGGCGATGAAGAAGCACTACGGCGACGATTCGCTGATGGCCCTGCAAGCGCGATGGCTCGACTGGGTACGCCAAGGAAGCCCGCGCGTCGCGCCGCAGCCCGACAGCTCCAGCAACCCGCCTGTCCAGTTGGTGAGCAACCAACCCCGCCCGCGCCCCACCCCGAACTTGATCTACCGCGTAGGTCGCGACCAACTAGCCCAGACTGAAGTGGCCCAGACCGAAGTGGCGTCTTCCAACGTGACCCCCGCCAACTTCGAAACGAAGAATCCGGCTCCGCTGGTCCCGATCCGCTCGGCCCAACCGGCGAACAACACCCTGGCCGCGGCCACCCCGACGGTTGGTGGTTGGCGCGCTCCCGGCCAACGGGCGATGCCCCGCGCCGACTTCGTCCCTCCAGCCCCGCTGGCTCAACCCTATCAAGCCGTCCGCCAACCCTCGCCCCAGCCGACCGAAGCCACGGTCCTGGAGCCGTAAGGGTTGGGGACTGTCCCCTTGGGTCGAGCGGAGACCAAACCGGACGCTAGCGCGTTGCGGCTGATCAAAATCAGCCGCAGGGCGCTAGCCCCCAGTTCGGCCACGTAAAAGATGATTCACTCGGAACGTGATGGATACTATCGAGGCGTGTCATGCTGCCGATCGCCATCGCCGTTGTGGAGCATGATGGTCAGGTACTTATTGGTCGCCGTGCCGATGACACCACGCTCGGCGGCCTGTGGGAGTTTCCCGGTGGCAAGATTCGCGAGAGCGAATCACCGGCCGAAGCCGCCGTGCGCGAGTGCCAGGAAGAAACGGGACTCACAGTCGAGGTCGTGTCCCTCGACTCGACGGTCGAGCATCAATACGACCGACCTGGCCAGGAACCCCTCTGTGTGAGGCTCCATTTCTTTCGCTGCCGTCCGCGACAACTCCAGCTAGCACCGCTGGCGCCGTTTCGCTGGGTTCCTCATAGCGAATTGAAGAACTACGAATTCCCCGCCGCCAACCAAGCGATCGTGGCTGCGTTGATGCGGTAGGGTACGCGCAGCGTACCTTGGACTGCTAAGCGAAACCGGCGCCCACTTGTTGTCCAGGAATTGG
>JAIOPX010000177.1 GCA_021413705.1 Planctomycetota bacterium | reverse complement strand
CCCAGTTGGGCATCGGCAACCACCGGACCGACCGTCTGACGCAGCAGGCTCTCGCATTCAGCTCGAGTATCGGACGGAAAGTGTTCATGGTGCTCGTTCTCGGCAATCATGAACGTCTGCGCGCGGGCATAGGCGGCCGAGACCGAGATGCCCAACAGCGCGGCCATCTGGCGATAGGTTTTGCCCCGGGCACGGAGCCCAAAAGCCTGCTCGCAGAGGATATATTCCCGCTCGGGAGTCATCTTGGGCTTCGGCACATGGGGATTCCTTTGGACATGGATCGTGTCCATATGAGGCATGTCGGGCATTTCCTTCGGGTCGAATGTGGCGCGATAGGGTTGGGTCATGGGAATCTCTCCTTCAAAATTGGTAGGGTGGGTGCTTGCACCCACCACGTCCACTCGCCGTTGCCGCCGCGTGGGTGCAAGCACCCACCCTACGATTTGCGATTTTCGTGTTCTCCGGCGCAACTTGTTACTCGGCAATAGGTTGCCGATTGTGTTCGCCGCGTGTTCTCCGGTCTGTTCTCCTTTCCGTTGTTTGATCAGCGCAGGCGTAAAGGCTGCACTCCAACGCGCGCAGCTTCAGCGCAGAATTGGAAGGTTCATTTTCAAACGAGCTTCTTTTTCGTGCTTTCGAACTATCGTGTTTTCGTGATACTCCTTCTCTTCTTTGCGCGCAGCATGTCCCGGCGCGCCGGGGTCTTTGCCCCTTAGCGCCTTTGCGTCGAAAAAACCTCCCCAAACGAAAAAAGCCCGCCCCACGACGCGGTTAAGCGTTTTGGGGCGGGCTCTTCTGATACCTGATCCTGAAGTTTTTTAGGCTTCAGCCCAAGCTCTGATAGGATACCTCGCACGTGTCAGGCGTTTCGCTCTTCCAGGAACGAATACCACCGTTTGACACATCATCACCCTATCAGATTTGCTGCAAAAATCAAGTAGCAAAAAAAGCCACCTGCGATTTTTGATGCGTTTTATACGGTGATGTTATCGCTCCGGTTTGTGGTCCAGCGTCTGTCGCAGGCGTTGAGCTAGAACCTCGGCCGTGAACGGTTTTTGCAGAAATGGAATATTCGCTTCCAGGATGCCGTGCCGCACGATGGCGTCCTCGGCATAGCCGGACACAAAGAGAACTTTCAGTTCAGGCTTCAGCGCCCGCAATCGATCGGCCAGTTCGCGCCCGCTCATCTGCGGCATTACCACGTCCGTCAGCAGCAAGTCGATGGATGGGCCGTGGTCGGCCCAGATTATCAACGCCTCGTTTCCGTCGCGAGCCTCCAGCACGGTGTAGCCTTGTCCGCGGAGAATTCGGCCGGTGAGGGTCCGCAGCGCAGCCTCGTCCTCCACCAGGAGTACAGTCTCCGTGCCGTGAGGGTGGAGTTGCCGGGCGCTTATTACTTCCGGCGCAGCGGCCGCGCCGGCAACCGCGGGCAGGTAGAGTTTGAAAGTGGTCCCCTGGCCCGGCTCACTGGAGGCGGAAATGTGCCCACCACACTGGTGGACCATCCCAAAAGCCATGGCCAGACCCAGCCCCGTCCCTTTCCCCTGGGCTTTGGTGGTGAAGAAGGGCTCGAAGATGCGGGCCAGCGTGGCGGGCTCCATTCCGTGTCCGCTGTCGCTGACGGACAGCAAAACATATTGACCCGCCCGCACATCGGCGAAGCGGGAGGCATAGTCGGCATCCAGCACGACGTTGCAGGTTTCGAATGTGAGATGTCCACCGTGGGGCATGGCGTCGCGCGCGTTGACAGCCAGATTCAAAAGAACCTGCTCCAGTTGGGCGGAATCTGCGCGAACCGAGGAGAGGTGCGGATCCAAGGCAACCGCCAAGGCGACGTCCTCCCCCAGCAGTCGCTTGAGCATGTCGATGAGCCCTCTGACAATGGCGTTTATATCGAACACTTGAAGCTGCAATACTTGTTGGCGGCTGAAAGCGAGGAGTTGTTTGGTCAATTTCGCCGCGCGCTGGGAGGCCTGATCGATGGCCAGGACGGCTTCGCGTCGGGAGTCGTGCTGACTGAGGTTGTCCAGCAGCACGTCGGTATAGCCCAGGATAATGGTCAACATGTTGTTAAAATCGTGGGCCACGCCGCCCGCCAGGCGGCCGATGGCTTCCATCTTCTGGGATTGGCGGAATTGCTCCTCCATCCGTTTTTGCTCGGTAATGTCCGCGACCAGCGCCAGCGAACCGCTGACCTTGTGCTGAGGATCGTAGAGCGGCGCGGTGAAGAATCGCGTTTCCACGCGCGAGCCGTCCTTGCGCAGGCGTTGAGTCTCGAACCCGACCAACTCCCCCCCGGCCAATTCTTGGCTGAACAATTCCTGAAACTCCGCCTGTTTGTCCGCGGGAACGTAGGGAACCGGGTGACCGAGGACTTCCTGCTCCGTCCAGCCGAAGATCCGCTGGGCCGCCGCGTTCCAGGCCGTGACCTTGCCGCAAAGATCCAAAGAGAGGATGGCCAGCTCGACCGGTTTTCCCTGCGAATCCCGGATCAGCCGCTTCTCGTCGTACACCCAGTGATACTCGCCGTTTTTGTCTCGAATCCGGTATTCGTCACCGCACTGTTCGTGGATCAGCAGGCGCTCGAGAAATCGGCTGGCATGTTGCAGGTCGTCTGGATGGACTTGCGTGGGCCACCAATCGGGAGCCCGCGCTTCCTCGGGCGTGAAGCCGGTCCAGCGGAAAATATTGTCGCTTCCCCAGATGAGCTGGGACGCTTCGCTTTCCAGGTGGACCGCGTAAGCCAGGGTGGGGCTGGCGTGAAGCAGGTGGCCAAATCGCTGTTGGGTCAGTTCGAGTGATTCTTGCGTCTGGCGATGTTGCTGTCCTAGCTGCCGGCGCTCCATGGCCTGGCGCACCGCCTGCCCCAGTCGCGAGAGCCGGTCTTTCAGCAGATAGTCTGTGGCGCCGGCCCGCATGGCCGCCACGGCCACGTCCTCGCCGATCGTGCCGGAGACGATGATAAACGGGACATTCAAAGCGCGCTGCTGCAGGATCCGCAGCGCGGAGGGGGCGTCGAACTGCGGCAGGCTATAGTCGGCCAGAATGACGTCCAGCGCCGGATCGAGCTGCGCGACATAGTCCGCTTCATTGTCCACATGAGTCCACTGCGGCGCAAAGCCGGCTTCACGAAGCCTGGCCAGCAACAGCGCGGCGTCGACGGGCCGATCTTCGAGAATCAAAACTTGCAACGGCGTGGACATCGCAGCTTTCTCCCCCAGTCGTGATCCGCAAAACAAGAAGCGTCAAGAGTGCGATACGATTGCCGCGCTTCCCAGCCGGGGCGCCTGATTCAAGAGGAGCCAGTAGCAGCCCAATTGCCGCACCGATTCTGTGAATTGGTCGAAATCCACCGGCTTCACGATATAACTGTTGACCCCCAGTCGATAGCTCTCGACCAGATCGCGCTCTTCCCCGGAGGCGGTCAGCATGATCACGGGTATCATCCGCGTGCGAGGATCGGCCTTGATCTGCCGCAGCACTTCAATCCCGTCGATCAGCGGCAGTTTCAGATCCAGCAGGATCATATTGGGCCCGCTGTGGATGTCGCGCTGTGCATAGCGGTCGGTGCAAAACATGAACTCCAGCGCCTCGGCCCCGTCGCGCACCACATGAATCGAGTTGGCCAGTTGATGATTCTTGAAGGCTCTCAGCGCCAGGTGGACGTCGTTGGGATTGTCCTCCACCAGCAGGATGTCAACTTCTTTGTGAGTCATGTGCGTCCGCTCCCTGGGGCGTATCTTGTGGCAAAGTGAAGAAAAACGTGGCGCCCTCGTTGGGTCGGGCCTCGGCCCAGACTCGGCCGCCGTGGCGGTGGATGATCCGCTGCACGATGGCCAGCCCCACGCCGTTTCCCTCGAACTCCTCGGTTCGATGGAGGCGCTGGAAGACGCCGAACAGCTTGTTGATATACCGCATGTCGAATCCCGCGCCGTTGTCCCGGACAAAATAGGTCTGCCAGTCCGATCGCTCTCCCGCCAAGCTGCCGATCTCGATCCGGGCGATGTTCCGCTTTCGCGTGTACTTAAAAGCGTTGGCCAACAGGTTGAACCAGACTTGTTTCAACAAAGTAGGGTCGGCATCGCAGTCTGGCAGTTCTCCCATGCTGGTCTCAATGTGTCGATCCGCGTGTTCGACCTGCAGCTCATCGAGGCAGAGTTTCACGATCTGACCGACCGGGACCGGCCTCTTGGCCAGCGGCTGGCGACTAAGCCGCGCGAAGCGAAGCAAATCGTCCAACAGTTGGCCCATACCCTGCGAGCTCTCGCGCACGATTTGCAAATAGTTTCGCGCGTCGGCGGGCAGGTCGGCGGAGTAATCGTCCAGCAGGATGCGCGAAAAACCGTCGATGGCCCTCAGCGGCGCGCGGAGATCGTGGGAGACGGAGTAGGAAAATGCCTCCAGTTCCTGGTTGGCGGCCTCCAGTTCCGCGGTTCGATCCCGGACGCGCTGCTCCAGTTGGTCGTGCGCCTGCCGCAGCGCGTCTTGCGCCTGCTTGCGCTCCGTGATATCGACAATGGTCGTCAGGATTAGCAAACCCGCTTCGGTAGGAATCGGATTCAGTCCGATTTCCACCGGGAATTCGCTTCCGTCCTTGCGCCGTCCATAGAGATCGCTGCCCACGCCCATCCCCCGCGTTTGCGGGTCGGCGAAGAATTCGTTTCGGAGTTGTGGATGTCCTGCTCGAAATCGCAACGGCACCAGCGTTTCCACCGGTTGACCGAGGAGTTCTTCGCGACCATAGCCGAACATATTTTCGGCCAAAGTATTGAGCAGCACGACCTCTCCGGTGCGTTGGATCAGGACTACGGCGCTGGGCGAAGATTCCACCACGAGCCGAAATTGCGATTCC
Organism: Planctomycetota bacterium; assembly: GCA_021413705.1. Classification (GTDB taxonomy): domain Bacteria; phylum Planctomycetota; class Planctomycetia; order Pirellulales; family UBA7805; genus JAIOPX01. The sequence goes on along the minus strand of JAIOPX010000177.1, from coordinate 9,737 downwards.
ACCGAAGGAAATTTCCGCGGCCCGGGTGGGTCGAACGTGGTGGTCATGTCTTGCATTCTTGAAGAGAGTAAAGAGCAACGAAGGGGGCCGGCACGTCTATCGCCAGTCTGCTACTGCCAGACTGTTTTATGGACAGATTGCGGTTGGCAGCAGCGCGGCTGGCGAGACGTGCATCGGCGGCAGGGGTACGGCGCGATGGCTTTGTGAACCGAGCAGTTGCACCAGCAGGACGGAGTTTTCCACGCCGAACTTGTCCAACACCCGCGAGCGATGTTTCATGGCTGTTTTAGGCGTGATGCCCAGGTGGGCGGCCATCTGCTTGGCGCTCTGCCCGGCGACCATCAATTCCAGCACTTCCTTCTCTCGGCCGGACAAGACGGCCACTCGATCGCGAACGTGCGCGGAGCGCGCCACAACGCATCGTTGACGCGTATCGCGGTCGATGGCCAGACGCACGCCGTGGAGCAAACGCTCGGGCAGCAGCGGTTTCTCCCACAGGTCGGCGGCGCCGGCCTTCATGGCCGCCACGACCGTTGCGATATCGGTCCCCCCGGAGACGACGATGACCTGCAAGCGGACTCCTTGTGCATGCAGCTTCTCCAACAAAGCCAGCCCGCTGATGCCCGGCAGATGAATGTCCAGCAGCACGCAACAGGGGGCATCGGCAGTAGCGGCAAAGTTGTCTAAGAACTCTTCGGCCGAGGCATGGACTGTGACCTTGAGCCCAGCGGGCTGTAGCATTTGCCGAACTATTCGGCCAAATTCTGGATCGTCGTCGATGATATGCACGGAGGCGGGAGCAATCATGGCTGGGAGTCTTACTCGAGATATGGGCTGAATAGGGCTGAAACCTTGGAAACCTGCGAATCTGGGCGGTAACAGTCTCCCCGGCCTTCTGGAATGCGACGATTGCGTCTCCCTACTACATCGACTAGCTTGACTTGAGAGCAATGTCACAAATCCCCCAATCGAAGGGCAGTCGAGTCATGTTTGACGGCGCGTGGAAGGATGCGTTTGTGGTGTTGTGCGATTGGCATGGCCGCTGCACCTGGGTGAGCCTCGAAACGGTACCCATTCGCGCAGGAGCCTTCCTTTGGGAGGATTTTTCCCCGGAGTCTCAGCAGAAGACGAAAGAGCGGTTGTCGCGCGTGGTCACCTTGCGCGAGAGCCAGTCTCTGGAGGTTACCGGAAAGGATGGCCGGAGATTTCGCGGTTGGTTGTGGCCGCTGAATTCCCCGGAGTCGGCCGTGTGCCTGTTGGGCATTCGCGTGCCGGAGCGGCTGGAGTTGCTGACCGATCGCGAGCGCGAATGTCTGGAGTCGCTGGCGCAGGGGATCGAGACGCGGCAGATTGCCGTCTTATTGGATGTGAGCATCAGCACAGTGCATACGCACATGAAGCGGGCGAGGGAGAAGCTGGATTTGCCTAGCGTCGAAGCGCTGATCGCCTTCTCGGCCCGTTTTTGCTACCCGATCGACCGGCCGCTGAGCCCTGGGGCCGAGCAGGGGGCGTGAAGCGGGCTTGGCACTTCGCGATCGATGGAAGGCCGAGGGTTAGACTTTGCCTGGTGCGCCGCAACATTTTTTGAACTTCTTGCCGCTGTTGCAGGGGCAAGGGTCGTTCCGCCCTGGACGTGCTTCGGCTCGGATGGTTCCCACGGGTGGAGGGGGCGCCGGTTCGTCCACCCAGGCGTTGGCCTGCCAATCTTCGTCATTATCTTCGTCTTCGAAAGCCTCTTGCTCATCTGCATCCTCGTCCCAGTCCGTCAGCGGATCGTCTGGATCCTGCTCGGAGCGAAACCCGGCCCAGGTCTTCAACTCGGCAACCGTGTCCTCCAGCCCCTGGCCGTAGCGGCGTTGCATTTCTTCCCGCCACTGCGCATCGGTGGCTGCGAGGCTCTCTCGCATCGAGCGACGATTGATGATCGACAGATCGACGAGGTCTCGATCAAAAGCCTCGTCGAGTTCCTGTTGGGCTTCCACGCCGCGCAGCTTGCAGAGTTCGTCAACCAGGGGATCGAGAACGTCGTGGTCAAGTTCGTCCATGGCGCGGCGCAAGTGTTGCCGCAGGCGGTCCACGGCTTCGGCCCGCGTCAGAGTGCCGCTTTGAACCAGATAAACGTACGAGGATACGGCTCCCCACCGAACGAATTGGCCCAGGGCGCGATCGTCGATCAGTCCGTCAATCAGTTCCTGCTGATCGGACGCCAGAATGGCCAGCGTCTGGGGCCAGACTTGGGTGATCGTGTCACCAAAGAGAACATCTGGATATTCACCCGGCAGCGACATGCCCTCGACAATCGCTGGCAATCCTTCTTTGGCCTTGAATTCCGTCAGGAGAAATATGCCAAACAAAGCCACACTCCCCCGGTACGCGCCAGTTTCGCGGATTTGGATCGTGGCTGAGCGGATCGCTTCGATCAACGCGGGTATCGCCTCTTCGCGGCGAGCTTGGAGCGAGCGAAGTGCTACTTCGGGCAACCTGCCGCACGATTGATCAAGCTGCTGGATCAAGGTTTCGATGCCGACTTCGGAGGTTATGGCTTGGGGTTCATCCATGATCTTTCTCCGTGGCGTTGTTATTCCGTTTTCCATGGGGCGGTCGCCGGGCAGCATGTGTCTATCCTCAGGCGACAGCTATCCACAAATTATCAGCAGCAGCGTTAAATGCAAGCCATGGTTTGCAAAATGTCCCCACTCCGCCCTTTCGTTTACCGGTGGCGATGGACTCGCACTTGACACCGGCTCATAAAAATGATATATATCATGGTATCTATCAGCCATCGATTCCTGGGCGTTGTTCCTGGGGGAGGAGTCGTCAGATGAAAACCGCGAAAGTATTTACCTCGGGCCGGAGTCAGGCCGTGCGACTCCCCAAGGATTGTCGTTTTGATGTGGATGAGGTGTGTGTGGCGCGTCTCGGCGAGATGGTCGTGTTGTTTCCTCGTGCCAAAGGTTGGGAGTTGTTGGAGGAGGGGATCAAGCAATTCAGCGATGACTTCATGAAGGATCGCAGCCAGCCGACGCGCCCGGACAAGCGAGCCAAGCGGTGACGCGGTATTTGCTGGACACGAATATCTGTGTCGAAATGATCCGTCGTCAACCTGCTCGCCTTGTGAATCATCTCAAATCCCATCGCATTGGCAGCGTAGGGATTTCGTCGATTACCCTGGCGGAACTGCGGTATGGCGTGGAGCAGAGCGCCCAGCCGGCCCAAAACCTGGTGGCGCTGACGAAGGTGGTTGCGCCCCTGGTCGTGGCCTACTTCGACGCGCGGGCTGCTGAGGAGTATGGTCGCGTTCGAAGTGACTTGGAGCGCCGCGGTCAGACCATCGGTCCGCTCGATACCCTGATCGCAGCGCATGCGTTGTCCTTGGGTTCCATCTTGGTGACCAACAACGAACGAGAGTTTCGCCGGGTCAAAGGATTGCGGGTCAAGAATTGGCTGGTTTCCTAAGCCCCGCCGCCCCCAAAGTCTGTTGTTTGACAGGCCAGATTGGGTTATATTGACCCCTCTCTTCTGATTTCACGGGGAACGAATTCAAGGGGGACTTATCTATGTGGTGTTTTCTCGTTGCGGAGCCGGCGAACAACGCGTCGATCGCTCTGTTTATCATCGTCGGCGCGCTGATCGTCGCCGGGATCGTCACCTATTCGGCGATCTCCAACAAAAAAGCCTCCGGGCACGGCAGGTCCGGAATCAAGAAAACTTGGAATCACAAGTGAGGGGAACGCATCATGGATCAAAAGGATGAATTGTCGCGGCGCGATTTCAATCGGCTCACGACTGCGGCGCTGGGCGGCCTGCTGACCGGGGCCGTGATTGGCTGCCAGCCGACGGGTGGTGGATCGGCCGCCGCTGCCGAGAATGACAAGCATGTCTGCCGCGGACTCAATCAGTGCAAGACCGCCAGCAACGAGTGTGCAGGGCAGGGGCAGTGCAGCACCGTCGCCGCCCATGCGTGCGGACGGCACCATGATTGCAAGGGACAGGCGGGGTGCGGCGCCACTCCGGGGGAGAACGATTGCAAGGGGAAGGGGGGCTGCGGCGTGCCGTTGGCCGATCATGCCTGGGGGACTGCCCGGGAGAACTATGAGAAACGGATGAAGGCCGCCGGCAAGAAGTTTGGTCCGGCGCCGGAAGCGAACAAGATGTAGGAAAAAAGACCGTCACCAGCGGGCTTGCCCCGCTGGAACGATGTTTAACAACCAGAAATGAGGGCGCGAGCATTCGTTTCATGTTCTCGCTTGCCGGTTGTCGCCGCTCTGCGGCGACAACCGGCAAGCGAGGAGTGAAGGTATTTTTCAAATCGATACTGGTTTCCAAACATCGCTCCGGTGGGGCGAGCCCACCGGTGGCGAGATTTCATCTGCTTACCAATTGAAAGGAACACTCACCATGGATCGCGATGCTCTCAATCGGCGTGAGTTCAGCAAGTTGACGATGGCGGCGCTCGGCGGCCTGGTGGCGGGGGCGGAGACGGCGCAGTTGAACCCGGCCGTGGCCGATGACGCGACGACCCCGCTGTTGGAAGGCCCCAACGTGTGCCGGGGGTTGAACCACTCCTGCAAGAACCACAACGGTGGTGACAACGCCTGCGCCGGTCAAGGCTCGTGCGCCACGGCTAAGGCTCACGGCTGCAACGGCGACAACGACTGCAAAGGCCAAGGGGGCTGCGGCGCGAAGCCGGGTGAGAACGCCTGCAAAGGGCAGGGGGGCTGCTCCGTGCCGCTGCACGATAGCGCCTGGAAGAAAGCCCGGGAGAACTTTGAATCGGCCATGAAAGCCGCCGGCAAAAAATTCGGCCCCGCGCCGGCGAAGAAATAACCGTGGCAAGGATTGCACCACAGAGGCACAGAGAACACAGAGAAAGAAAGAAGTTTTAGGGAACACTAATTTTCGCTAATCCCGGCGCGCCGGGAATCTCATTAGCGAAGATTAGCGCGTATTAGTGTTCCTTTACTCTTCTCTGTGCCCTCTGTGTCTCTGTGGTTCAAAAATAATTGATTCAAGCCAGGAGTAGCCCCAACATGAATCTGCCGCGACTGGGGCATGAGAACCTGGGTCTGGGCGTGGGGCTGCGGACGGTTCATTACGAGCATATTCTGCGCAAGAATCCGGCCGTCGATTGGTTCGAGGTCATTTCGGAAAACTACATCGACTCGCAGGGGCGGCCGCGGTATGTGCTCGAGCAGATTGCGGAGCGGTATGCCGTGGTCATGCATGGCGTCTCGCTTTCGATCGGCAGCACCGATCCGTTGGACTTCGACTATCTGGCCAAGCTCAAGCGGCTGGCCAAAGAGGTCCGAGCCCGCTGGGTGTCGGACCATCTCTGTTGGACCGGCGTGGCGGGCAGGAACACGCACGACCTGCTGCCGATCCCGCTGAACGAGCCGACGCTGAAGCATGTCGTGGAGCGAATCCGCATCGTGCAGGACGTGCTGGAGCGTCCGCTGGTGTTGGAGAATCCCAGCAGCTACGTGACGTTCGCCGCTTCCACGATGAGCGAGTGGGAGTTTCTGTCGCGGATGGCGGCGGAGGCGGACTGCGGGTTGCTGCTGGACGTCAACAACGTCTATGTCTCCAGCGTCAATCACGATTTCGATCCGCACGAGTATGTGGAGAACGTGCCGCATGAGCGAATCGTGCAGTGCCACCTGGCAGGGCACACCAACTGCCGCACGCACCTGATCGACACGCACGACGGTGCCGTGATCGACCCGGTGTGGGAGTTGTATCGCCGTGCCCATGAACTGACCGGCGGCATCTCGACGCTCCTGGAATGGGACGCCAGCATCCCGCCCTTCCCGGTGGTCCATGCGGAAGTGCTCAAGGCGAAACAGTGGATTGGCGGGGAGGGATTAGGGGTTAGGGGCGAGGGGTTAGGGATGAGGGAGGAGGGGGCAGTGACTGCGCCTCCGGCTTATGGTTCGGTACCGCATCCGCTGCACATGGTTGCGCCTGAAGTGCAGTAGCCGGGGACTGTCCCCTTAGGGTCGCCGCGCAGCGTTAATTTGAACGAAGAAGTAAGAAGGAAGAAGTTTTCGACGCAAAGTCGCCAAGGCGCCAGCACGGCATTGTCCGACGCTCGCGAAGCGCTGGCCAATTCCTATCTCGCGGCCAAACAATTCGATCAAGCGATCGAAGCGCTCCGCGAAATCGTGGACGACAAGTTCTCCGATGAAGCCCGAGTCGGCAAGGCCGGGGAAGCGATCGCCAAGATCCATTTGCAGCTTGGCGATCCGAAGCAAGCGGTCGAGGCCTACCATCAGCTCCTGCAACGGCGGGCCTCCGATGCGGCTGCCCGGCTCGCGCAGGTGCGCAATCTGCTGGCAATCGATCCGACAGCGCTCGGCGCGCTGGAAAAGTTCATCACGAACTACGCGGGCGCCAAGAGCGAAGTGTTGGCCGAAGCCTATCTCATGTTGGGCGCCGGCTACGAAGGCGTCGGCGAAAACAAGAATGCCCTGGAAGCCTTCCAGCGCGCGGCCAGCCTCCAGGGTGCGGCGGCCCATCGCGTGGCGGCGGCTCGCGTGGGGACTGCCCGGGCCTATCACCGCCTGGGCGAGACCAAGAAAGCGATCGACGTCTATCGCGGCTTGCTGAGCGATCCGGGTTTGGAGCCGGCGCAGCGATTCGCCCATGTGAAGGCCTTGCGGCAGGTCGATCCGTCGGCCGACGTCATGCCGGACGTGGCCGTATACATCAATGCCGTCCACCGTTGGCGCGATTTCAGCCTCGCGGTGCTGGATGCGCCTGGGCGCCGGCCACGGACGTGATCGGGCTGACAGCGCTCGATGCGAACCAGGTTGTCGAGCGGCTGAAGTGGCATCAGCGGCAGACCTCGGGCTGGATGCACGAAGCGGAGCTGACGCAAATCCGCAAGCAGCTTCAGGAAGGAGGACCAGCGCGTCCGCTTTCAGTCTCCGCCACCTCAAAAGCCCTGTCGGCCCAGATCCGGGAAATGGCCCAAAGCTGGGTGGCCCCGAATCATCCTTACTCTATCATGGGCTACAACTCAGGCCAGGTCCAGTCCGAAAGTTAGCAACCTCAACCTCTCCACCCGGCGGCGGAAGTTCTTTGCGGAACACACCTACCACGTCTTCGATCGGAATGATGAACAGTTTGTTGTCCTGCTCGAAATCGACCGGGATGCCGTTGCGGGGGTCGATCAATACTTTGTCGTACCGGGCCAGCGGATAGTCAGGGTCAGACTCCACCTGAACGCTGATCGCCACGATCCGCGCCGTCAGCACGGGTGTCTTGGCATCGTCCGGCAGGTGGATGCCACCCCGCGTCGTGCGACGCTCCTCGTCTTTGCGCACCAACACGCGCAAGCCCACGGGCTCGATCACTTCCAAGGTAACCTTCTTGGCCTCAGACATTTCTCGCTTCCTACAATCGCTTCCGCGCCTGAATCTCCTTAATCTTACGCGCCAGCTCGCCTGAAACCAGCGCCTCTTCAAACTTCACCTCGTCGCTATAAATAATATCGCTCAAAAACCGCACGGCCCAGTTGAGGATCAACGGGCTGATGCTGACCACCACGCGGCCGTGGCTATGGGCTTCCCACATCTCGATTGCGGTACCCATCGTGGCCTCGGGCACAAAGGCCAGCACCAGATCCACCTCGCGGCAGAGCCGGTTGTGGTAGAAGAAGACGTCGCGTCCCTTCTCGGGGCCATATTCCAGCGACTTGGGATGATCGGCCAGCGGATCGTAAACATCGGCCGCCGGCAGGTGCGCCACCAGCAATTGCTTCAGCCGACCGCGATATTGCTGATCGTGCAATGCCGCATGGCGGTGGGAGCCCTGCATGATGCCGGCAAGAAAAATTCGCATGGTGGCCTCGCAGTACGTAGCATGGGCTTCCAAGCCCGTGTTTCAATAACATTAGGTGACCCAGCCCGTGCCGAATCTACACGGGCTGAAAGCCCATGCTACGGCGACGTTGCTCACGGGCTGGGAAGCCCGTGCTACGAGCATTAGGATAGATGTCATCACGCAGAGAACAAGCCACCCCACACGCTCGCCTCAAAATCGCCATGCCCAAGTCAGTTGTTCCAACCAAGCGCAAGCCACCTAATATCGCGCCGCCGAGCAGTTCGTCAAGCAGCTCCGCGGAGCCCGATCTCACCCGCGCCATGAACCTGCTCATGGCCTTGCTGGCCATCGAAGGGGGAAGCTGCCAGGAGACGGCCGTCGCCGAGTTCATCACCAAGCAACTCCGCCGCGGCGGCGCCAGTGCCGCTTCCATCCGCCACGATTCGGCCCACCGCCGCAGTCCGTTCGGCGGAGCGATCGGCAATCTGATATTCAAGTTGCCGGCTCGCGGACCCGGCATGGTCGACCAACCGCGCCGCCTGCTGATGGCCCACATGGACACCGTGCCGATCTGCGTCGGCACTCGCCCCGTGCGTCGTGGCCGACAGATTGTCTCGGCGCTGAAAGATCGTGGCCTCGGGGCCGACGACCGCTCCGGCGTGGCCGTGGTCCTGGGCGCGGCGCTCGAAGTGCTCAAGCGAAAGCGCCACCCACCGCTGACATTTCTCTTTACTGTTCAAGAAGAGATCGGACTGTACGGTGCTCGGTGTGCATCGGTCGGCCTGCTGGGACGGCCACGCTACGCCTTCAATTTCGACGGCGGGCCGGCCAGCAAAATGAGCATCGGCGCGACTGGCGGCTATCGAATGGATATCACCGTCGAGGGACTCGCCAGCCACGCCGGCGGCGCGCCGGAGCAAGGCATCAGCGCCATTGCCATCGCCAGCCTGGCCGTGGCCGATCTGACGCGCAACGGCTGGCATGGCTTGATCGAGCGGGATGGCCGCAGAGGCACAAGCAACGTCGGCGTGATCCAGGGTGGCGCGGCAACCAACGTCGTCTGCGACCGCGTCGAGATCAAGGCCGAAGCCCGTAGCCACGATCCGAAGTTCCGTCAGCAGATTATCGACGCCATTCACGCCGCCTTCGACCATGCTGCTGCCGAAGTGGCCAGCGCCACCGGCCAGCGCGGGCGTGTGAAGATCGAAGGCCGCCTCGACTACGAAGCGTTTCGACTCGGCGATGACGAGCCTTGCGTGCTGATGGCCGAGGCAGCGATCCGCGATGCCGGCGGCCAGCCGCTCCGGGCGATTTCCAACGGCGGACTCGACGCCAATTGGCTCTCCGCCCGGGGGATTCCGACGGTCACACTCGGCGCCGGTCAACTCGGTCAGCACACGCTCGGCGAGGCGCTCGACGTGGCCGAGTTCGAGCTGGCCTGCCGCATCGCCCTGCGGCTGGCGACAGGACTCTGAAAGTATCCATCACGCTCCGCGTGATGACGGCTTCACGCGGAGCGTGAAGGATACTATGGACGATATATTGTGGAGCGAAAACGGATGAGCGATTTACCCGACGCACTCGTGCAAGCCATTTCCGACGCCGACAGTCAACTGCGCCGCGATGGCCTGGGTGATCTCTGGCTCGGCTGGCGGCGGCACATTTATCGCGCCATCGGCACGCAATATGACTTCGAGACCGGCGAGGGGGATCATCGCGCCCATGCGGTGCGGGCGGAACTCGCCCGGGCCTCCGTGCGACAGGCGCTCCCCGTCTGGGAACAAGCTCTGCCAGGCAATCCACTTGCCGAGGGGATGTTGGCGATCGCGCGGAACTATTCCCGCAGCGGCGCCGACAAGGACCAAGTCGAGGAGCTGGCCCACAAATTGTGGATCACCACGGGCAACATCTAT
>JAIOPX010000176.1 GCA_021413705.1 Planctomycetota bacterium | reverse complement strand
GGATATGGAATTCACCGAATAAGGAAGATGATTTTTTCGATCTTGAGATTCACGCAATCGCCTGGTGGCCGAGAAAAATGCCTGATTCTCAAACCAACCGTTAGATGGGTCAAGTACTCATTCCCTTTTGAGACTCGACATTTCACGACCGTTTGATCGCAAAGTTGCGTCGGTCGCATGGTCCCGGACCATTTCTCAAATGATTAATGGCGACGAGCCGGGCAATCATGACGACCGCCGAGGGGCGTTACGTCCGCTTGAACTGTCGGTCCAAGTCTTCGCGGGTGAAGACCAACGCTGTGGGGCGGCCGTGGGGGCAGTGGTGGGCGTCTTGGGCTAGTTCGCGTTGCGTCAGCAGGGCGGCGATTTCTTCCAGCGAGAGTCTGTCACCGGCTTTCACGGCCGCTTTGCAAGCGATCATGTGCATCAGGCTGTCGAGCACGTCTTCGCGCTTCGGCTCTCGACCGCTGGTCAGCAGCAATGCAGCCAGGGCTTGCAGCAATTCCGCGGGGCGGAAGTGGGCCAGCATGGCAGGGTAACTCGATAGCAATACCGTGCCGCCGCCGAAGCTGGAGACGGCGATGCCCAGGCCAGTCAGCATGTCGGCCGCTTCGAGCACGGCGGCCGCTTCGGCGGGAGCCAGATCGACCGGTTCGGGCACCAGCAGATTCTGCCGCTCGATCGCGCCGCGGACCACTTTGCCGCGAATCTGCTCGTAGAGAATCCGCTCGTGCAGCGCGTGCTGGTCGATCACCACCATCCCTTCGTCGGTCTCGGCAATCAAATAGCTGTCGAGAATCTGCATCGCCAACGGGCCGTCGGCACGCGGTGTCAGCGGAAGGGCGCTAGCCCCCGGTGCTTCCAGCGCAGGTATCGCTTCAGGCTCGGCAGCCGCAACCTGCACCTCACTCGCCGTCGGCAGCCGGCCGGGCAAACCAAGTTCGGCAGGATCAAGGCGATGAATCGAAAGGGGCGAACGGGCATCCGCGGGCTGTAAGTCGGTATTTCCAGCATGCACGGGCTGGAAGCCCATGCTACGGGCTGCCGCCTCACGCTCCTGCGCCGGCGCAAGCCCAGGCTCCAACAACGCCGCACCTTGGGCGGCCGGCCCGCGCCGGGCCAATTCCGCGGTCGCCCAATCGACCACCTGTTGCCGCAGCGCAAACGAGCGCCCCGCCGCTCCGGCGGTCTGCATACCTTGCGGCGCGTCAGCGGCCGGCGATGCGCCCTGCATCCGGGCCGTGAGATTGCTGGAAAGAAATCGCGAACGGATCGTGCCGAGCAACTGACTGTAGAGCCGGCCGGAATCCTGAAAACGAACTTCCATCTTCGTCGGGTGGACGTTCACATCGACCAGTTCCGGCGGCAGCGTCAGTCGCAGAAAACCGATCGGGTGGCGGCCCGTCATCAGCAGCCCGCGATAGCCTTCGCCCAGGGCGTGCTGCAGTCCCCGGTCGCGGATCGAGCGGCCGTTGAGCAGTAGATATTGCATCCGGTTGTTCGGCCGGCTGTGCTGCGGATTGGCGACGAAACCGCTCAGCCGGATCGGCCCTTCGACGCTCTCGATGTCGATCAGACTGTCAGCCAGTTCGCGGTCAAAGAGCCCCGCGATCCGCTCCCGCCAGTCGGTCACCGGAGGCAAATCGTATTGCACGCGGCCGTTGTGCGAGAACGAGAAATGAACGTGCGGATAACCCAGGGCCAGCCGCGTGAACGCCTCGCTGGCGCTAGCCATCTCGGTCTGCGTGGTCCGCAAAAACTTCCTCCGCACGGGTGTGTTGAAAAACAACTGACGGACTTCGATGAGCGTGCCGACCGGCGCCCCGCACGGCGCAACCTCGCCATGCGTGCCGCCAACCACTTCCAGTTCCGCCCCGGCCGTGGATTCCGATTGCCGGCTCCGCAAGACCATCCGGCTGACGGAGGCGATCGACGCCAGCGCCTCGCCGCGAAACCCGAGCGTGCCGACGGCCATCAAGTCTTCGTCGCTACGAATCTTGCTGGTGGCGTGGCTGGTGACGGCCAGCAGAAGCTCATCGGCCCCAAGCCCGCAGCCGTCGTCCACGACGCGAACCAACTCGACACCCCCCTGCTCCAACGCCACGTCGATCCGCTTCGCGCCGGCGTCGATGGCGTTCTCCATCAACTCCTTGACCACACTAGCCGGCCGCTCCACCACCTCGCCGGCAGCGATCTTATTGACGACATGTGGCGGTAGAGGAATGATGCGAGGCATTGCGAGGTCGGAAGTCGGAGGTCGGAGGTCGGTTGTTTGGTGGAATGTTGTCACTGGATTTTCGCAACTTGGCGTCGCAAGTCTTTCGTCCGAAGCCTTCCCGACCTCCGACTTCAGACCTCCGACCTTCAAAGCCCGTATTCCTTAATCTTGCGATACAGCGTCCGTTGGCCGATGTCGAGCATGGCGGCGGCTTCTTCGCGGTTGCCGCCGGTGAGTTGCAGCGTTTCGGTGATGAATTGTTTTTCGATCTCCGTCAGTGGGCGGCCGACGAGACTGCTGAGCGAACTGCCGGCGGCCGGGGGCTGCGCGTCGGCAACCACGGCGGCGCTGAACTCGTCGGGCAGGTCATCGAGGTCGAGTACGCCGTCGGCATCGACCACGACCATACTTTCGATCACGTTGCGAAGCTGCCGCACGTTGCCCGGCCACTCGTGGGCCATCAGTTGCCGGCGCGCGGCCGTGCTCATGCTGCGGATCGCCTTGTGGTGCCGCGCGGCGAACTGCTTCATGAAATAGTCGATCAGCAGCGGAATGTCCTGCGACCGCTCGACCAGCCGGGGCAGCACGATCGTAACCACCTTCAGCCGGTGATAGAGATCACTACGGAACGTGCCGGCCGCGATGGCGTCTTCCAGGTTGCGGTTGGTGGCCGAGACGATCCGCACATTCACATGCAGCGGCTCGTTCGAGCCGACGCGGGTGATCTCGCCACTTTCCAGCACCCGCAGCAGCTTGATCTGCGTGGCCAGCGGCAGGTCCCCCACTTCGTCGAGAAACAGCGTGCCGCCATGGGCGTATTCGAACTTACCCACGCGGTCGGCGGAGGCGTCGGTGAACGCCCCTTTGATATGGCCAAACAACTCGCTTTCTAGAATGTTCTCGGAGAGGGCCGCGCAGTTCAGCGCCACGAACGGCTTGTTCTTCCGCGGGCTGTTCTGATGGATCGCCTGGGCGACCAGTTCCTTGCCCGTGCCCGTGGCCCCCTGGATCAACACGCTGGCGTCAGTCGGCGCGATCCGCTTGAGCTTGTCGATCACGTCGTTCATCTGAGGGCTGATGCCTATCACCCCTTCAAAGCCGAACTTCTCATCGAGCCGGCGATGGAGTTCGACATTATCCCGCCGCAACCGGGCCGCCTCGACCGCCTTGTGGGCCACGGAGCGAAGCTGCGCCAGATCCAACGGCTTGAGCAGAGAGTTGAACGCCCCCTGCTGCATGGCGGTGACGGCCGAAGGGACCGTGCCGTGACCCGTGACCAGAATCACTTCCGCCTCCGGGAGCGATTCCTTGGCGTGGCGAAGCACTTCGAGGCCGTCCATCTCTGGCATCATCAGGTCGGTGATGATCAGGTCGTAAATGTTCTGATCGATCAACTCGACGCCAGCGGGACCGGACGTGGCGGTGGTGCATTCATAGCCGACGCGGCGCAGACTTTCGGCCACCGCCTCGGCATGTTGGCGCTCGTTGTCGATGATGAGAACCTTCAGGCCCGTGCCCACGGCTGAAGGCATTTTTTCGGCGACGGAAGTCATGGGGATATGGTATCGGAATTCAGGCAATTCCGACAGGGTGGAGCCGCTTGGCGTAGTGCCTTGAACAGGAGACTCAATTTCGACACATCATGCCAATCGCTGGCAGGCATGATAAAATTGGCGTAGAATGAAGGCGATGGCATTGACCAGTCCTTCTCAATGAAATTGGAAGCCAAAGATGGTGGACGCAGTCTACGTCCGTGATGATGAGCACGGTGTCAAACGTGTGGGGCAAACGCGCGTAATGCTCGATTCCGTCGTCGCCGCATTTGAGCAAGGACATTCCGCGGAAACAATCGTACAGCAGTATCCATCGCTCACGTTGGAAGAAGTGTACGGGACCATCACGTACTATCTAGCGAACAGGACGGAAGTGGAGCAGTATTTGCTGCAACAAGGCGAGAAATGGGAGCAGGAACGTGAGAAGGCTAGCCAGAGCGCCAGTGAAGTAGTTTCGCGGCTCCGCAGTCAGGCTGCCAAGGCGGGCATGCATAAGCCATGAGTCGGCCCCGGTTCCTGGCGGACCATGATCTGAATGAGCATATTCTCACGGGTGCCTTGCGCCAGGAGCCCGCCATCGAAATCGTGCGAGTCCGCGATGTAGACATGAGCCGCCAAGCGGACCATGAAATCCTTGCTTTTGCCGAGCGGGAGGGAATGCTGGTTCTCTCGCACGACGTCAATACAATGCCAGCCGCAGCTTATGCTCGTTTGGTGACGGGACAATCCATTGCAGGATTATTCATGATTCAGCAGACGTTGCCGATTTCGTCAGTGATCGACAGCGTTGTGCTGATCTGGTCCGCCAGCGAGTTGGAAGAGTGGCGGGACCAGGTTGTGTATCTGCCATTCGACCAGTGACCTGCACTTTCGCCCATGCCACGCAACCTCATGCCGGCAACGGCACCGCCGGCGGCGGCGGAGGAACGGGTGCAATTCTTTGCAGCGCCGGCAACTCAATCGTGAACTGCGTTCCACGGCCCATTTCGCTTTGCACCAGCAACCGCCCGCCGTGGGCTTCGATGATCCGCCGCGTCGTCGGCAGACCCAGGCCGCTACCGCCTTGCTTGGTGGAAAAGAACGCCTCGAACGCGCGCGACAACGTCCGCTCGTCCATGCCGACGCCCGTATCGATCAAGTCGAGCGCCACGCCCAAGGCACACGGCCGCGTGCGAACGACAAGCTGCCCGCCGTCGGGCATCGCCTGCTGGGCGTTGATCACCAGATTTAGCAGCGCCGCCTGAAACGCTTGCGGATCGAGCATCACGCTCGGCAGATCGGCGTCGAGATAGCGGATGATCTCCACGTTGGATTCGTCAGCCTGCGGACGAAAGAACTCCAGCACCCTGGCGGCGGCCACGTTTAAGTCAGCAGGCACCAGGTCGAGCCGGCCAACTCGGGCGAAACGCAAAAAATCCTCCAGCAGATCCTGCAACCGCTGGCACTCCCGCTCCACCACGGAAATCTTGGCCACCGCCCGGCGATCGCGCGGGTTCGCCGCCTGCGCCAAGTCTTCCGCCAGCAGTTCGAGATTCAGCCGGATCGTAGAGAGCGGGTTCTTGATCTCATGCGCCAGCGAGCCGATGAGCGTGACCATGTCGGCATACGGCTCCGCCGGGGCCGGTTGCGCAGGTCCGCCGTCGGCGGAGGATGGCGCGGCAGCAACCTTGGCCTGGGTGGGATGGCTCATAAGGATTCGATTTCCCGACCCTACTTACGGTCAAATCGCCATACATCGTAAACAATTACCGTGCGAACATCATCCATCACCTCGAACTGGATTCCCAACGGATGAACGAATCCAATGCGCACTGTATCATAGCGAGATTCGCCAAAGCCTGTAGGATCTGCGAAGAGGTTCTGGTCGATCTCCCGCACGGTCGCGGCCAAAAGATCGCGTTCAGGCAGATCCTGCAGCATCTGCTCCAGTCTCTGTTCGGCATGAGGCGACCAGAGCACCCGAAAGGTCATGGTGATCCCAATCCCAGCCTGCCGAGGATTTCGCTCAGAGGTTTTCCTGTTCGAACCTTGCGCAGTTCTTCCGTTTCCGCAATGGACAGGGGCGGTTCCAGCCGCAGTTCGTCAACGCGCACCGGTTCCTGCAGCGGGGAGAAAAAACCCAGCGCACGACCCTCGGAATCACACAGCACGACTTGCCCCCCCAACTCGCCAAGTTTTTGTCCCAGCGCAGATTCTACGATGATTTGGTCCACGATCGACTCCACAATTTACACGATCCCTCGAACAGACTCTCGTTGAATTATGAGTTGTTCGCCCGGGCGAAGTCCAGGCCTTCTCTAACTGCGGTTCGATAGAAGGGAATTTCCAGCTACCAGCCCTTATTCCCCCGTAGCCCCTTTCCAATCCTGGCTGCGGAATGGCCCGGCCGGCAAGCCGGCGCTGTTGACGAAGTTCGGGCTCGCCACGCCGTTCCAGCAGAAACGAACTTGCGTCGGTTCGGCAACTCCCTCACCCTCGACCACCACCGTCTGGCCGTCGATCGTCGCTTTGGCCGGCACGAACTTGCCGTCGGCCCCGGCCACTTCAAAATCGGTCAGCGGCTTGTCGTCGCGCGCCTTCAATCCGCCATCGGCGTAGGCGAAGTTCACTCGAATCTTGTTCCCTTCTACCTTCATCGACTTGTAGAGCGGCCCGGAAGGGACGACATCTTTGCGGCCGTAGTCGCGATTGAGCGCCCAGCGTGCCAGCCTCGCGCCAACGTCCTGCTTGTTGCGCGGATGGATATCGCCAGGGTTGCCGATGTCGGTCAGCACGGCCATGCCTGTGTGCGGAATGTCCATCGCGGCCGTCTGCGCCTCCCAGAGTTCCGGCAAAACATAGGGCTGTCCGCCGTAGCGATACGGCGCGAGCTGTGCCCAGTAGAACGGAAAGTCACCCTGGTTCCACACTTTGCGCCAACCGGCAACCAAGGCCCGCTTCCGATCTGCATACAACATCCCTTCCCCCATGTTCGACTCACCCTGGTACCAGATGGCGCCACGAATAGGAAACGGAGCGATCGGCGCGACCATGCCGTTGTAGATGATCGACAGTTCCCCTTGCGGCTTGCCGGCCAGGGCGGGTACGCTCTCCACGCCAATCGCCGGCGTAAACGGCTCGATCCGCCGGCCCCCCCAGGCATTGGCGATCAACCCGATCGGTACCTTCAGCTCCTTGTGTAGGTCACGACCGAAGAAATACCCCACCGCCGAAAAGCCGCCGACCGTCTGCGGACTGCACGCCACCCAGCGGGCTCCCTGCACCGTCTCGGCCGGGCCGCGCAGTTGCACCGTCGGGGCCAGATAGAGGCGGATGTTGGGATGATTGGCTTCGGCAATTTCCTTGCCGCCGTCGTTCGACTGCGAGACGCTCCACTGCATATTTGACTGCCCGGAGCATACCCAGACTTCGCCGACGAGGATGTTGTCCAACTCGATCTTGTTCTTGGTGCTGGCGGCACTGGTGCCGGACACCGTCATTTTCAGCGGCTCGGTGGTGAGCGCCAGCGCCGGCAACTTGGTCTCCCACTTACCGCGCGGATCGGCGACCGCGGTGGCCTTGTTCCCAACCAACTCGATCGTCACCTCTTCACCCGGTGCCGCCGTCCCCCAAACGGGAATCCCCCGATCGCGTTGCAGCACCATGTTGCTGCTAAACACGGAAGGCAATTTCACTTCGCCCCGGGCCTGCGACGCGACGGCAAGCAACGACGCAACCAGAGCAACGGCCAGCAGCGACAGCTTTCGGCCAGGGCAAGAGCAGCAGCGACGATCGATCATGACGGGATTCTCCGGCGAGTGGAACGGAAAGGTAGGTACCAGGGCAGGGCTTTGCTGCACCCATGCTAACCGGTCGAAACGGCGAATGCCACGGCCGAACGGTTAATCGGTAATTGACCGTGGAGATGTGGGGCCAGCCTATGCTCAATCTCAACGAAGACGCGAAGAAAATGCCATCTTGGTGTGGACCCCTCAATCACCTAGCTGAGAAGCCTCAAGTTGGCACATGTCGCTGTTTCCGTGAATCCTTCTTCTCGGCGGTTTTCTTTTCCACGACGACAATGGTGGAGCGGATTGAAAACGGAATCCCAGTCGGCATTCTGAAATATGCCCCGTCCGAACCGCCACTGAGGCTCCCACCTTTCGAAGTCGTTCTTTTCTTGGCGACCGAGACTGAGTCGAGGATGGAAACCGACTTGCCGCCAATTCGCGATTTTCTCGGTCCCTGTTCGGTAGAAGAATGAAGATCCCTGAAAGCTTCAACTTGCTCGGTTTCGCTGAGAGGGTGTGCCTCAAAAACGGCTAATTCCGCGCTATCAAATACAATTCTCATTTCGCGACCATCACTGAGCAAAATGTCATGCGTAAATTGGCCGGATTTAGGCATGTCAATTTCATCGTAAAGCCATCGGACCCACGGCGCGGGCGAAACCTTCATGTCGGCGGGTAAGGTAACAACGATATCTTGCAATAAGTGATATTGCAAAACGATGAACACATTTTCCAATCGAACCCAAATGGCGCACGCTTCGTGAGAAGCATGCAGATTGATGATCTGCGCATCGTGCAAGCACAGCTTGTCAGCAAGTGTTCGCACGGTTGCTGGCAACTTCGCTCTGATCTTACTTAAAGATTGCTCGTAATTGCTTTCGGCTTGTGTCCACTTTTCTTCCACCACCTGCGCCTGATTTGCCGGCGCGGTGCTGTACTCTCGGTAGAGTTCGGGGGTGAAGTATTTCATTTTTGAACCTTCTTGGCCTTTTTGTTTTTGCCGGTTTCAAAAAAGGTGTGTCCCATCGGCGGACGGGTTTCGGGTTGAAAGTGCGGAAGAGCGTGTGGTCCCGCGTTCTTATGCGGCCGTTCCGCAAGGCATGAGCCATGCGCGGCCGTTTCAATTCTCTCCGCTACGGTGCGGTTCACGACAATGTCATCGCCACATACAACCACGTCTTTGCCTGCCTTGCGTAAACCAATCGCTTGAGTTTCCGTGATCTCGTCCGTATGGCGAACAACTCGTCCAGTACCCCACTGGAGCGTGGCGACTTCATATATTTTAGCTTGGACATGTGCCGCCGTCTTGGTTTCTTTGCCCTTTGCCATCCTCGGATGCCCTTTGCCCTGTTGAATATGTGGCGTTTAGCAGTCGCCGTCCCGCCCCTGCCAGACCCGGGACCGTCTGGCCAGGCAGGGAAATAGATTACCCCAAGAAAGCGGAAATTGCGACAAGTAATTTCGAGGGAACAACTGTTTCCCACGCCGGGCAGGCGAGGGCTACTTCCAACGCCCCGTCCGCCTATAAGGGTGTCCGCCTATAAGGGTGCCCGCCTATAAGGGTGCCCGCCTATAGAGGGAGCCCCGCGGATCGAGTAAAATCCACGTGCAGCGGCTCCAAACCCAGCTCGATCAGTACACCGACCTCACACCCGAGCAGGAACAAGCGATCCTGGCCATTCTCCCCCAGGACGACCTGACCGCCTTCCGCGGCCAATACCTGGAAACGGCCCAGCGGCTGCGGCAGCAGCGCGAAACACCGGGCGATCGGGCCGAACCCGCAGTCGATCAGCTCGACTTCGAGTTCGTCCTCTTCGCCAGCGCCGTGATCGACTACGACTACATCATGAAGCTCATCACCGACTTCCAGGCCAAGCCGGCCGGCAAGGCGACGATGAGCCGCGAGCAACTGATCGGCCTGATCGCTGCCGACAGCAAGTTCATCGACGAGCGGGAGGAGATCACGCAGTACGTCCGCGGCCTGAAGGCCGGCCAGGGTCTCGACGAGTCCGCCATCCGCGCCGGCTACCAGCGGTTCAAAGACCAAAAGCACGCCGCCGAACTGAACGCCGCCGCCCAAAAGCACGGCCTGCCGACGGAATCGCTCCAAACCTTCGTGGACGCTATCCTCAGCCGGATGATCTTCGACGGCGAACAACTCACCGAATTGCTCGCCCCGCTCGACCTCGGCTGGCGTGACCGCACGGAAAAGGAACTGGCCCTGATGTCCGACCTCCTCCCGTTGCTGAAGAAACGCGCCGGCGGCCGCGATATCGCCGGGCTTAAGGCGTACGAGGAATAAGCGGATGGGCAAGGACGACAAGCAAACGCTGACGCCGAGGCTGCGGTTTCCGGAGTTTCGGGAGGCGAAGGGGTGGAAAGAAACGCCACTTAAAGAAATCTGCGAGATCAATCCGGCTAATAGCGGCCTTCCTGAGTCATTCGTTTACATTGATCTAGAGTCCGTGGAAGGAGGTGTGCTAAATGCAAGGAAGCTGATCGAAAAGAAGGACGCTCCGAGCAGAGCACAAAGACTGCTGAAGAATGGCGATGTCGTCTTTCAGATCGTCCGACCGTACCAACGAAACAACCTGTTCGTTAGGTTTAATGACGATGAAACGTATGTGGCCTCGACGGGCTACGCACAGTTGCGGGCGAACGAAAGCGAGTCGTTTCTTTATCAAGTGGTTCACACGGACCCGTTCGTCGATAGGGTTATCGCACAATGTACCGGATCGAGCTATCCAGCAATCAACTCAGCAGATCTTGCCGATGTGCTTCTGCCTGTGCCCCCGAGCGTAAGCGAGCAACAGAAGATCGCCGACTGTCTGACGTCGCTGGATGAGTTGCTCGCGGCGCAGGGGCGGAAAGTGGAGGCGCTGCAGGCTCATAAGAAAGGCCTGATGCAGCAGCTTTTCCCCCGCGAAGGCGAAACCCTCCCCCGCCTCCGCTTCCCCGAGTTCCGCGATGGGCCGGGTTGGGAAATTATAACATTCGGGAAGATGGGATTCGACGTTAGCGACGGCAATTATTCCTCAAAGTATCCTCGCCAATCTGACTTTGTTTCGGTTGGAGTTCCATTTTTGCGTGCGAACAACCTCAGTCGCGGCTCCATATCTGACAAAGACATGAAGTTTATTTCCAAGAAGCAGCACAATCAAATAACCAAGGGGCACCTAAAGCAGGGAGATATTTTATTATCCAATAGAGGGCAAATTGGTACTGTTGCTCTCGTTCCCGACAGGCATATTGGATCAAATATTAACGCCCAACTCGTCCGCATCAACACAGGGGAAAAATCAGATAATGTGTTTATTTTTCAACTGCTCGATGGTTACAGCAGAAGCGGAGTATTTGAATCTCTCTCAACTGGTACAGCACTTAAGCAGCTTCCTATTGGCAAGCTCAATGGTCTCGAGTTAATACTTCCGAGACAGTTAGAAGAGCAGCAGCAAATCGCCGACTGCCTCTCCGGCCTCGACGCCCAGATCGCCGCCGAAGCCTCCAAGCTCGCCGCGCTGAAGACGCACAAGCAGGGCCTGATGCAGCAATTATTCCCGAATCCCCAACTCTCCGGCTCCCCTCTCCCCGCCGCGGGGAGAGGGGAGCCGGGTGAGGGGCAAAGCTGCGGTGAGGGGCTTTCATGAAACGCAGCCCCGCCCGAGCCTCGGAAGCGATTGAATTCGCGCGCGATCAGCGCGCCACGGCCCATGCACTCGCCCAGGCCGTCTGGCCATGGGTTCGCAAGCGGCAAGTCTGGGGGCAGAGGTTTTGCGGTGCCTTGGACCTTCAAGCCACTCAAGCCCAAAACCCCTCACCCCCGGCCCCTCTCCCCGCGGCGGGGCGAGGGGGGGAGAGGGGAGCAAGAGGGAGCGGGGAGAGGGGACCGGAGAGAGGGGAGAGTAGAGTGGGAGACAAGTAGAATCAAGAAACGAAATCAGTCGCCATGACCCAACTCGACCAAAAACAACTCGACAAGACTCTGTGGAACGTTGCCGCCGAAACGCGGCACTTATTCCCGAATCCCCAACCGCCTCTGGCCCCCCTCTCCCCCCCTCGCCCCGTGGCGGGGAGAGGGGCTTAGCTGCTGTGAAGGGCTTGCATGAAACGCAGCCGCGCAAGATCGCACGAAGCTATTGAATTCGCGCGCGACCAACGCGCCACGGCCAATGAGTTCGCCCGGACCGTCTGGCAATGGGTTCGCAATCGGCAAGTCTGCGGGCAGAAGTTTCGTCGCGAGGTTCCGATTCCTCCCTACACGGCCGACTTCTGTTGTGTCGAATTGAAACTGATTCTGGAAATCGACGGGGCCGATCATCTCACCGAGACAGGCCGAGAGCGCGATCGGGTTCGCGATGATTTTTTGGACAGGAACGGATATCGGGTGGTGCGGATTCCTGGGTTTGATGTGGTGCGCGAACCGGATCGGGTATACCAAGATATTGTGGAGCGAGTGCGAGAGCGCATGGGGGAGTTGGGGGTGGGGTGAGGGGGTGGACGCTCAACACATACCCTTAGCCTCTCACCCCTCAAAGCCCCTCACCCCCGGCCCCTCTCCCCGCGGCGGGGCGAGGGGAGGGAGAGGGGAGCAAGAGGAATCGGGGAGAGGGGAGACAAGAACGGGGAGGCGGGGCGAGGGGAGCAAGAGGAAGCGGAGCGCGGGGAGAGGGGAGAGTAGAGCGGGGGGAAACTAGAATCATAAAACGAAATCAAGCATTAGGACCAAACTCGACCAGAACGAACTCAGCAAAGCCCTGGGAAGCATCCCAACCGCCTCTGGCCCCCCTCTCCCCCCTCGCCCCGATCCGGTGGGGGTGAGGGGCAAAGCTGGGTGAGGGGCTCTTGAAAGCTCTGAAGCAAACATGACCGAACTCGATCAAAAACAACTCGGCAAGACCCTGTGGAACATTGCCGACACGTTGCGCGGGGCGATGAACGCGGACGACTTCCGCGATTACATGCTCTCGTTCCTGTTCCTGCGTTACCTCTCGGACAACTATGAGGCGGCGGCGAAGAAG
>JAIOPX010000186.1 GCA_021413705.1 Planctomycetota bacterium | reverse complement strand
TCCGGCACAATCCCGTCCATGGGAATTCCCTCCTGCGGGCGTGTAACCCGCGGCTAGTGTTGGACACTGGGAATTCCCATTTTTCATGCGCCGCCTAAACCTCCAATATCACTTGTCGCAAAATCACAAACGGTCATTTAGAGCGCGTCTACATCGGAACAAACGATGATGAACGTCCGAACTCTGGAGGGCCGCTGCACGATAACAACATGACGACGATCGCGGAAATGGAGTACGACGAACCTGAAGGAACTCCCTTGGGTTCTGCCGGTGGCGTCTTAACTTCATTGAAGCGGTACGATGGAGGCACTACGCGGCTCACTCAATTTCAATCGGACGGTCTTGGTCGGCGCACAATGGTCAGAAACGCCGAAGAAGGAGAGGTTCGTTACGAGCGCAATAGCGTAGGCCAGGTGACAGAGGCAAAACGCAGTTCGTCAAAGGGGGACACCGACTTTGCCTTTCAGCGGCGCTACGTCGATGTTCGTGGTCGAGTGTACATGATTGAAACAGTGCCCCCGCCGAAGAAAGAGCCCAAGCGCTTAGTTGGAACGTCTGCTACTGTGGCGGCGCCCCTTATAAGCCGACTATGGTATGACGAATCGAACAACATCTTAAAGTCTCAATCCGCAGGTCACATGGTCTTTACGAAGTTCCAGTACGACGCACTGGGGCGCGAAGTCGCCCGATACCACGGCTCCAACTGGATAGAGCTAACCCAGGGTGTGCCTCAGTGGCCGACCGAGGTGAGTAACGTGCGTGGTGATCGACTCTTGGAGCAGATAGAAACCGACTACGATCGGGCGGGAAATGTCGTATTGATAACGCATCGGGTCCGTCTGCCAGAGGTGGATCCTGCCCATGGGATGGATCTGGCCGAATTGAGGCTTCTGGGTGAACTCGGCGACGGCCAGGGACAGGGACGGTCAGGTCGATCTGCTAAAGCCCGCGTGTCACATACAGCCTTTTGGCATGATGTAGTGGGCAGACCGAGGGCCGAAGCGAACTATGGCACCATCGTGCCGTCGCGAACACCGCGACCCGATCAGATTCCAGAACGGTCGGAGGAGATTCGGGTAAGCACGGTCGATTTTAATGAAGCTGGCGACCCGTGGCGGATCCGCGACCATACTTGGCGCGCGAACGATCCGAACTCGCGCGGGGAGACAGTACGGTCGATTGACGCGGCGGGGAGGTTGGTGGGCGAAATCCATAACGCGAGCCCCGGAACCTTTCAAGCAACAGAATTAGCGGCGCTCGCCGCGGGAAGCGGGATCGGAATAACAGGCGCCGTCGTGGGCGCCGCAGGCAGCGCCGTGCTCAGAGTTCAATCAGACGCTGCAATTATTACGGGCTACACCTACACCCCTGATGGCCAGCCTGAGACGGTCACGGTGCATAACGCGGGACTGAAACAGACGACCAAATATCGTTATGGTAGCGGCCCTAATCAGGCGTTGAAGTCTGAAATTTCGACGGCGCACCTTTTGGGTACAGTCGTCTCCCCTGACAGGTCTCAAACGCTATTTGCCTTCAACAAGCAGGGGGAGCTCAAACACCTGATCACTCCTGCCCTGACCAAAGAAGGCAGAAGAGACTCAAATAAGTACAATTGGCATACTTATCGGTATGATGCCCTAGGAAGACTGCGGCTCGATGCGGTAAGAACGCCTCTCGACCTCCAGTATGAAAGCGCTGAAACCATTGATGAGAAAGATGCGGTGGATGAAGCGCGAAATCAGATGGCGGGCAGAATACGAGGTATTTCCTACAAATATGACGAATGGGGCAGACTGAGCGTGGTGCGGAGCATCGACCTGGAGGGTGGTCATAGCAATTCCATCATCCGGCGATATGACAGTTTCAACAATATCACCCAAGAATGGCAACTCCACAATGCGTTTGAGGGTGCTAACGATAACCCGCCGCATAGCGGCAAGGGAGTCCGAGTATATCCCAACCTTATTGGTTACGATTATGAGTATCCTGGCAACAGTTATACCGCGCTGGGCCTGTGGAGAACCGTCAGCGGAATTCTCTTAACTCGGATTAGGTGCCCCAGCGGTCAGAAACTTGAATATACACATGAGTTGGACCGCTTCGAGGAACGCTGGGGCAATGGGTACTTCTCAGGTTATGGCCTTTCCAATCGCCTCTTTAGCATCGGCAAGAGAGAACTCGATGACAGTAGTCAACAAGCAGTGTCTTACTTATACGCCGGTATCAGTGATTTCTATCGAGTCGCTTTCCCACAGCTTGTCGACCTGTCCAAGGAGCCATCTGGAGTTCGTGCTACGGGCATGACGCACTGGGGAGCGGTCGGTTTCGATCTTTCCGCAGGAAGCCGTGGGCAGTTTGCTTCGCTGGATACTCTCGATCGGCAGATTCTGTTGCGGTGGCGAAGCAAAGGGCACGGTGCGTATTTCGAGGACCGTCTGTATCAGTTTTCCGATTCTGGCATGCTGGTGACGGATCTGAACCAGGTTCCTGCCGCCCGAGCCAACGGTTTTGACGAAGTCTACACTCGCGACCGAAAAGATCAGGTGACGCGGCTGGAACGTGGCAAGCGGCAACCGTACAGCAATCCCATCCTCATTCTGCCGGGTACCCAGGCCGTCGTCCAGGACACGACGCTCGATGCGTTGGGCAACAATCGCCAATTTCGCCAGTGGAAAAAGACGAGCGGAAAAATCTGGAAGCCCGGCACGTGGGATCTCGTGCAGACTCGCGATTACACACCGGACAACCAGGTCACCAAGGTCGTTTCCACCACGGGAACCAAGTGGGTCGGCTGCGAGTATGATGATCCGGCCGGCAATATGTCGCGTTTTCCCCAACCGCACGATCCTAGCCAGGCGTACGACGCCGAGCACGACGGTTGGAATCGGTTGGCGAGGCTGACGGTCGGCCGCGGCAAGGACAAGAAAAAAGTCGCCGAATACGAATACGATGGTCTGGGCCGTCGGACGATCATGCGCAGCTACGACGACCAAGGGCAACTCTCCGAGAGCCGCCACTTCTATTACAACGCCGCGGACCAGGTCATCGAGGAACAGGTTGAAAAACCTCCGGGGGAACCTTTCAGTCAGGAATATCTCCATACCGATCGGATCCTCGACCGGCAATACGTTTGGGGGATCCGAGGCGGCCAAGATATCGTGCTGCGGCACCGTTATGGGCACCTGACCGGCGGGCTCATCGAAGGGCTCTACGCGGTAACGGATCGGAATGGCTCGGTGACATCGCTGTTGGATCTCAACGGCGACGTCAAGGAGCGGATTGTTTATGACGGGCTAGGAGTGCCTACGTTCCTGAAGGCCGACTTTTCCGTGGCGGACGACCCGGTTCGCGGGACATACGAATGGGAGCATCTCGCTGGCGGGTTGCGACGCGATCTGAACACGGGACTTTTTGTCGTTGGCTCGCGCTATCTCCATCCGCTATTGGGGCAAATGACAAGCGCCACCGCGGGCGGGCACGTTAGCCAGGCGATTTTCGATGCGTACATCGAGAGTTTTCCGCTGCGGGCGACACAGAATCCTGCGATCGCAGGCATTGGCTGGTTCAATCGTCGGCTGGCCGAAGCCAGCGATTTGGAGGTCGCGCTGTGGGTCGGCGGTATCGCCATCGTTGGGGGCATCGCCATTGTCGCCACTGGCGGGACGATTCTGGCGGGACTGGGACCGTTGGCGCTGGCCGGGGCCGCAGTGGGAGCCGCTCATGGCGGCATCGAGTCCTACTATGCCAGCAACGGTGACATCGGGGCGACAGCCTTTGGCGCGGGCCTGGGTGGACTGTTCGGTGCTCTAAATCCGTACGGAGCCTTCGGGGCGGCCGGCGGAGCTGCAGTTGGCGGCGTCTTCGGAGGATTGCGCGGAGCACAGTGGGGCGGACTGATCGGCGGGATCGGAGGCAGCGCGTACCAATGGGGCTCGGTTGCTTACAAGGAAGCCCTGCGACAGGGCGCGGGTGCGGCAAGCAGACAGGCCATCGGCGCCGCAACGAAAGCTGGAGCGTGGGCGATTGCACCCGAACTAATTGGCGCTGGTGCTCTGGGCGGCGGTGCTTGGCTGGCAGGCAAGGACTGGGACACTACACTGAACTACGCTACGTGGGGCATGTTTGTCGGAGGGATTGGAACGGGCCTTTACCAACGAGCAAAACCAAGTATTGAACAATTGATGAGGGGAGGGAGGGGCGTCAACCCGCGTGTCGTCCGTCCAGCGCCGGCAGCACATCATGCAATCGTTCCCCACGGTGGGGAGGGACGAATAGAACTTGCGACGCCTCTCGGTCGACGGAGATTCATGAATAATCAGTATGGCAGATTTGTATGGCGATGGTTCCGTGAAAGCCCTTTGAATCTCGTTGGCCTGAATTCGCGACGACTTTTTGGTCTATCAAGGCGATTTCGAAATAGAGCTGCGTTCGAAGAGTGGCACTTCAGGGTAGACCCTTCATATTTTCCTCACACGCCTGTGCGCGCGGGAGTTACGAAATACGGGCATGTCGGCAGGGTGTGGCATGGGAGTCCAAGTTGGCTTCAAGAAACGGTCGGCGGATTGGTTCTGGCCGATGTCAGTCTAGGCGGATATCTTGGTTACACCTACGTTGAAGATCTATTTGATGATGAGTAGCGAGTATTCAATCAGGCCTATCTCAGAGGCCGAACGACTGTTGATTAGAGAACACGCTGCCCAATTGAGGTCAACGAATTACTTTTTTCAACCGCTCATCGATAGCGTTGGAACCGGGTTAGTTCTGGGCGCACTACTGTTCATTCCCTTGATCTTTGTTGGCATTTACATTGTGGTTCCACAGTTTCCGGCATTTCTCAAATTGTATTTTTGTGCAAGTGTCTTATTGTCACTTGTCAGTGTACTAATTGTTACTGCTCGTCGGCTTAAAGATTATCGAGAAAGACAGAGAGACGACCGAAGAATAGCGGACGACTTTCTCCGAGAGTCTGATAAACAGGTGATGGAAATACTGATGTTGACGTCAAACGAAATAGTCCAGGTTGACGAACCCAACAACGGATTAGGCATTTATTTTTACAAGCTCGATGCAACCAAATGCGTGCTTCTACGAGAGTCTGATTATGGGTTGGATCCCATTGAAGGTCTCACGCGCGTCATGCCTAACGACAGTATCGAAATAGTTCGGCTACCTGAGTCGAAAACCATCGTAAGACTCGTCATTCATGGACAGCGGATCGATCCCCAGATGCTATTAGATGCTCACGTAGATCAGCACCGTGTCACGAGCGGTGACATTCTTGCCTTGAATTGGGGCGATGTAGTCCGTGGCGATGTAAGAGTGTGAGCTACTGATGGCCGCTGATGGTCGCCGACAGTTTGGCGACGTGAGCGCGAATGTAATCGGCACACTCCGTGTGCCGTCGCAAGCCGGGGGGCGTTAGTCCCTGGAGAATCCGAGAATTCGTTAGCACGATGCAGAGGACCGATCGATGGCTGAGACTCCCTGCTGCCCGCCG
This sequence comes from Planctomycetota bacterium, assembly GCA_021413705.1. Taxonomy (GTDB): domain Bacteria; phylum Planctomycetota; class Planctomycetia; order Pirellulales; family UBA7805; genus JAIOPX01. The sequence goes on along the minus strand of JAIOPX010000186.1, from coordinate 6,631 downwards.
GCGGGCAAGACGCAGAAGTACACGATCTGGGTGAAGGTCGAGAAGCAGGAAATGGGGCCGGGCTGCTGCGGCGCCGACAGCACCCATCCGGTGGCGAGCGTCGCCGGCAAAGTGACGTTTGCCGCCAGCGGCAGCGTGATCACGGATCCAGACAACCGGTTCTCGACGGCCGGATTCCAGGTCGGCATGTGGATCACGATCACCGGCAGCAAGCTCAATAATTGCGTTCGCAAGATCGCCACCGGCGGCGTAGCCGCCGGCACGCTGACCGTCGAGGGAACGCTGGTCGATGAGTCAACGGCCACAGACCAGGTGGCGATCACCGGCACGTATATCCCCGAGTGCTGCAACTATGGCATCGAGCCGGATGGCGACGTGTGCCACCACCTGGAGTTGTCGTGGCTGTGCAATGACTTAAAGGTTCCACTGGAAAACGGTGAGACGGGCGAAGTGGTCGCTGCAGGCAGCGAGAAGCCGCGGACTAATGTCTGGGGCAACCAGGACGCCGGTCCGCGGGGCACTTCCTTCTGGCGATTGTGGAAGAAGCCCAACGGCAAGTGGCAGCTCTTCAACGTCTGCCACCAGCTGTGCCACGTCGACGACAGCGCCACTTTGTGGCCCATGCCGGGACAGGAGGCGGTGATCTGCTCTGCCACCGGCACCTTCAAGTTCACGGGAAATGAAACCGCCACGCCCAACACGATTGAACGGCCGTCGGGAACTTTCACCACGGACGGACTCAAGGCGGGGATGTCGATCAAGATCGAGGACACGCTGAAGAATAATGTATTCCGGACAATCGAGAGCATTGATGACGCCAATCATACGATGAAGGTGACTCATTTGGTTTGGACGGAGAGTGTGTCCAATGCCACGATCATGTCAGGTTTGACGACCACAAAGTTTTATAGCGAGGAAACTGAATGGGACGGTGTCTCCCCGAAAACCTTCACGATGATGCATGGGTATAAGGCCGTCGTCGTGGCTCCGGCCAAGCCGGTTCCGGACTTCTGCGCGCCGCAACGTCATTGGCAAGCGGGTCACCCTGACGATCTGAACGACGCGCCGTTCTGGCCGACGCTAGACATTCCGCTGATGGAAGACAGCGATTTCGCGCCGGTCCGGTACTTTAATGGAGAACTGCAACTCCGAGTGAAGGACATCGGGTCCAACGGGTTCGGGGTGCCCTGGGGCCACACGCGTATTTACAGCAACCAACTTTCGTTCAGTGCCGACGTGGGCAATGGCACCAATTGGCTGATTCACGAGCAGCCGTATCTCAAGCAGGAGACGTTTGACGCCTGCTGCATGCCTGAGCCGACGATCCGCGCGCTCGATAAAAAGTCGCCGGTCATCCCCCGGCCGGCTACGGGCCAGACCATCGTTATGGTCCGCGGCACCCGCAACTCGCTCTGGTTCGACGAGTACGTGCATCAGAAGTATCCCACCAGCACGGACACGGACAAACAGAAGGAAATGGTCAAGACCTGGGAGGCCCGTTTTGGCGCCAAGCACCGGCTCATTCCCAAGGAGGCGGCCTTAGACCGGACGATACTGATCGTGGCTCCCAACGGTCACCAATGGGAATTCCATGACTTCCACTGTGAAAGGGAAGAAACCGATCCGCCCCCGGGAAGTCTTAAGCGGCACATTGGCCCAGGAGGACAGGAGACGATTCTGGTCTACACGAATGGACGGCTTCAAAAGGCGGTGCGCAAGTGCAAAATGCTGGCGCAATCGGCGTTCAACTTGACAATTACTGATGCCAACAAGCTTAGCGGCCAGATCATCACTGAAACCTACGTCTATCAATATTTTGAATCGGGAGCGAACAAGCATCGCTTGTCATCCATAACTCTCTACCGAAATGACCGACCTGTTCCGCCGACACATCGCCCACACATTGATTGGGCTCCGGTAATCACGGACGAACCTCAATCCGAAACCGGCCCGCCTCCTGGCAGCGCTTTCCGCCGCGTCGAATACGTCTATTACGATGAGGAGGACAAGCATGGCCAGACAGGCGACCTTAAAATGGTCGCGACGCAAGTCTACGCGGAAGACGCAGATGGAAAACCCAATGGTTCCTCGAGCACTAAGCCTAAAAATCTGGAAGTGTCTTATTATCGTTATGAGACCGAGAAAAACAAGGAAGAAGGCCACTGCCAGGGCCTGCTTAAGTACGTACTCAACCCCGAAGCCTTTCGCCGGTTGATTAAACTTGGGAAGGTCGGGATCGCCGACACCCGTGTGCAAGCGGCGGCAGCGGAATGCGATCCCAAGAACTTGAAGGTTCCCATTTCATTCCACCCCCCGTCTCCGAAGCTCGGTGAGATGGACGATGAACTCACAAAAATTGCCAACGTAGGGAACTTGGCAACTTTCGCCAGGGAAATCGATCAATTCGACGATTCTTTGCTCGATCGCATCGCCGACCTTCATATCGAGTACAACGAGGACCGCCGGGTAAAGGCCATCATGATGAACGGTGGCAAACGAACGCATATATTCAATTATCAGGATAATATCCCGGAGAATTTCAATATCTGGAGCACTCAGACAGTTGAAACACGTGCGGACGGAAATTCGCGAACCGTCTATACAAATGCCATAGGGCAAGTGCTGGCCTCGACGTTGGCGGGAAAACAAGGGAGTGGAACTGGCCCAAGCGCCGGCCCGCCCAAGCAATGGAGCCAGTTCTTCGTTTACGATCCGTGGCAGGGGCACTTGCTATCCAAGTCGGGGCCAGCCGGGGTTTCTGTCACTGACGTTCAACAATTGGCTGATTACGTTTTCAAGAATCGGGAAGAGGACGTCTCGATCTATCCCCACAAGCAGCGCACCCTGTATCGAGTCTACTCGCACTCGACAGGAGCCGGGCAGGCAGTGGGTGACAACAACTCATCCGATGAAGACCAGGGTTACGAAGGTTACATCGACGAACTTAAGAAAGAGCCGGAGTTGATGAAAAGGATTCCGGATTTTATTCGCCAACTGATGCACTCCCGCATTCCACGGCTCACGTCGGAAACAACCGACCACGCGGGTTTTACGGCACATTTCGGCAACGGCATTCACCAGATACTCCGACTCAGCGTTTACAACGGAGTAGTTCGCCAAGTGGTCCTTTGGGCCACAGCTCTGCCGAGTCCTCAAAACTTTCGGCTCGGCGATGCTCCGCTCGACTTGCCCCCCTACCAATCTCCGCCTGACTTTAAGGAAAATAAACCACCTTTTCCCAGGACATTTCGCGATACGTCTCGGTTCATTTATGCGAACCATTGGTTTCGGTTTGACATTGGGGTAGGCGATGTGCAGCCGCTGTGGCCGTTGCATTAGCGAGGGGATCGTGTGGATGACGATCGCGTGGGTCAGACGCAATACGGCCGCATTTGGTACGAAACACGGCTCGCATCCGACGAGGAAACTCGTCTCCAGTCCGGTTTGTATAAGAGTTCTGGAGGAAGCCCAGCAACATTCTCAACGACCTCGCAGACTAAGGCCCAGACTGATAATCCGCCAATTGTGCCGTCGTCCGAGAACGGAGACGGCAAGAAAACTCAAGTTACAAATAATCTGGACCGTTACGGAAACGTTTTTGCATTCAGGGATGTAAGAGGAACGGAAGCACAACTCGTTACTCATGTTCCCACGCGTGGGAATTGGCTTCGGATCGATGATTCGGGCGGAAGTCGCATCCTCACTACTTTTGAAATCGATCACCAGGGCAGGGTCATTGAGGCATTGGGGCCGGTTCATGACGCTATCGATAACGATAACCTCACTGCATTGACCCAAGTACGAACAGCGTCCTGGTTCATTTTTAACGATCTGGCAGGAGAAGTATGGGCGGTCCGCGGATATCAGTCAGCGGGAACGAGTCGCGCCGTCAATCCTATGGTTGTGCAAAAACTGGATCGGATGGGACGCCCCATGGAAGTGATTGCGGTGGCACGGCCTGAAGGTGCCGGCCGTCCTCGGAAAAATGAACCGCTGCCGCAGAGTTCCTGGGTCCGATGGCAGAGATCGTATTTCGACGATCATGGCCGTCATATCTTGTCGCGCCAGTACCACCTCATTCCCTCAAGCGGTTCAGATCACTCAGCTTATTATGCCCATGATTCACGCTTCTGCTATGACGCGATGTATCGACAGACGCATGTCGTAACACCAGAGGGCACGGTCTTTCGAACAGTCTTTAACGCCGTGGGGCTACCGACAGAAAGCTATCTTAGTCAGATAGTTGACGATACAGCTTATTCACCGGATTTTGTTCGACCACCCGAGGAGATACTAGTTTCCAAGATTGAATACGATAACGACGGCGGTGGAAGCGGAAACGCCACGAAAATCACTCGCATGATTGACAGTAATAATGCATGGACGACCGTCAACGAATACGACTGGCGGAATAGGTTAACGGGCACGCGAGTGGAGGGAGACGGAGATGCAAAACAGACAAGAACGGAGTTTGGACACGATGATCAAGGAAATGTTACTAGCATTTCCGACCCGCTGTCTTCGGTCCTCCAGGTACGAAAGTTCGACATTCGTGGCCGTCTCTACCGTACGGAAGAGACGGCATACTTGGCTCGAGGGAAGAAGCGAACGAGTGTTGCCAATACTTATTACGACACTGCTGGAAATATTGTCAGGCAAGATCAGGACGGCGGAAGTTTCTTTACCAAAAAAGAATATGACAAAATGGGGCGATGCACGAAGTCATCGATTGGCTATCATCTTCAACCGCATGGAGAGATAGTAGACGCCAGGCGTGTTACCGCAAAAGACATCATAGTCCAGCAAACGGAGATGGCTTATGATCCTGCTAGCAATTCCATCTCAACAATTGTCCGCGAACGGTCTCCTGCTGCTGATCTTAGCAATGCGGCGGGGCCTCTGCAGACGGAAAACATAAATCCTTACGCAAGAGTATCATTTCAGAGCGTTTGGCACGATGCGCTAGGTCGTCCAGCAGTTCTCGCGGATTTCGGAACTAATATTCCGCCCAACTTTACCAGGCCACACTCAATTCCCGTCCGAAGCAAAGACGTTCTCATCAACAGTCATTTCCACAATTCAAGCGGTGATATCGCCATCACTGTGGATCCAGTGGGCCGACTGACAACATCTCAATTTGATCATGCTGGCCGTAAAGTCGTCCATATCGATGACGCCGCTGACGTGAACTCACATCTGCAAGTCAGCACAGTAGTTCGTGCATTTCTGGCGACAATTCAGGCAGAAGCCATCGGTCAGGCGTATGTGACGCATCTGAACAATTTGAAATCGCGGTTTGGCGTTGACGTAAAACGAACGCCGGTCAACAAGACAACGTATCTGCAATACAACGGCGATGGAAACATTGTGCGCAGTGATGTGCAGAACTCAGGGTCCTCATTACAGGTAACGCAATACCTATACGGCCCCCAGGCGGGTGGGGAGACGCGGGCCAGCATCCTGTTGGGAGGAATCATCGATCCCCAACAACGCAAATCCATCAAGGGGTACAATCGCCAGGGATTACTAAAAACTACAAGGGATCCCAACGGAACCATTCACGAATATTCTTATGACCATCACGCGAGACTTGTTTCTGATCAAGTCACAGTGCCACCGAAAAGCAAAGTGGATATGGCAGTGCAATGTATATCTTACGTATATGACACGCGGGGACGCTTGACGGATGTAGATACCTTTGCGAGACCATTTGGCGCGACACGGCCTTCAGAAGGGCAGATAAGATCCGTCAGCGGCGTTAGTCGGCAATACGATCGTTGGGGCAATCCCGTCCGAGAACGTGTCGTCCAAGGCACGTTGAGCTCGTTCTTCGTTACAGCGTATCAGTATTTTTACGGAGAAGAGTATTCTCACCCGCGGTTGGTCTACATTATCTATGAGGTGGACCCCATTTCTTGTACCTCGAATCGTGTTGTATCTGTAAAGGTTTTAAGCGTAGGTTCTTCTGCCTTCGCCTCCCCCGCGGGGGAGGCGAAAAACCGCCCAGCCTACGCCGTCCGCCTCGCTCGCGTCGTTGTTGCAGTTCCTCGTCACTCGTGCGCTGACGCTCAGCGCGGAATGCTCTTCACGCGCCGCGACCCTGACTTCGTTCGACGCACGCCGTACACCTCCGCGGGCGTGCGGTAATCCAACGCTTGATGGGGGCGCGCGTGACAATAGAAGTCAAAGTATTCACCCAGGCTCGCTTCCGCATGCCAGGCATTGTCATAGTCCTTCAGGTACACTTCCTCATACTTCACGCTTCGCCAGAGCCGTTCCACGAACACGTTGTCCAAGGCCCGTCCTCGGCCATCCATGCTGATCGCCACGCCTCGCGACTCCAGACAACCCGTGAACGCCATGCTCGTGAACTGCACTCCCTGGTCCGTATTGAATATCTCCGGCTGACCACCGGCCAGCGCCTCCTCCAATGCCTCGATGCAAAACTTGCTGTCCAGGCTGTTCGACAGACGCCACGTCAACACGTAGTGGCTGTACCAATCGATGATCGCCGTCAGGTATACGTAGCCGCCTTGCAACGGGATGTACGTGATGTCGGTGCTCCAGACTTGATTCGGTCGCTCAATCTCAACATTCCGCAGTAAATAGGGGTAAATCTTGTGTTGGGGAC
>JAIOPX010000185.1 GCA_021413705.1 Planctomycetota bacterium | reverse complement strand
GTGCCTCTTGGCGGTCTCGTACTCGACGTGCGAGACGGAGATGGTCACCGTCTTCGTTTCGTCGCGGACGGTGCCACCCTTGGCGATGTCGGCATACGACTTGAAGTTGGCCAGACCCTTTTTGGCCTGGACGGACAAGAGGGCTCCGGTGAGCGTGGTCTTGCCGTGGTCAATGTGTCCGATGGTGCCCACGTTTACGTGCGGCTTGGTCCGTTTGAAGGCTTCTTTCGCCATGTCGTCTCCCTTGCGTTCTTTCTCGCGTCAATAATGACTGGTTGCTTCCGTCGCAGTTTCTTTGGTCACAGTTTCTTCGGTCACGCTGTGTCGTTACTATTCTTCGCTTCCCGCCGCATCACTCATTCCTTGCCCGCCGCAAATTGCGGCTGGCGTCTTTCAAACTCGCTTCTTACAGAGCTGCTGAGGGGACTCGAACCCTTGACCTCGTCCTTACCAAGGACGTGCTCTACCAACTGAGCTACAGCAGCCGGCATGTTCGCTGGAGCCGAGAGGCCAAAACCCGGCCCTTCAGCACGTCCTTACTACGCCTCCGCACCATTTTTCGCCGTCTCTCCGGTTCGTCCCGTCCTCTCGATCTCGTCGTCTTTGATTTTATAAAACGTCTTGTTGTGTTCGTTTTTCAGTTTTCGTTTTTTAGTGCGTCGGGTATTCAATCCAGAGCGGGTGAAGGGAATCGAACCCTCGTCTTCAGCTTGGAAGGCTGTGGCTCTACCATTGAGCTACACCCGCGTGTCGTTGCGTCGTGCTCTCCCGCCGAAGTTTGCTGCTCGTGTTGACTGTGTTGTGTTAGTTAGTTGCGTTGTTGTTTCAGTGGGGGGTACAGGATTCGAACCTGTGAAGGCATAGCCATCAGATTTACAGTCTGACCCCTTTGACCGCTCGGGAAACCCCCCATGCCGTCGCGTCTTTAGCTCCATGCCCTATTCGCGTTCGCGGGTGGTTTTCCGACGGTCGGCTCTAATTCTCGTGCTCGAAATACTCTTTGCGCGGCACTGCCACGCGCGCAATCAAGGAGCTAGCGGGGGGACTCGAACCCTCAACCTGTTGATTACAAATCAACTGCTCTGCCAATTGAGCTACGCTAGCGATCGAGTCCCGCCACGAAAACTACTAAATATAGCGAACCTGGCCAATGTTGCAATACGGGCCACGGCAGAGAGTTATGGTTTAGCGCCCGACCCTGGCGCCCCAGCCCAATACCCCCACCAATGTGTGGAAAATAGCCCGTTTTTGCATAAGCAGGTCTTGATGCCTTGGCTTTCAATGCCTAACCACTCGGCCAAGTAACTCCCATGACACAATACCCATGACACGAGGTTCGTCCATATTCCCGGGTCAAGCTGGAAATTAGCCGGACTCTTAGCAAGAACTTCTTGGTCGCTTGGATAATCCAAACGGGGTTGTTGCTGGACGCACCACGGCATCAATCAGCAGGTATTTGCATGCGAAACGTCCGTCGTCCGTCAGGAAACGGAAACTCCGATATTCAGGATTGAGAATGAGCTTTCCCGAAACAGCCACCGGATCGCGTGTCCAGCTCCATTGCTGGCCTTTCCTAAGGACCACCTCTATCGAGCCGTAACGGAAGGGTTTGGACTCCTGGAGCATGACAAACTGAGTCATGCCGCTCCGGCGGCTGGGCGGGAAGGCGCAACCCTTGACGCAGATGTTTTGATCGATCAGGAGTTGGATTCCGGCCGGAATCTCCGTTAGGGACAGGGACTTGGCGGTGATTTCGCCGAACCTTCCTTCCCGGAACGTCTCATCAAAATTGACGCGAAGATAGCCGGGAGACGCTTCGGCCTGGTAGCGGACGAAATGCCAAAACCCTCCCCCAATGAAGAGGATTCCACCAGAAAGGCCGACGGCCAAAGCTGCAAACCGGACTGCGCGGTTGGTTTGGCTCGTACTTTTCCACACCCACAGCGCGCAACCCATGGCCGGAATAGCCAGAGCCAGAGAGTAGGGAAAGATAAGGCCCAACAGCGCAACAAGCACAAAGATGATGGCTATGGTAAGCAGTGCAAGCAATCCAAGCCTGCGCACACGATTCGAGGATTGAATCGAATCGACCATCGGTCCATCACCCCGCCGAAGGTTCGCGGTTAAAGCCCCACTCCACGATTCACGGCCCAATGCAGAATGGGGGGCTTATACCCCCCGCTCGCCGAATTCTCGCGAAAGATCTGCCGTCCTGTTCCGCTTACTCCGTCTCGAACACCGAGTCCGGCAGTTCAATCTTCTCTTCTGCTGCCGCTTCGCGGAGCTTGCTCAGCGCCCGGGCTTCGATCTGTCGCACCCGCTCCTTGGTCACGCCCAGGGTTTCGCCCACCTGCTTCAAGGTTTGCGGCTCGTGGGAGTGGTCCAGGCCAAAGCGGTGGATGATGATCTTCTGCTCCCGCTCGTCCAGCCGGCGCAGAATCTTCTCCACTTCGCTTACGCGCTGGCTCTGAGCGCTTTCCTGCTCATACCAGTCGCTGCGCGGCTCTTGCGTGGCGTTGAACATCTCGTCGTGGCTGGTTCGATATCGATCGCGGTGCTTCAATTCATCCGGGATCGTCCGGGCAAAGTTCTTCATGATCGCCCAACTGGCGTACGTGCTGAACTTGTTTCCCCGGGCAAAATCGAACTTTTCCGCCGCCCGGATTAGCGACATATTGCCGTCGCTGACCAGCTCGAAGAAGTTCTCGTGCGATCCAACGTGCCGCTTGGCGATCGAAACCACCAGCCGCAGATTGGCTCGTACAATCTGGTTTTTCGTCGACACGGCCACATCATAGAGCCGCTCGATTTCGTCCATCAACTGCTTTTGCGGGTGCTCGGCGTCGAGCTTCTCGCGCAGCCGGCTGGCTCGATACTTGGCATAGTTGAACCGCCGGAACATGTGACCTTCCTGCTCGCGGTTCATCAGCGGCGTGTCATACAAGCTGGCCAAGTAGGGAGGCAACCCGGCCGGCACTCGCATTTTTCTCGCCTGCGCATCTCCCTCCGGCGGCGCGGCGAAAATCACCTCGTCGTTGCGGATCCGCGGAAACTGGTCGTTGGGAACAAAGTCCAAAGGCAGGCTCAAGATCCACTGCGCACGCATCTGCTGAATGATGCGGTAGATTGTGGTCTTGGTCCGGCCGTGGCGCCGAGCGATCACATCCACCGGCTCGCCACGACGATACTGTTGGTAGATCCGCGTGCGGATTTCGTCCGTCAGCGGCCCGGTGGCGTCCGGGAAAATGGCTTCGTGCGGGTGCGACTTGTCGTGCTGCCGAATCTGGCAGCGGATGGTTTCCACGCTCCGGTCCATGTCGGTCGCCAATCGGCGCACGACTTCGGCAGGGTTGCAGCCGACGCTGGTCAAACGACGAGCCGCTTCGACGATCTCCTGCCGCTCCAAATCGGTCATCTGGCGGAAACGGCTGCCGCGGCGGACTCGCTCGGGATTGGTGTGAACGAACCGATCGACGCTACTCTGCAAAAAGCCGACTCGCTTGCGTCCGTCCACGACAAAGCGACGCCCCACAAGCCCCTGCTGCCGCCAGCGGGAAATGGTTTTGGTTGATACATGGAACATTTGGCTGAGTTGCTCCACAGTCAAAACACGCTCGCCCACCGATTCGATCGGCACATTGGCGGCGTCCGACACGTCTTCGACAAACAGTCGCAGATCGTGGCTCATGTCGTTGCCCGAGAGCCGCTTGGGGCCGAGTACCCGCGTACCGCCATCGTCGGCAATCTGCTTGATCAGAGAACCCTGGGCATACGTTCGCTGCGGATCCAATTGGTCCAGTAGGCGTTCTGCCCGGTCGGCCTGGTTGAGTTGCTCGATGCGAGAAGCCGTCCGAACCTGTTCATCGCGAAAGTCGCGAATATCAGAGCTGCGATAATCTGTGTGCATAGCTGACCTCTTCCTCTCATAAAACTTCAGTAGGTGTTCCCTGCGTCCATCGCCCTATCGCCCTGCTGAAGTTGATTACCCCGTGGGGTCGGCCCGGCGTCGTCCTTGCCGGGTGATTCCTCTTATCTATCTGTGTTGGCTGGGATTTCTCCTGTCTTAGTTACCGCAAACGGCAGGCCAGTAACCACTTTTTCACTTCAACTGTGAACGGAACGCTGCTAGCCGCTGGTTCTTCCCACTAGTCCGAGACCGAACACCGGTGGCTAGCGCCATTCCGCTCACATCGAGCAGGTGGATTGCCTGCTCCACTACTCCCTGACCTCCCAGCGCTCAGGCTGGCTTCAATACGATCATTCCCAAGTCACGCCATTCCAGCCATGCTGGCACGTTCTCTTGCCTGCTGGCAACATAGTTTGTACGCAAATAAGTCGTATTGGGTCGATAGAAAGTTCGCGCCTAGTACCCCCATTTGTTGCATGCGACAAGCCGCAGTGAGAGGATTTTCGCCCGTATCTACTGTAATACATTGACTTTGCGCCATTGTGGTACGTGCCAGTGGACAGATGTGTCGCCGCTAGTGCGTAACAAGGAATTCCGGCCATTTCTCCCTACATCGCGGGGGTATGAAGGTCTGTCCACCTCGGCCTCCTTGGTAGCTGCGTGAAATGAGCCTGAGTGCTATCAACTGTCCAGTCCTCGGTTTTGGACTCAATTGATACAAGCCCTCAGGTCGATTTAGCGCAAGGGATATCAGAATCCTCACAATCCAACTTTTCGAGGTCGCCAGATGGCGAGCCTCTTCAGGTTGTCCATTCTTCCCAGTTTTCTCTCTTTATCTGGCAGTAATCAGTCATGAACCAGAGTGCATCGAGTCATCGAGTTGTTCGCTGTGGCGGTCTGCTCCTTGTATGGCCTCTGCTTCTGGCAGGGCAAATTTCCAAGGTGGCGGCGGACGGGCCATTAACCCTGAAGGACGAATCCAAGCCGGGCGAGTTGCGCCAAGCGGCGATCTCCTTCGACGTTGGTGGTGACTTGTTGATGGTTTCCGAGGAGAAGGAAATCAAGTTGCCGATGACGGTCCACGCACTGATTAAATATCAGGAACGGCTCCTCTCCACCTCGGATGGTGTTACGCGGGCCGCCCGCAACTACGACCATACCGATGTCAAAATCAAGGTAGACAATCGCCCCATCACACCTGTGCTGCGCGACGATCGGCGGCTGGTGGGCGTCTCGCAAGGCAAGAGTGATCTGACGATCTTCAGTCCCCATGGCCCGCTGACGCGAGAGGAGCTGGACCTGATCTCGCTGCCGGCCGACAGCCTGGTGCTGGGTGGACTTCTGCCCACGGAGCCGGTGCGCCCGGGCGACACCTGGAATCCGAGCGACGCCACCCTGGCCGTGCTGCTGGACCTGGAGGCCGTGGGCCAAAGCCAGGTCAAGGCGATGTTGATTGAAGTGGAAAAGGGGCGAGCGAAGATTGAAATGTCGGGCATCGTCAACGGAGCGGTGGGGGGCGTTGCCAGCGAGGTCGATATGAAGGCCCGCTGCTACTACAGCATGACTTCGCACCGCATCGAAGACGTCGAGTTGATCTACAAAGAAAAGCGGGCCGTAAGCCATGCCTCGCCGGGCGCCAACGTGACAGCGAAACTGCGAATCCAACTGGCTCCGCTGAAGCAGAGCGTCGCCTTGGCCCCCGAAGTTCTCGAGGGGCTCTCGCTGGAGCCGGCGCCGCAGACGCAAGCGTTGGAATACACTTCCTCCGCGCGCAAGTTTCAATTGGTGCATGACCGGCAGTGGTATGTCGCCCGGGAAGACTCCACCAGCACGATCCTGCGCCGTGTCGAGCGTGGTGAGTTGATCGCGCAGTGCAACGTGACGTCCCTCTCCACGCTCAAGAAGGACAACCGCACGACGCTGCCGAAGTTCCAGGAAGACATCAAAAAATCGCTCGGCGATACGTTTGGAGAGTTTGTCACCGCCACGGAAGATCAAGACAAGGCGGGTCGGCTGGTCTATCGCGTTACGGCCACCGGCAAGGCGTCGGATCTGGCGGTCGAATGGATCTATTACCTGGTGCAGGACGCGGAAGGACGCCGCACGTCGGTCGCCTTCACGCTTGAGCAAAGTCTGGCGGAGAAGTTCGCCGGCGCCGACCGGGCACTCGTCGCATCGCTCAACATGCTCTCACCCCCGAGCGATTCCGATAGCAAGCCGACCCCACGCCCGGCCGATACGGCGCGGCTAGAACAGCCGAAGCTCCCCGTCCCGCCCCCGGACACCACGGTCCTGGAAGTACCTCGAACGCCGCGCGATGACGCAAGTACGACGGCTGAGCGGCCTCAAGCCCGTCCCATCCGGCGGTAGAGCCGTTTAGCGGTCGAGCAACGCCCATCGTTTTTGAGCCAGAAGCTACTTCGCCGGCAGCGTCTCAACAAACTCCACGGCCTGCTGAATCCGCGCCATCAGCTGCTGGTCCGTCTCGACTCCGTCCGCTTCGATCATCACCCAGCCCTTCATCGGCCGCCCGGTAATATCGAACTCCTGAACGTACGGCTCGTTCAAGGCCGTCTTGGCCTGCTCCGGTCCCAGCCGGGCGATCAGCGAGGTCTTCCAGACGCCTACGCACATGTTGCCGCGCAGCAGGAAGCCAACCCCGCCGAACATTTTCTTTTCCGTGATGCCGCGGCGGTCCTCAAAGACATCCCGTACCCGCTGGGCGAGTGATTCGCTGTAGGCCATCGATCACCTCTAGGAACCGCGCTGGTCCGTAACTCGGCCGACAAACAGGATACTCCCGGTGCGATTCTCGCGGATCAGAAACACAAACGGATGATCGGCGTTGAAGTTGGCAGCCGGGTCGGTATGGGTATGCCCGTTGGCTGGGGCAGGTCTGACGACCGTTGCCGCCGCAGCCTCGATCCCTTTCTCATGGACATCGACAAACTTGTCTGATCCACCCACCCGATTCCCATCCAACACCCTTCTGTGATCCTCTGTGTTTTCTGTGGATAAAAAAATGTCTGCTCCTCGTGTTCTCCGGCGCAACTTGTTGCTCGGCAATAGGTTGCTGATTTTGTTCTCCCGTTGTTCTCCGGCCTGTTCTCCGCTTGTTCTCCCAATGTTCTCCGCGTGTTCTCCGGTCTGTTCTCCGTTCTCCGCTCTGCCGTAGGTCCCGGCGCGCCGGTTGTTCTCCGTTGTTTGGTCAGCGCAGCCTGAAGGCTGTACTCCAACGCGCGCACCTTCAGCGCAGTCGTTTCGCGAAATAATTCAAAATGCCGCTCACTCTCCTGGCTCACACCAGAAGCTTACTTGTGCTGTTTTTACTATTCGTGCTTTCACCCCTTTCGCTTTTTCGTGATCGCCTTTCTTCTTTACACCAATCAGCCGCCACGCCGACCATCACTGCGCGACGGTGCCCGCGTCCGGTTCAACTCGCTAATCACCGAAACCGGGGGCTAGCGCCCCGCGGCTGATGAAACGCAGGCTGAAGCCTGTACTCCAACGCAAAAAGCCCGCCCCACGACGCAATTAAGCGTCTTAGGGCGGGCTCTTCTGATACCTGATCCTGAAGTGTTTTAGGCTTCAGCCCAAGCTCTGATAGGATACCTCGCACATGTCAGGCGTTTCATCCATCGAGGGATGAATACCGCCGTTTGACACACTTTTACCATATCAGATTTGCTGCAAAAATCAAGTAGCAAAAAAAGCCACCCCACATTTTATCAGCCGCCTGGCGCTAGCCACCGGTTCTTTGCGTGAGCGGATTGGCGCTAGCCACCGGCCCGTTTACGTTTCCAAGTTATGCAGCGTTCTCCCGACCGTTTCATGCACCCTATCAGCCGCCTGGCGCTAGCCACCGGTTTTCCTTCACCCGACCGAAAGTCTCCACGTCAGTGGAAAAGCGAAAAAACTTCGGTCGAAAAACGTAACATGTGTCGATCCCTCACACCCGACGGGAAACCTGACTCGAAATCAGGTGCCCCGCAAGGGGTTGTGGGTTCGAATCCCATGCCCTCCGCTAACGCGTAACTCTAGCCCCCGCAAAATGTTGCGGGGGCTTTTTTTTGCGCTCGCAGTCGCGAAAACCGCGCGCACTCGCATCGCAAATGTAGCCACAATGTAGCCAAACTCGAAGTCCCGATGCGCTGGACGCGAATGGATGGCCCGATACGTTGGCAAATGCCTGCGCGGCGGACGAGGGTGGCCGACCGGAAACAGTGGCGGACGCAGGTGCGGCCTATAACGGGGTCAGTGGAACTACCCCACCTGATCCGCCAGGCCGTCGGAATCCCAAAGTACCACAACGTCTTTTCCATTCTCCACGCCATCTTTTTTCTGTGGCAAGAGGCTGTGTACGGATACGATGCCGTCTCTGCCCAGCCGTTGGAAGAACTGGAGATCACCGATAAGCTCTGCATTTTCTTTGAGCATTGGGTACAGCTCATGACAGGCACGGGGAGGGTGTCCGGCCACAGAAATCTCGCCCGCGAAGGACATATCCGTTAGATCGACGACAAACAGACGTCCGTTGGTGGAGGAGACGGCGACCTTGGTGTCCGCAATGTAGCAGCAGAAATCGCCCAGGCCGTCATCCAGAGATTCATCCCACTCCAACTCACCGAGCAGGGCGCATTCTGGGAAGCTGAAGCGGGCGACCGTGTAGAGATCCTTAACGACGACGAACTCCTTGCCGGATGCGTGAAATGCAGGCCACGTCGTGTTCACGACAGCCACGGCCCGGGAAACGGTCAGATGCCCGTCTTCCAACACTGCCCAAAATACCCACTGACCATCTTGTCCTGCCGGCGCCCATATCGAAACGGTACTGCGATTGGGATGCCAGTCCAAGAACGCCGGTATCCCTTTTTCCGGCGTATCGATGAAACACGTGGCAACCACGTCCCACGTGCTGGTGTCCCTCACCTCAAGTTGGGTCCGGTAGTCGGCCAGGTGCTCTACAGACCAGAAGAATCTTCCGTCGTCCGAGAACAGACATTCCGGGGTGATGCTGGCGCCGGCATCAGGCTGACTCGATTTCTTGTAAACGACAGTGCCGTCTCTGGTAATAATATGAAGAGCACTGCTGCTTCTGAATGCAATTAGAGTCCCGTCCGCACTAATGGCTACCGCCTGCATTTCATAATGCCTCAATTGGCGCTGGAGTCTCAACTCGTCGTCGAACAAGAATGTCGGGCCCGGCAATCCCTGCACGAGAATGTGCTTCATTTCGGGTGTGGCTGTGACCAGGCACGCCGGACACCCAAGTTCGAAACTGGCTTGCGGGGTTACGACAGCAAGTGCTTTGGGCGGCGGCACACTGATGCGCACTGGCTGTTCCCGTTTCCCAAATATCCAACCGAACATTGCATGACACCTGAAGGAAGGCAGCTACGCTTCAGTGCGAGTTAATACAGTTTTTCCAGACTGCGAACGTCAATGGCAGGCTTCCGAGCTACTCGGGGAAGCACGGGGAC
This sequence comes from Planctomycetota bacterium, assembly GCA_021413705.1. GTDB lineage: Bacteria > Planctomycetota > Planctomycetia > Pirellulales > UBA7805 > JAIOPX01. Next base: position 126 of record JAIOPX010000185.1, on the reverse strand, counting down.
ATCCAGCTTGGGTCATTGTAGACAAGGAGTGCGAAGATCACTACTGGATTGCTGGTTCAGCGCACTTCGCTGCCGATCAGATCGGCTCCGTGGAGCGATTGTGTGGCGAAGAATCGCTTTTTGCGC
>JAIOPX010000184.1 GCA_021413705.1 Planctomycetota bacterium | reverse complement strand
ATCGAGAACTTTGCGGTAGTCGGCATAAACGTCGGCTTTCCCCTTACCGATGCCGCCGTGGTTCTTGGCGGCGGCAGCATGCCGCGAGTCAACATCGCACACGGCCACAACGTCGCCGAAATGGGCATGTTGATGGGCATCACCCGTACCCATGCTCCCCACCCCGATGCAGCCGATCTTGGGCCGATCGCTGGGCGAAGCGTTGGCAAACGCCTGCTGGTTCCATGAGAAGTAAGGCACGGCCACACCGGCCGCCGCGACACAACCTGTTGATTTCAAAAAGTCTCGCCGAGAATGCTTGCGCCGCGTCATGGGTTGCTCCTCTTGGAAAAGCGTGAAAAGAGGGGGGTAGGTGGGAGGCCGACAAGCCGGCCAGATGGTGCCATGATAGCCTATCCCGAACAAAAATGTAATTCGCGAGGTATGAAAAAAGTGACCGACGCTGCCAGTTTGCGCCGGCCAGCGCCAGTGGAGGGATCGGACTACATGGGGGCAGACTTCTGTTTCAGTACGGCGGAGGCTTTGGGATGGCTTGATTGCTTGAGGGCCATAGTCGCGGCGCGACGTACGGAAATATCGGGATCGTGCAACACCTTGCCCAGGGCAGCGATGGCAGCGTCATCGGGACTGCGGCCCAGAGCGCGAATTGCGTGTCGCCGCAGCGCTATCTGCTTGGCGCTGAGCGCATCCACCAGAGGCCCCGTGGCCTCACGGTTGGGAAATTGCTGAAAATGTGCTGCCGCGTGTTGCTTTACGGAGATGTCTGGATTGCCACGGAGCGCGGCCAACATTGCCTCGTCGGCTGCCGGTCCCTTGCGACGGGATAGTGTAACCGCCGCCAGTTCGCGCACGTTCCCATCGGAGTCCTCGAGCGCCGAGGCCAGCGCTTTGGTGGCTTCCGGCTGATTGAAGGAGGACAATGACATCACGACTTGCTGACGCAACGGGATTTCGTCGCTTTGGAGCAATGCTGCCAACGGAGCGATCGCCTGCGGCGTAGGATTCGATTGAAAGTAGATCGTGGCGTAGGTCTTGAGGGTGGTATCGGCATCGCCTGTCAACAGCGGCAAAAAGGTATTCTCTACGGCAGATCCTTTGCGGAGGGAGAGAGCGCCGGCGGCCCCTTCGCGCACGTTGCGATTGGAATCCCCCAGCATCTGAATCAACTCCGTCGTAACGGATGGATCCTTGAGCCCCGCCAGGGTCAAGGCCGTGATCTCACGTAAGCGATGGTTCGGATCTTTCAGTGCTACAAGCAGTGAAGGAATATCTCCAGACTGGGGGCGTTTGGAAAAACTGACAGCGATCATGATTCGCAAAGGTGTGTCGAGGTCGGCCTTGAGCGTGTCGCGCAGGGCGTTTCGCGCAGCGGGATCATCGAATCGCAACAGCGCCGCCACGGCCGCCTGTCGAATGCGAACATCTGAATCGTGGAGTGCATCGGTCAATGCGGGGATCGCCGCTAAGTCTCCCCCCATTCCGGCCCGCTTGGCCGCGAATAAACGGGTCTTGAGATTTTTTGATGCCAATCCCTCGACCAAAGGCGATTCGGCACGGGGCTCATGGCGCTGCGTATCCACCAATGCCAAACTCCACCAGGCAATTTTTTGCCCTGGTTCATCGGGGGTGTAGACGACTCGAATCGACACTTCCTGGCCTGCGTATTTCTCCAGAGAGACGTACAATGGCCATTTCGACCTGCCGCTGCCGATCAGAGCATCTGCCAAGTTGGTGTCCGCAACGCTGACCACAATATGCCCTGGGCGAGAAACGGCACTGACTGGACGGACATTCAATTCCAGATACTGGGGCGCCTGCGCGATTTTGATGCGCCGCGAGAGGTGTACCGGCCCCCCCTCGGTGGTCAGCAGTTTGATCGGCTGAGGATTCGATGCATCGGTCAAGTCCCAGTCGTCCTTCATTGTTTTCTGCGCTTCGCGCTCGGCAGCGATCGTCCAACCCTGCCAGAGGTTCTCGTCCACTTTCTCAGGTTGAGCGGGCTCCTCGGTGTTTGCCCCGTCTCCATCCTCAATCCGCTTCTCTGGCGTGGCCTTCGACGGAGGCGCAGCCTCAGCGGTGGCTGGATTGCGTACGGCCGTTGCCGGGTCGCAATCTGCCTTGCGCCACAGAAAATAAAAAGCCGCGCAACCTCCCGCTAAGAGTGCGAGAAACACGGCCGCCTCCCCGGTGCGCCACAGAATCTTGGAGCGGGGCGGTGGAGCAATCGCAGCCGGCGCGATATCACGGACCGGCGTAGCCTTCGCTGGGATCAACAGGGCAGCACTCACTTCCGCCAAACGGCGATCCACTGCGTCTTGCCCTCCCAGCGAAGAAACCAGAATCGGGCTCTCCTGCAACCTGGCACGAAACGCGGCCAACTCCTCGCTGGACCACTGCTCGGGGGGCTTGGCTCGAAATAACTCGATCGCCTGAAGCATCGTCAGGCTAAGGCTTGATTGCTGAGTCATAGATCGCGGGTTCGACGGGGTGAGTTATGGTGTGTACTGTGGGATAGGGAGCGGACTCGGTTTACGTGCCTCTGCATGGCTTCTTATAATATAGTCGATCCCCACCTCAAGCGTGATCATGCAGGAAACAACGAGCAAGTATGCCATGAAAAGCAAATTTACCTCGGCTTCACGAGGCGGATGGGCCGTGTTGTTCATCCTCTGTTGGTCGGGCATGGCCTCGGCAGCGCCGGCCACGAAACCCGGGTCACAGCGTCCCAATTTCCTGGTCATTATGGCCGACGATCTGGGGTTCAGCGATATCGGCTGCTATGGGGGGGAAATCGCTACTCCCAATCTGGATAAGCTCGCTGCTGGCGGCCTACGCTTCACGCAGTTCTATAACACAGCCCGTTGCTGGCCGACGCGTAGCGCACTGCTGACCGGCTACTATCCGCAACAAATCAATATGGACCCGCCGGAGGGGCGTTTGCCGCCATGGACGCGCGTCCTGCCGCATTACCTTAAGCCGCAAGGATACCATTGCTACCACTCAGGCAAGTGGCATCTCTTCGGCGCGCCGGATGCAGTTGCCGACGGCGGTTTCGAGAGATCCTACAAGCTTGATGATCACGATCGCTATTTTAGTCCTAAGAAACATTCTCAAGATGACCGACCCTTGCCTCCGGCGAAGCCCGGCAGTGGCTACTATTCCACGACGGCAATCGCGAACCATGCCATCGACAGTCTCAAGGAACATGCGGAAAAACACGCAGGCGAACCGTTCTTCGAGTATCTGGCTTTCACTGCTCCCCATTTTCCACTCCAGGCATTACCCGAGGATATCGCCCGCTACCGCAAGAAATATAGCGAGGGCTGGGACGCTGTTCGCCAGCAACGATGGGAGCGATTGAAACAATCAGGAATTGTCGATTGCGGACTATCGCCGTTGGCGCCAGAGTTCGCTCCTCGCTATTTCCAGCAAAAAGTATTGAAAGAACTTGGCCCTGGCGAGATCGAGCATCCCGTGGCATGGGACAAGCTGACAGCCGCCCAGCAGGATTTTCAGGCCACCAAGATGGCGATTCATGCCGCCATGGTCGATCGCATGGACCAGGAGATCGGGCGTGTGCTGGAGCAGGTCCGCGCGATGGGAGCCTTCGAGAATACGGTCATCCTCTTCCTCTCGGACAATGGCGCCGATGCGACCATCATGGTCCGTGGCGACCGTAACGCCCCCTCGGCGGAGCCGGGTTCGGCCGGCTCCTTTCTGTGTCTTGGGCCGGGCTGGGCCAGCGCCAGCAATGCGCCCTTCCGTCGTCATAAAATCTGGAACCATGAGGGGGGAATTTCGACGCCGCTGATCGTCCACTGGCCCCAGGGCATTGC
>JAIOPX010000173.1 GCA_021413705.1 Planctomycetota bacterium | reverse complement strand
TGGGCGCGGCGCGGATCTGGCTATGGCCCTATATTTCCGCGGCGGAGCGACAACACTCGGCGCCTGCGGTGCAAGCGGAGTTAGCGCGCGAACTGGCTATCGTCTCGACACCCCTGGTAAAGCGGCAGGCCAAACAGGTTGAGGAAGCACGCAAGGGTGAGGGAATCGAGGGTGAACACGATCCGAAACTCGTCCTGCGGGAACGAATCTTCTATCCCCTCTGGGCGGGCCGTCAGCGGCATTTCCAAGGGCGGTTCGATCCTCCAGAGAAGAAGCTCGCCAATGCGGCCGCGGGGATTGCGGAGAACGATGCGGCCGGCGAGTCCGCCAAATCTCTGTATCTCGATGCCCGTGATGCCGTGGAAAGCTTGCGCGCCCAGCCCGCCAAGGAGGTGCCTGCCGAGAGGCTCGCGCAATTCGAAGCGATGCGCAATTACGCCACCTACTGGCTCGGGCTGGTGAACTACGAACAAGGCAATTTCCCGGTGGCCGTACAATTCTTTGAGACAACTATCAAAACCGGAACTAAAGACAGGTTTTATGCCGGGGCACTCTACAACTTGGCCCGAACTTGTCAGGCAACCGGCCAGACGCAGCGCGCGCTGGAACTCTACGAAAAGCCTGGCATCAGCATGCCGACGGGATGCCGGCTGCGCGCCAAATGGTTGCGGCAGCAGTCGGAGGGAGACAAGAAGCCGCCCGCGGAAGCCAAACCCGCTCCCGCGAAGGTTCAACCTAGATAACAAGCGGGCATCGTATGAAGGCTTTTGTCGCCCGCCAGTGGTTTCTGATCGCGCTGGTTATCGTATTGGCGATTGGCTTCACGGCCTGGCAATCGCTCAGCCCCTGGGCAGAACGGTTCCCCGAGAAGGTGGTCGTTGCGCTGGTGTTGTTTCTGATGTCGTGGTCGCTGGATTCGCAGGCGGTGTGGCGTGCCATGAGCCGCCCGGCCGCGGCGAGCCTGGGTATTGCGGTCAACTTCATTGTTGTACCTCTCCTGGCCTGGAGCGTCGCACACTGGCTTCCAACTTCGCTCGGGAGCGGACTTTGTTTGACCGCTGCCCTTCCTTGCACACTCGCCTCGGCGGCCGTGTGGACACGCCGCGCCGGCGGAAACGATGCGGTGGCCTTGATCGTGACGATGGTCACCAATGTAAGCTGCTTTCTGGTAACACCATTCTTATTGTGGTTGATGACAGGGCGACAAGTTACGGTGGCCACCGGGGGGGCATTGCCCGCGCCTTGGAACATGGTGGTCAGCCTGGCGCTGGTGGCGGTGTTGCCGATGACCGCCGGACAGTTGCTGCGTATGCCACGGTCGCTGGCGCAGTTTGCCACTGCGAATAAAACGCCATTCTCGATGGTTTGCCTGCTGGGCATTCTGATTATGGTTCTGTTGGGGGCGATCAACTCGGGACACGAACTGGCAAAGGGGGGCGAGGAATCTGTGCTGGGCGTCTGGGTTTGGGGGCTGTTGATCGTGTCAGTGGCGTTGGTCCACACAGGCGCTTTGGTGCTGGGCTATGGCGCAGCTCGTGTGCTTCGAATTGCTCAACCCGAAGCGGCGGCCGTGGGCGTTGCCGGCAGTCAGAAAACGCTGATGATCGGCCTACACCTGGCCATCAGCCAGGGCTTTGGGATCGGCGTGCTATCGCTAGTGCTATACCACGTTTTGCAGTTGATGATCGACACCGTTGCCGCAGACGTCATGCGCCGGCGAAGGAGTCCACTGTCACCCGCGGCGGATGAGGAATCAGCCGCTTTAACGTGAGAAAACGCCATATTGGGTTGGCCCCCTGGTCCCACCGGGGTCGATGACATACAATAGTTGTAGGTGCAGATATGGTGCCTACAAGGTATGAATGTCATTGAATCAGAGCAGTCAGGGGCACAAATGAGCCACGCTACGGTGACTCGTGAAGAGTTTCTCCAGGATCGCCAGGGTCGCACCTTCGCCGACGTGCTGAGTGAACCCCAGCAGCCATTTGAGGCGGTTTTGGCCTTCTTCGATGATGCCGATCGGCAACGCCGGATGGAGGAATCGGAAATCCACCACGACCGACCTCCGCTGGCTGGAGTTGTACGGGAGTTTGAAGCCCAACCGATCTTCGATCAGTTCTTGGGAACTCAACACCCGCGGCTGACGAATCGGCTGCGACAGGCTGTTGGCGTGTTAGTGCGCATCATCATGGAGCGACGGGGGTGGAAGAAAACCGGTCGCAAAGGCTCTCTGGGGGTGCGGGCCGTCGTCGCAGCCGAAGCGGCCACACCGGGCGCCTACCATAATACCGGCGGCCTGGCATTTTGGTTCCTCAGAGCTGAACGCTACGAACTGGAACAGGGGATGCCCTACCGATCCGTTCGCAAGCGGCTGGAAGTACAAGATTCACGATCCTAATTAGTCAAGGTATAGCCATGAAACCAAAAGCAATCTCCTCCATTGTCGCTCCTGGAGCGGCAGTTTCCGCCGTAAAGTCGCATGCCGCTCCCGGCCCCGCGTCATTGACGACAAAAATCATCAACCTGGTAGGCGTGGTTCTCCCATTCTTGGGTGTGATCGTTGCCGGATATTTGCTTTGGGGTGGCGCTTTCAGTTGGCTCCCACTGGGCCTGTTGATCGGCATGTATGTGCTGACCGTCTTGGGTGTGACGGTGGGCTTCCATCGTCTCTACACGCATCGCTCTTTTGAAACTAACGCTTTTGTTCAGGCCGTTCTCGGCGCGCTGGGCTCAATGGCCGTTCAGGGTCCGTTGATCAAATGGGTTGCCCAACATCGTCAACACCATCAAGAGAGCGACAGTCCCGATGATCCTCATTCGCCCCATTTGCACGGCCACGGTTTCATTGGCATGTTGAAGGGTTTGTGGCACGCTCACATGGGATGGTTCTTTCAACAGGACGCTCCCACGCTAGCCAGCTATGTTCCCGACCTGATGAAAAACGACATTGCTCGGCGAGTCAGTCGCTTGTTCCCGCTCTGGGTGGCCTTGGGATTGCTGATCCCCACGGCGATCGGCTGGGCAGAATCTGGCACCTGGATGGGAGCGTTGCTGGGCCTGATTTGGGGCGGTCTGGTGCGAATCTTCTTCGTCCACCATGTCACTTGGAGTGTCAACTCCGTCTGTCACTTGTGGGGGAGCCAGCCCTATGCCAGCGGCGATCAGAGCAGAAATAACATCGTGTTTGGAGTGTTGGCGCTCGGAGAAGGATGGCACAACAATCACCATGCGTTTCCGACTTCGGCAAAACATGGACTGGCGTGGTGGCAATTTGATGCGAGTTATGTCGTGATCCGACTGCTTGCGTTGGTAGGTCTGGCGTGGAACATCAAAGTTCCAACGAGGCAAATGGCGCTGGCGAAGCGGACATATTAATTCCGCTCTGTTGAAGAAAAATCATCGGCAGTTGGGCCGCTCGCTGAAAATGCGGGCCTTATGCCGAATCCCATGGTTTGCTAGAGTAAGTGAAGCGGTGTGACTAGCGGATTACCTCTAGACACTCGCTGACAACCTCACAGACGCAACCCTCACCGGCCGCGCCCCAGGTGAGGGTTTTTTATTGTGTGGATCAAATTTTTGCGTTCAGCAGTTTGCCTCACCGCGATCGACCGCCGGCCTTGAAGTTCCGCTCGAGTATTGCGGAGAAAGGGATTGATGGTTACGAAACACAAATTGCGTACCTACTCCATTCTCGAACTGGCGGCTACTTTGGAAGAAATGCCCGCTCAAACTTCGGTTTGGATCGAGGGACTGGGTGAATCCTATCTATGGGGCACCTTGAAGCAATTTCGCACGGAAGCGGCCGACATGCTCGCCTACGACCGTCCCTCCTATCAGGCCGTGGTGAAGATCGATTCTCACATGCATCCTGTGTGTGGCATCGACGTCTACGGGGATCGCATAGCGATTCTCGTGCTTCCCGAGTTACCCACCCCTGACATGTCGCGCCGTAGGCTCGTCCCTTCTTGAACACTTGGTTCACGGGCCGTCTCGAAGACCCACTTCCCTATTGATTTCAGGAGCAGGCCATGGCCAAAAATCGAAACACTTTTGAGAAAAATCGCCGGGAAGTGGAAAAGAAGCGGAAGGCTGAAGACAAGCGTGCCAAACGGCGCACGCGGAAGGACCAGGAACCCATGCCTGAGCGGCCTTTCGATGCACCGCTGGAGTGACGCGGTAGCTTCTGGGAAAGGTTTGCGGTGTTTTCCGCCAAAAATGCCCTTGGCTACAGATTTCCCCAATCTTCAGGGATTTTTGGCTGGGTAGACTCTTACTTGCCCAGTCTCACTATGATATAGTTTGGGTGGTTGGCTTATCGACTGCAAGAGCGGCCCGCGTTCACGAGGAACCGGCCGTTGACTCTCGCTCGGCATCCCCGGCCTGGCGGACCAGCAATCTGGTCCCTTTCGACGCGATCCCAGAAAGCAATGAGCGGGTCGTCCATCCTGTCCTAGGGAAATGAGTCATGGGTAAGAAACTTTATGTTGGTAATTTGAGCTACAGCGTGACGAGCGCTGCGCTGGAAGAGTTGTTTGCCGAGTTCGGCAGCATCCGCAGCGCCGAAGTCATCCAGGATCGGGACACCGGCCGCAGCAAGGGCTTCGGGTTCGTGGAAATGGAAGACGACAATGCTGCTCAGCAGGCCATCAATGCTCTGAATGGAAAAGAGCAGGATGGCCGTGCTCTGACGGTCAATGAAGCCAAGCCTCGCGAAGATCGTGGCGGAAGCCGTGGCGGCGGAGGCGGCTACGGCGGCGGTCGTGGCGGCGGAGGTGGTGGTGGCTATGGCGGCGGCGGGGGCGGACGTGGTGGCCGTGGCGGCGGTGGTGGCGGTCGCTACTAAATCGACAGTCCGTCGGTCAACGGCGTGGCGCAAGCTAAAAACGAACGAGCGGGGGACTTCATGTCCCCCGCTCGCTTTTTTAACTAAGAAGATATGCAGCCGAATGCGGCTCTTGTCCGAATCGAGAGATCTAGCTATAATTTTTAATTCTTCGGCGCATGTAAACGCCGTTGCATCAATACGTTTCGCATATTTTCGCCGGCAGGATCGTGGCCATGAAAAAGGACATTCACCCCAAATACTTCGACACAGCAGTCACCTGCGGTTGTGGGAACTCATTTCAAACCCGCAGCACCAAAGCAGAGCTGAAGGTCGATATTTGCAACGTCTGCCATCCGTTCTACACCGGCAAGCAGAAGTTCGTTGACACGGAAGGTCGCATCGAGAAGTTCAAGAACAAGTTCGCCGCCGGTTATGCCAGTCTGAAGCGTGGCAAGAAGCAACCGGCCGCCGTGGCTGCGGAAACGGAATCCTAGCCGCCTTGTCTCTGGCGTGCCTGCTGGCACGTCCTCCTGCGCCCGCCATACGGGGTGCCATTGGCATCCCGCCAGTCTTCCGCAAAATCTTTACTGGCGGGACGCACACGGCATCCGAAGTAAAAATGTGTGATCTCCTATGCGCGAAGAACTCGAAGAAAAACTGAAGCGATTTGAACAACTGGAGGCCCAGTTGGTCGATCAGGAAGTGCTCTCGCAGCCGCATAAGTTGACGGCGGTGGCCAGAGAGCATGGCTCGCTTGCGCGCCTGGCCAACAAATATCGCCGCTTCAAGCAGCTTCAAGATCAATTGCAGGAAGCTAAGGCATGGGCCGCTGGCGATGATCCTGACTTGAGGGAACTGGCTGAAGCGGAGGTGCCCAAGCTTCTGGCCGACCGCGAGGCGCTGTGGCTCGAACTGCTCGACATGACGATCGGCGGGGAAGATTCCAACCGTGCTCGCTGCATCATGGAAATCCGGGCCGGCACCGGCGGCGACGAAGCCGCGCTCTTCGCCCGCGAAATGTACGACATGTATAAGCACCATATCGAGAGCAAGGGCTGGCGCACCGAACTGATCGATCTCAGCCCAACCGAACTGGGAGGCTTCAAAGACGTCACGTTCACAGTGGAAGGGGAGGGGGCTTATCGCGAATTGCAATACGAAAGCGGCGGCCACCGGGTGCAGCGCGTGCCCGAGACGGAAACCAAGGGACGAATCCAAACCTCCATGGCCACAGTGGTGGTTTTGCCGGAACCGGAAGAAGTGGAAGTCGATATCAAGCCCGACGATTATCGCCTCGACGTGTTCCGCTCCAGCGGCCCAGGCGGGCAGCATGTGAACAAGACCGAGTCGGCCGTGCGGCTGACCCACTACGAAACGGGCATCGTCGTTTCCTGCCAGGACGAAAAGAGCCAACTCAAAAACAAGATTAAGGCGCTGCGCGTGCTGAAGGCCCGCATCTACGAAGCCAAGCAGCGGCAGCTCCAGCAAGAGCGTTCAGCCACCCGCAAGAGCCTGGTCGGATCGGGCGACCGCAGCCAGCGGATTCGCACCTACAATTTCTCCGACAATCGCGTGACCGATCACCGGATCAATTTTACTATCCACAAGCTCGACCAGATCATTGCCGGAAATGTCCAGCCGCTGACTGACGCCGCGATCGAGTACGAACGCCAACAGCAGCGAGGCGATATGGAGACGTTGGATTGAGGAGAAGGGGCGGGAGACTAGGATGAGGGGCATGTGATCGCTGCCAAGTTACCTACCTTCCGAATTTCCATTTCCCCTCACCCCTGGCCCCTCTTCCCTAACCCCTCCCCCATCCATGCCTGAAACCGAAGTCTGGACCATTGGCCGGCTGCTGAGTTGGACGGCCGACTACTTGGCCAAACATGGCGCTGATAGTCCGCGGCTCGACGCCGAGGTATTGCTGGCGGAAGCCCGAGGTTGCCAGCGGATCGACCTGTACACGGCCTATGCCGAAGCGGCCAGCGATGAGACTCGCACCGCTTTTCGCGAGTTGGTGCGCCGCCGGGCTGACGGAACGCCGGTGGCTTATCTGGTCGGGCGGAAGGAATTTTATGCCCTGTCGTTTCGCGTTTCGTCGGACGTGCTCATTCCGCGACCGGAAACAGAGTTTCTCCTCATCGCGTTGTTGGACCTGATTAAGCGAGATGCGCCGGGCAGACCGATTCGCATTGCGGACGTCGGCACGGGGAGCGGTATCTTAGCAGTTTGTGCCGCAAAACATGCTCCGCAGGCCAGCGTCACCGCAATCGACATCAGCCCCGCAGCGCTCGAGGTTGCCCGGCAAAATGCACAGGATCATCGAGTACAGGATCGGATTCAGTTTGTCGAGGGAGATTTGCTCGACGGGCTGCCGCCTGACGCCCGGTTCGACTTTGTTGTGAGCAATCCACCCTACGTTTCGGAAAGCGAGATGCAGACGCTGGCCGTGGACGTGCGGGAACATGAACCACGGGGCGCGTTGGTGGCCGGCCCGCGCGGTACGGAAGTGATCGAGCGACTCGTACCCGGATCGGCCGACCGACTTCTGCCGGGGGGCTCGCTGTTGTTCGAGATCAGTCCCATGATCGCCGACGCCGCTGAACAAATTGTAGCGGCCGATGCGCGTTTGGAGTTGGGGCCGATAGTGAAAGACCTGGCAGGGCTGGCAAGAGTTGTACAAGCGACGCGAAAGTAGGCTCCTTCTGCCGGAAGGTGCCTGGGTACTGTCGCCGCGCGGAGATTCGAATAGGGAATAGCAAACGCTTGGTGTTTTTCCTGCATCCCATGTCACGCCCGGCAGGCGAGACCTACTGGAGAACCCGCAATGACGGATCGACTGCGGATTATCGGCGGCGTGCCGCTTCATGGTTCCGTCACCGTCAGTGGTTCAAAAAACGCAGCGTTGCCGATCATGGCCGCGGCCATCCTGGCTGACGAGCCCGTCACGCTCGACAATGTCCCGAACCTCAGCGATGTCGCCACACTCGGCGAAGTGCTTTCCGTTCTGGGTTTAGACGTCGATCGCTGCAATGACGGCCGGATGCGACTGGCGACGCTCAATTCACGCCCCACGACCGCGCCCTATCGGCTGGTGCGGCGGATGCGCGCCAGCTTCTGTGTCCTGGGCCCGCTGCTGGCACGGCGCGGCATCGCCAGGGTAGCGCTACCTGGCGGCTGCAATCTTGGCCATCGGCCAGTCGATCTCCACCTGCGCGGCCTGACAGCCTTGGGAGCCGACATCCGCCTCAACCGCGGTAATGTCATCGCCCAGGCAAAACAGCTTCGCGGCGCGCGGATCAACATGCTTGGCCCGCACGGCCCAACGGTCACAGGGACGGCCAACGTGCTATGCGCCGCCACATTCGCCCGGGGCACGACGATCATCGACGGCGCGGCACGCGAACCGGAGATTGTAGACTTGGCTGAGTTTCTCGTGAAGCTGGGCGCACGGATCGAGGGAGCAGGGACACCGACCATTGCCGTGCATGGCGTAGACCAGCTCGGCGGCACGACCCACCGCATCATTCCCGATCGCATCGAAGCGACCACGCTGCTGCTGGCCGGTGCAATCACGCGCGGTTGTGTTTGCGTACAGGGCATCGTGCCGCAACATCTTTCCGCGGTACTCGAAGCCCTGGCAGCCGCCGGAGCGGAATTGAAAATCGCTGGTAAGAATATCACGATTGGAGCGTCGACCGGACTCAGGGCAATGTCCGTCACGGCGAGACCCTATCCTGGCTTCCCGAGCGACGTGCAATCGCAGTGGATGGCACTAGCGGCCGTATCCACAGGCCGTTGTGTAATTCGCGACGAAGTCTTTCCTCATCGCTGGCGCCATGTGGCCGAGATGCTTCGACTTGGGGCACGCATCCAACTGCAGGGCAGCGAAGCGACAATTTATGGCGACTCGCCACTCCGCGGATGTCCTGTCACCTCCAGTGACCTGCGTGCCAGTGCCGCACTGGTGCTGGCTGCCCTGGCCGCTCAAGGCCCAACATATATGCGAGGCACGCACCATCTCAATCGAGGCTACGTGGATTTGGAGAAACGACTGGCTAAACTGGGCTCGAACATTGAGCGCATTCAAATTACTCCAACCCCCGAAACACATTCTGCCGTAGTGGATTCTTGTTCGACGTGACTGGCCCAGTGTTGCCGTCCGTAGCCAGCGCCGTGGCAAACATATTCAGCTTGGCGTCCAGGTCGTCAGCGTGGTGAACGATCAATGCCTCGGCAGTCATCGGTGGCTTCGGCGAGCCCCATTCCGGCAGCCGCTGGTGGGCGACAATGATGTGTTCCAGCCGGAGCAGTTTCTCTGGGTTAATGTCGCGGCCGGCGGCGGCTTCTCGCAGGATGTCGCGGCCTTGCAGAATGTGTCCGATGAGATGGCCGGCCGCTGAGTACTCCGCGCCTTGCGGGCTGACATCGTATTCACGGAGCTTGCCAATGTCGTGCAGCACCGCGCCGGCCACGGCCAATCCTTTCTCCAGCGGCGGTCGCATGTCAGGGTAATACTCGGCGTACTTGTCCGCCAAATACACGCTACTCCGCGTCACGCTCAGAGTGTGTTCCAGCAGTCCGCCGGCAAAGGCGTGATGATTGCGCCGTGCCGCCGGAAAGCGGCAAAACGGCTCTTGGTTGGCCAGCAGAATATCGCGCACTAAATCGCGAACCGCCTTGTCGCCAATTTGCTTTTCGACAATCGAGAGCAACTCGGCGAACATCGCTTCAGACGAAAACCGCGACTGCGGCAGGCACATCAGCGGGTCGAAACCGTCGGCTGCGTCGGCATCCACCACTTCGCGGATCTTGCGCAGGTCCAACTGCGGGCCATAAGTCGTTTCCCGATAGAGCGCCCGGACCTTGTAGAATTGCCCTGGCGTCCAATCGCGGCGGCAGGCCTCGGCATGGGGAGAATCCTGCCAGATCGGGAACGACACCTCGCGCCCCGAGTCGCGGAAGCCAACTTTGAAATAAGGCTTGCCGTCTCGGGTGGACAACTCTTCCTTGCTCGTCAGAAGAACGAACGTGTCTCCCTCGTCGCCGTCCGTCATTTCGCAAAGGCGTACGATCGGGGTAGTGGAACGTGTCGCCATCAAAGTGCCTCAATTTCCAAGGAATATGGGAAGGAATCGAAACCCGAATCCCCCAATTGTAGGTACTCCCCCGTGTACCTTCCAGAGATGATTGCCCAATTGTTGACACTCGCCGCAGATGCGGATAGCGTCATGGGTGGGAATGGGGCTTCGGTTTCTAGAATCCAATTTGTGAGTGGCTAATGACGCACCGAACTGTCTCTCTCCTTCCTCAGCTTGCGCTGGGGTTATTTGTCATCCTCAGTGCCTGTTCGCCCGCATGGGCAACCGAACTATCTCCGAACACCCTGTCCCGCGACTCGTATTGGGTCTTCTTCCGCGACAAGGCCATTCAGAACGACGCGGAGTATCAGCAGGGCATCGCCGCTGTACGAGCGGGTTACAGTCCTGCGGCCATCGAACGACGTGAGATGCGCGGTTCCACGGCAGAAGTTTTCGGCTATTCCGATCTTCCCGTTGCTAACACTTACCTCACCTCCGTGCAACAGAGCGGGGCTTCGATCAACTACGCCAGTTCCTGGCTCAATGCCGTAAGTATCAAGACCGACGCTTCACAACTCGCTGCCATCGCGGCACTTCCCTTCGTTGATCATGTGCAACCAGTGGCCCGTTTTGGCATCCCGAGCATTACCAACGCCGCCCCGGCCACTGCCGCCCCTTCGGCAGGTCAAACCTTCTATGGCAACGCCGAGGCGCAGTCCGCACAAATCGGGATTCAAGCCGTTCACAATCTTGGCATTACCGGGGCCGGCGTCACCATCGGAGTGCTGGACACCGGCTTCATACGCAATCACGAAGCGTTCAATCAGCCGGGGCATGTCCTTCAGGTCGCGGGGGAGTATGACTTCATCAACAATGACGGCAACACGGCCGATGGAGTACCCTCGGGTTCACAGATCAATCATGGCACTTATATTTTGGGAGTCATGGGCGCCTACAAACCGAATACGTTGGTGGGAGCTGCCTATGGATCTTCATTTCTGCTGGCCAAAACCGAAGTGGTCCCGACGGAAACTCAGATTGAGGAAACCTATTGGGTCGCCGGACTGCAATGGCTGGAGGCCAACGGAGCCGATGTGGTCACCAGCTCGCTCGGCTACATCGACTGGTACACGCAAACGCAGCTCAACGGGCACATTGCTGTTACATCAGTCGCCGCACACACGGCAACACTCGCCGGCTTGCCGATCGTCAACGCTGCGGGGAATCAAGGACACGACGGAAATCCAACCACCTCCAGCTTGATCGCACCGGCCGATGCGGAACTGGTGATTACGGTCGGGGCTGTCAATTCAGCCGGAGTGCTGGCCGGATTCAGTTCCAGCGGCCCGACTGCCGACGGACGGTTGAAGCCCGAAGTGCTGGCACAAGGAGTGGGGACAGCCACCGTCAGCCCAGGCTCGATCTCCGGCTATACCAACGTCGATGGCACCTCCCTCTCTACTCCGCTGGTGGCCTCTACGATAGCGCTGATGCTCGATGCAAACCCCAACCTGACTGTGCCTCAGATACGCCAAATCCTGTTTAGCACTGCCAGCCGGGCCAACAATCCCGACACGGCCTTTTACCTAGAAGGCTACGGCATCATCAACGCTTATCAGGCCGTGCTGGAGGCTCAGGAATTGGCCGTGCCGGAGCCAGCGACAATCTGGCTGGCAGCCGCAGGAATGTTCGGCTTGGTATTGCTAGCCAGAAAGTATCCATCACGCTCCGCGCGATGATTTTGCCTACTGTTGGTGCCCAGGTTCCAGGCTGCTTATCGATAAGCAAGCTAAAGCCTGGATTCCAACAGGAAGCCCAACCCATTTCACTTACGCAAGTTCTCAAACAGATACAGCCCCGATTTGCCTGGGCAGATCAAATCCACATCCCCATCTCCGTCGATATCAATCGCCGGCATCTGTAGCCCCGTGCCGGCCGAGCCTCGCGGAAAATCTTTCAAAGCCCAACGATCCTGGGCTTTGGCAGGTGCATTCATCGCCGGCTCTCCTTCGTAGATCGTGTGCCGTGTCCACGTTCCTTGGCCTGCTTTAGCCGTGCGATCGAACTTAAAGTAGTAGATACATGGCTTATCGGTCGCTCCCGGCTCAGTCTCGTGCGCGTAGATGCGCTTGCCGGTCACGAGTTGCGGAGTCCCGGTCCCTTCCAGGTCGGCCCAGAGCAACGTGTGGACTTGAGAGAAACTGGTGTCGATATCGTGTTTGGTCCAAATGCGTTGGCCCTTGGCGTCGGTCGATTGCTTCAGCCAATACAGTCCGTAGTTGTGCCCCATGCCCCACACGATGTCGGTCTTGCCGTCTCCGTCGATATCACGGCCGAGAATAAATATGCTGGCCGCTCCCAAATCAAACTCTTTGTGAAATACCCAGCGCTCGGTATCAGCTTTCAGGGGCTGTTGATACCAGCCCTTCGGCGTAATGACGTCGAGCCTCCCGTCGGAATTGATATCCCCCACGCCGATTCCGTGACCAGCCCCTTCCGGCCCTAGCACATGTTTTTTCCAAACTACCTTGGGCTTCTGCTCGACCAGTTCATACCACACGACTGTATTCCCAACATTGGGAAGAAAATCGAGGCGGCCATCGTTGTTGAGATCGATTAGCTCACCCGTCTCGCTACTGCCGGGTGTTTCGATCAAGTGTTCTTTCCACGGCGCGGTGGCATCGCCGCCGGGATTCTCCACCCAGCCTACGCGGCGGCCGAAGTAATTGCAGGTGACGATGTCGGGCCGGCCGTCGCCATTGCAATCCAATGGGCAATCGGCGAAGTCTTCGTAGTAATGTGGATTGGCGCTGGGGGGAACATCGCGAACCTTGTGCCGCGTCCAGGCGGGGGCTTCATACCACGAGTCGCCACAGAAGATGTCCCGCTTCCCATCGCCGTTGAAATCCGCCACTCCGCAGGCTTCAAACTGCGACTGGTCGTTGATGGTCACTTTGCGCCAGCGGACATTCTCCGCAGGTTCTTGTGCAGAAGATATCGCGGCAAGCGAGCAGATGACGGATAGCGTCAAGAGAGTGCGAGCCCATTTAATTCGGCGATTCATGAGTCACCTTCACAATTTTGATACTTTCTTAACGCGCCGCCAACCTATCTTAACCCCTCTTTGATGTCGATCTCGGCTAGCATTCAGTTGGTGACGAAAACCACGGAGGTTCAACCATGAACGACATGTTCTTTCTGATCGTGCTGGCTTGTTTCGGAGTCGCCTCGCTGGGTCTTATGAGTCTCTGCGGGTGGCTCTGGGGAGGTGGAAAGTGACCAGCGGCATCCCTGAAATCGTTGCCTTGCTCATCGCAGCAGGGTTATTTGCCTATCTGACCGTAGCCTTGTTGAAGCCGGAGTGGTTCTCATGAACACCGCCAATGCGTGGATTCAGTTGAGCCTATATTTGCTTGTACTGCTGGCCTTGGTCAAGCCGCTAGGTACCTACATGGCCCGCGTTTATAACGGAGAGCCTTGCGGACTCAATAGATTCCTTGGATGGTTCGAGCGTGGATTCTATCGACTCGCAGGGGTAAATCCCCAACAAGAGATGACCTGGAAAGCATATGCCTTCGCGGTGTTGCTATTAAACTCCATCGGGCTGCTGTTCGTCTATGTTGTGCTGCGAATGCAAGATCGATTGCCGCTGAACCCTCAATCGTTTCCGGCTCTCAGCCCTCACCTGGCCTTCAATACGGCGGTCAGTTTTGCGACCAATACGAACTGGCAGAGCTACGGCGGCGAGGCGACGCTCAGCAACTTTTCCCAGATGGTGGCGCTTGGCGTCCAGAATTTCCTATCGGCCGCGACCGGCATGGCGGTTCTCATCGCCCTGGTGCGGGGACTGGCGCGCCGCTCCGCCGACACGATCGGCAATTTTTGGGTCGATCTGGTCCGTTCGACGCTCTATATCCTGCTGCCGTTGTCGCTCGTTCTCGGTTTCGCCCTCGTATCCCAGGGAGTGGTGCAGTCTTTCCGTCCCTATCAACAAGTCTCGCTGCTCCAGGCGTTGAAGGACGCCGATGGCAAGCCTGTCACGCAACAGACGCTGCCCCTGGGGCCGGCCGCATCGCAAATCGCCATCAAGCAACTGGGAACCAATGGTGGTGGATTTTTCAACGTCAACTCGGCTCATCCGTTTGAGAATCCGACGCCACTGTCGAACTTTCTGGAACTTCTGTCGATCCTGCTGATTCCCGCGGCATTGTGTTACACGTTTGGCGTTCTCGTCGGAGATCGCCGCCAAGGTTGGGCAGTCCTGGCGGCCATGACGCTGATCTTTGTACCCGTGACGATGGGCACGATTGCGGCCGAGCAGGCAGGCAATCCGGCGCTCAGCCGCCTCGGGGCAGATCAAGAAGCCACGGCCGGGCAACCGGGCGGCAACATGGAAGGCAAAGAAACCCGTTTCGGCATCGTCAATTCCGCGCTCTGGGCGTGTGCCACGACTGCCGCCTCCAATGGCAGTGTCAACGCGATGCACGATTCATTTACGCCCTTGGGGGGTCTACTTCCACTCTGGCTCATTCAACTGGGCGAAGTGGTTTTCGGAGGCGTTGGCAGTGGACTCTACGGCATGTTGATGTTCGCCATCGTGGCTGTCTTCATCGCCGGACTCATGGTGGGACGTACACCCGAATACCTGGGCAAGAAGGTCGAAGCCTTTGAGATGAAGATGGCCTCGCTGATCATTCTGATCCCGCCGCTGGTGGTATTGATTGGCACCGCCGTGGCAGTGGTCGGCCCAGGATTGAGTTACAAGTCCGATAGCGGCGAAGTTAAAACGCAGTTGAACAATCCCGGCTCGCATGGCTTCTCCGAAGTCCTCTACGCATTTTCCTCGGCTGGCAACAACAACGGCAGCGCCTTTGCCGGGCTGACGGCCAACGAGCCGTTCTATGACACCGCATTGGGGCTGGCGATGCTGATCGCCCGCTACTGGCTCATCATCCCTACGCTGGCGGTGGCTGGTTCGCTGGCCCGCAAGAAATACTCGCCTCCAGGGAGCGGTACATTGCCCACCCATTCGCCCCTGTTCGTAGTGTTCTTGGTGGCGACCGTGCTGCTCGTGGGCGCACTAAGTTTCGTTCCGAGTTTGGCCCTGGGGCCCATCGTCGAGCAATTGCAAATGGTTGCCCGCTGAGTATCAAGAGTCGAGGAATCCGTCATGACTACACATAAAGCACGACCTCTGTTCGACTTGCCAATCCTTCGACAAGCGATGATCGAATCGCTCAAAAAGCTCGACCCACGTTTCCAGGCTCGCAATCCCGTCATGTTTACGGTATTCGTGGGAAGTCTACTGACCAGCGCACTGGCGATTCATGCGTTGCTAGTGCCTGGAACGGAGTCCGCTGGCTTCATTTTTGCCATCTCCGCGTGGCTGTGGTTCACGGTGCTGTTTGCCAACTTCGCCGAAGCCATGGCCGAAGGCCGTGGAAAGGCCCAGGCCGATGCGCTCCGCCAAACACGGCGCGACGTGGCCGCAAAGAAACTGCGCGAGCCGCGCTATGGCGCCGCCACTCAAGACGCCCCGGCATCCAGCCTGCGCAAGGGAGACGTCGTGCTCGTCGAGGCGGGCGATGTCATACCTGCCGACGGGGAAGTTATCGAGGGAGTTGCGTCGGTGGACGAGAGCGCAATTACCGGGGAGAGCGCGCCGGTGATCCGCGAAAGCGGAGGCGACCGCAGCAGCGTGACCGGTGGCACCCGCGTGCTTTCCGATTGGCTGGTAGTGCGTGTCACGGCCAACCCTGGCGAAACTTTTTTGGACCGCATGATTTCGCTGATCGAAGGGGCAAAGCGTCAGAAGACTCCAAACGAGATTGCGCTGAACATTCTCTTGGCTGCGATGACGATCATCTTTCTCGTCGTGTGCGTGACACTCTTGCCATTTTCGGCCTATAGCGTCCGCGCGGCAGGGCAGGGGCACGCGATATCCATCACGGTCCTGGTCGCGCTGTTGGTCTGCCTTATTCCGACTACGATTGGCGGTTTGTTGTCCGCCATCGGCATTGCCGGCATGGACCGGATGATCCAGGCCAATGTCATTGCAACCTCCGGGCGGGCGGTCGAGGCCGCTGGTGATGTGGATGTGCTGCTGCTGGATAAAACAGGCACCATCACGCTTGGCAATCGGCAGGCCGTGGAATTGATCCCCGCTCCGGGCATCTCCATCACGACGTTGGCCGACACCGCGCAACTGGCATCCTTAGCCGACGAAACGCCGGAAGGGCGCAGCATTGTTGTCCTGGCTAAACAAAAGTATGGGCTGCGGGCTCGCAACGTCCATGAACTCAATGCCACGTTCATCCCCTTTACCGCCCAAACGCGAATCAGCGGCGTCTCCATGGATGGCCGCGAGATCCGCAAGGGAGCCGGCGATGCGATTGTCGCCTTCATTCGTTCGCAAGGAGGTCAGATCCCGGCGGAAGTGCAAAACACGATCGATGACGTCGCCAAAAGGGGCGGCACGCCGCTGGTCGTCGCTGATGGCCCGGAAGCCCTGGGCGTCATCTATCTCAAGGACATCGTCAAAGGAGGAATCAAGGAGCGGTTTATCGAATTGCGGCGAATGGGCATCAAGACCGTGATGATCACGGGGGACAACCCGCTGACGGCCGCCGCCATCGCCGCCGAGGCTGGAGTCGATGATTTTCTTGCCCAGGCGACGCCGGAGGCAAAACTCAAGATGATTCGCGACTATCAGGCAGGTGGGCGATTAGTCGCCATGACAGGTGACGGGACGAACGACTCGCCGGCCTTGGCCCAGGCCGATGTGGCGGTGGCCATGAACTCCGGCACGCAGGCCGCCAAGGAGGCCGGCAACATGGTCGATCTCGATTCCAACCCGACCAAGCTGATCGAGATTGTGGAAATCGGCAAGCAGCTGCTGATTACGCGAGGCTCGCTGACCACATTCAGCCTGGCCAACGACGTGGCCAAGTACTTCGCCATCATTCCGGCGGCGTTTGCCAGCACCTATCCGGTGCTTGAAACACTCAACGTAATGCGGCTCAACACGGGCACGGCCATTCTCTCGGCCGTTATTTTCAATGCGTTGATCATCGTGTTGCTGATTCCCTTGGCGCTGCGCGGCGTAAAGTATCGCGCCGTCGGGGCGGCGCGACTATTACGGGACAATCTGTTGATCTATGGCTTGGGAGGGCTAATCGTACCGTTTATTGGCATCAAAGTGATCGACGTTATTTTGGTGGCACTGCGTGTCGCCTAGGAGACTACCATGAAAGCTCATTTGCGTGCGGCGTGTGTGATATTCCTTCTCATGACGGTGCTTACGGGCGGCGTCTATCCGGCGCTGGTTGCCGCGGTGGCGCAGACCGTCTTCCCGCATCAAGCGAACGGGTCTATCGTTATGCGTGGCAATTCTGCTATCGGATCGGAACTGATCGGCCAGTCCTTCGACGATCCTCGCTACTTCTGGGGACGTCCATCTGCAACAGGACCAGTTCCTTACAATGCGGCCGTTTCGAGCGGCTCGAACCTGGGCCCAACCAATCCGGCCCTCATGGAGTCGGTGCGCGCCCGGATCGAAATCCTTCGACGCGCGCATCCGAGTCAAGCGGGAAATGTGCCTGTCGATCTGGCTACAAGCTCGGCCAGCGGGCTCGACCCCGATATCAGCCCAGCGGCGGCCGAATACCAAGTCGCTCGAGTAGCCCAAGCACGGAATATACCACCTGATACGATCCGTCAACTTGTGTCGGCACACACGATAGGGCGGACCTTCGGATTGCTTGGCGAACCCCGCGTCCATGTGCTGCAACTGAACCTGGCGCTTGATACGATAACGTCGAAATAATGAAACGCGACACAATCTGGCGTAGAGTTATAGAATGCAAAGCATGAATGACGACCGACCTAGTCCTGACGAACTTCTGGCTCGCGTGCAAGCCGACGAGGGACGCAGGCAGCGAGGCAAACTGAAGATTTTCTTCGGCTATGCGGCCGGCGTTGGAAAAACCTATGCCATGCTTCAGGCCGCCCGTCGCGAACAGGCCGCAGGCGTGGAAGTGGTCGTCGGCTATGTCGAACCGCACGGCAGATCGGAGACGGAAAGCTTGCTTGCGGGGCTCGAAGCGATTCCTACGCGGCAGATTGAATATCGAGGTGTAACGCTACGGGAGTTCTATCTCGATGCGGCACTCGCCCGGCATCCTGCGCTACTGTTGGTCGATGAACTGGCTCATACCAATGCCGAAGGGTCGCGGCACGCTAAACGCTGGCAAGACGTGGCGGAACTGCTTGAAGCCGGCATCAATGTCTATACGACCCTCAACGTGCAACACGTCGAAAGCCTCAACGATGTAATAGCTCAGATCTCCGGAATCGCGATTCGCGAGACCTTGCCGGATTCCGTGTTCGAGCAGGCGGACGATCTGGAATTGATTGATATTACACCCGAGGAATTGATCGAGCGGCTCCACGCCGGCAAGGTCTACATTCCGCATCAGGCCCAGCGCGCCCTGGGCAATTTCTTTCAACGGTCCAACCTGGTCGCCTTGCGCGAACTCTCTCTTCGGCAGGCGGCCAATCGTCTTCGCCGCGACGTGGATGAGGCCCGACAAGCCAAGTCTGCAACCAATCCCTGGGCTGCTTCCGAACGTCTGCTGGTCTGCATTGGCCCTAGCCCCACATCGGCCAAGCTCATTCGCACGGCCAAGCGCATGGCGGCGGCCTTTGGCGCAGACTGGCTGGCGGTGGCTGTGCAAACTCCAGGAGAAACGGCAAGTTCAGAGTCACATCAACAAAGAATAGCGGGGCATCTACGACTGGCGGAGCAATTGGGAGCGGAAACGCATACGCTGGTCGGCGAGAACGTGGCTCAAACTGTTCTCGATCATGCCCGATCGAGAAACGTCACAAAGATCGTCGTCGGCAAGACGGCGGTTCCTCGCTGGAAACGGCTGCTGCGGCACTCGGTGGTCGATCAACTCTTGGAAAGCAGCGGCGAAATCGACATCTACGTCATCCAAGGAGAATCCGAAGGCCCAACCCGCGGGCAACCCCCGGCAACACGATTGCCCTTCGAAGGAAAACAGTACCTGGCGACAGCCGCCGTCATCGCAATCTGCGGCGGCCTAGCGTGGATCTTCCATGCCTCGCAATTGGCCGAGGCGAATATCGT
Source organism: Planctomycetota bacterium (assembly GCA_021413705.1). Lineage (GTDB taxonomy): Bacteria > Planctomycetota > Planctomycetia > Pirellulales > UBA7805 > JAIOPX01. The sequence continues at coordinate 22,331 of JAIOPX010000173.1, read as the reverse complement.
GATGGCATTTCTCCTGGGCGTGGCCTTTGTGGCGGCACGCTTCGGACGATGGCCGGCAGTCGTCGCCTCCATTGCGAGCGTCCTGATATTCGATTTCTTCTTCGTCCCGCCTCACCTGACCTTCAGTGTACACGACGCGCAATACTTTCTTACTTTCGCCGTCATGCTGGGCATCGGCCTCTTCATCAGCAGTCTGACATCACGATTGCGCGAGCAATTGCAGTCGTCACAGCAGCAAGTCAATCGAACGGCCGCCCTCTATCGTTTCACCAGACAATTGAGTCAGATCGCCGGCGTCGAATTTCTGATTCGCACCGCAGGACAACAACTCCGCGAGGTCTTCGATGGCGAAATTGTCATTTACCTGCGGCAGACGAACGGCCCAGCGAAGCTGCGGTTTGGTGAAGAAACTAACATTGCTGGCCAGGAAGTTAATTCGGTCGTGGCACAATGGGTGGCCGAGCACGATCAAACGGCCGGAGCGGGCACCGACACGCTCCCCAATGCCACGGCCCTGTTTGTCCCGTTGATTGGCTCACAGCGCACCATTGGCGCCCTGGGCATCAAGCCCCACGATCCCGGGCGTTTGCTCGATCCCGAGCAACGGCGACTCTTGGAATCGTGCGCAAGCCTGATTGCCCTCTCCATCGAGCGAGACCAGTCGGTGCTCAGCGCGGAGGAATCACAACTCCAAGCCCAGGCCGAACAAATGCGCAGCTCGTTGTTGAGTTCCGTATCGCACGATCTACGAACTCCGCTGGCCGCAATTGGCGGAGCCGCTTCCAGTCTGCTGGAAGGGTCTGCGAGTTCGGACGGTGACGACTCGCGAAAAGAATTGTTGACCGGTATTTGCGACGAGGCCAAGCGACTGACCCGCTTAGTAGACAATCTGCTTGATATCACCCGACTCGAGTCCGGTTCCATTCGCCTGAACAAGCAGTGGCATGTACTAGAGGAACTTGTTGGCTCGGCCTTGGTGCAATTACGCCGGGAATTGACCGAGCACCAGGTTCGAGTGGAAATCCCCGACAATCTGCGTTTGCTTTCGCTGGACGGCATATTGATCGAGCAACTTTTCGCGAATCTGTTGGAAAATGCCATTCGCTATACGCCGCCCGGCACATGCATTACCATCACTGCCAAGGAGTCGCCACACCGGGTGCTGGTTCGAGTATCCGATAACGGCCCAGGATTCCCTCCCGGAACGGAAAACCAGGTATTTGAAAAGTTCTTTCGGGGCGGAAGTTCCACGCCCGACAGCAGGCGCGGGGTGGGCCTGGGGCTGGCAATCTGCAAGAGTATTGTCCAGGCACACGGCGGCCAGATTACCGCTGGCAATCGCGCGGAGGGGGGAGCGGAATTCGCGATCTCCCTTCCATGCGAGGAAAAACCTCCGCAAATTACCCTGGATGAGGCATCGGTTTCCTAAGCACTCTCACATGTCCACACCCGCGCCATTGTTGCTGCTGATCGAAGACGAATTGGCCATTCGCCGGTTTTTGCGAACGTCTTTGGCGAACGAAGGCTATCGCCTTCTGGAGGCCGAAACCGGCCAACAGGCGATTCGTGTGGCCAAAGAGCAGCCCCCCGACCTGGTGCTTCTCGATCTTGGCCTGCCCGATATGGACGGCCACGAGGTTCTGCGTCAATTGCGAGAATGGCTCACTGCACCGGTGGTTGTCCTTTCGGCCCGAGACCAGGAACAGGAGAAAGTACAGGCGTTAGACAACGGTGCCGATGATTACCTGACAAAACCCTTCAGCACAGCCGAATTACTGGCGCGGATTCGAGTGGCGCTGCGCCACGCATCCCATGTATCCGGTCCCGCCGACGCGGTTTTCACCACGGGTGACTTAAGAATGGATTTGCCGGGTCGTCGAGTCTTCGTCGCGGATCAAGAAATTCACTTGACGCCGATCGAATATAAGTTGCTGGCTACGCTGGTTCTCCATGCAGGGAAGGTGTTGACTCATCGGTTTCTGCTGCAAGAAGTGTGGGGGCCGCATCAAGTGCGTGAGACGCATTACCTGCGCGTGTTCATGGCCGGTCTGCGGCGAAAGATCGAAGCGGACCCTGCACAACCTCGCTATCTCATGACCGAGCAAGGCGTGGGCTACCGCTTCACCGCGGAGTGAGGCTGCTCCTGGCAAACGGTTCAAAACGGCCTCAATGCTCGTGGACCGTCTTGGTAAGAACCTGATCGTCCACAAATTCGATTCGAATCCGCTGCTGGCCATTGGCGGCCTGCCATTCCAGGACTTCGATTTTTGCGGACGTCGCGCCGATGTGCTCCACCCGGCTGACGACAACCGTTCCTGCCCCCAAGATGCTTTCCACTTGTTGTCGTGGCATGGAATCGGTGATTTGCTCAAATGCTTCGTTGGCCGCTCCGTGCATTCCACTCCACACCCATGCCGCCAGCACGACAACCAACAGTCCAACAACGAACAGTCCGACTACCGGCGCCCAAGGCGGAGTGCGTTTCTGACGTTGGTTTCGTGCCGGCCCCATGTGGTTTCTCCGAACAATGGTGATCATGGTGCGCCTGATGTAAACAAGAGTTTATGAAATCTTAGGGGAACATCGTCTTTAGCTGCTTCCCGCAAGACATCATCTGGCGCCACGGGCTCTTCGTAGAGCCACATCATGGTTGGCCGCGTTGAGGGTCCGCCCGGCATCACGCACCGCGCCACTCCTCGACCTCGGACGACATACAATTTGTTCTGGTGAATTCGCTCCGCGTTCATGGTGTGTTTCCTTTCTGTAAAACACCATTCATCCGGCGCACCACTTCAACAGAAGGGGTTCACATCGTGTGCGCGCGGCGATCATCCTGCGCCGCCGCGCAAGCTCCAGTACTCATCTAGTTATCAACCGCTAGCAGATCTAAAAGCCCGCCAATATTTTCCACCTGAGTAGACTTTCCTCGTCGGCCGACGCTTCCGGTTGGCATCTACGCCTACCGATCGGCGCTTTGACGACGACACCCTCCCCTTCGTATACTATTGTGCTGCAAGCATTTAGAGCAGAAACATTCGTGGAAGGCAGTTTGCCGCATAGATGCGTGCAACAGGATGCATGGGTAAATGATCGATGGATGATTCGTCGAGCATCAGCAGGTGGATTGCCGGCCTGAAAGAGGGCGAAGCCGAGGATATTCAGCGACTTTGGCAACGGTATTCCTCGCGTCTGACCAACTTGGCCCGCCAGCGTTTGCGAGGGGTTTCGAAACGCGTGGCGGACGAAGAGGACATTGCTCAAAGCGTATTCCACTCCTTATGCCGCGGCGCTGCCGCCGGACGACTCGATAAGATCAACGGCCGCGACGACTTATGGTGGCTGCTGCTCGCGATTACCCGCATGAAGGTGGTGGACCATATTCGGCGCGAAATGGCCGAGAAGCGAGGCGCCGGGCTGGTCGTATGCGAAACGGAGTTGACGGGAGACTCCCATCCGAGCCAGGTATTCTCATTGGACGACCTCATCGGGCACGACCCAACTCCGGAGTTTCTGGTGATCCTGGAGGAGGAGCATCGCCGCCTGATTGAATTATTGCCCGACGATCGCCTGAAAAAGATTGCCAACGCCCGCATCGAAGGGTACACTAACGACGAAGTCGCCAGCGCGTTGGAAATCAGCAAGCGGAGCGTCGAACGAAAACTGCAACTTATTCGCAACCGATGGGAGCAGGAGGTTAGCGATGTCGAACAGTCGAGTGACCCAAGGCGTAGCGATCGCAAGTGAGTGGTCGCTTGCTGAGATCGACGTGCTGTGCGATGCGTTTGAAGACGCACTGCGCCGGGGAGAAGAGCCCCGGATAGGGGACTATCTCGAGCAGTGCGAAGGCCCGCTGCGCGGCACTGTGTTCGCAGAGTTGATGCAGGTGGAACTGGAACTCCGCCCGGAATCGGGATCGCATGCAACCTATCGGCAGTATCTGTCGCAGTTTCCCGAGTATTCCGACGTCATCGAAACCATCGCTTTCAAGCACGGGTTGACCACTTCCCATAGCCCCGGGCTCTGCCCGGGGGTCTCTTCTGAACCGGGAAGTAGCCCCAGAGATAACCCCCGGGCGGAGCCCGGGGCTATGGAAGAAGTTCCATCGCGCATTGCCCACTTCCAGTTACAGGAAAAACTGGGCACCGGCGGGATGGGCGAAGTCTGGCGCGCCTGGGACTCGCGCTTGAAGCGAACCGTAGCGATCAAGATTCCTCGCAATCGACAACTCAGCGAGCAGGAACTGCATCGCTTTCTTCGCGAAGGCCGGGCAGCCGGTCAATTGAATCACCCCCATATCGTCTCGGTCCACGAGGTCGGCCGTGATGGGCACCTCGCCTTTATCGTTTCTGATTTCATCGAGGGGCAGAGCCTTCAGCAGTGGCTCGCGAACCGTGTGGTGCCGCTGCATCGCGCGGCAGAAGTGTGCGCCCAATTGGCCGAGGCACTCCACCATGCCCACGAGCACGGCATCGTGCATCGCGACCTCAAGCCAAGCAACATTCTGCTCAGTGCCGACGGCAGCCCGCACGTTGTTGATTTCGGCATCGCCAAGTGGACGGACGACACCTTGCAGTTGACGCTCGATGGGTTCGCGCTTGGCACGCCGGCTTATATGTCACCGGAACAGGCCCGCGGCGATTCGGCGCATGTGGACCGCCGGGCCGATGTCTACGCCTTGGGCGCGATCCTCTACACGATGTTGACGGGCAAGGCGCCGTTCACGAGCGATACACCGACGGCCGTGCTGCGCGCCGTGCTCGACGACAGTCCTCCGCTTCCCCGGTCGTTGCGCCGCGACATCCCGCGCGATCTGGAGACGATCTGTCTCAAGGCCATGGAAAAGGAACCCTCGCGCCGCTACGCGACCGCGGAAGCAATGGCGGCCGATTTAGCGCGGTTCATGCGCGGCGATCCCATTTTAGGCCGCCGCCCCAGCCTGCTGGAAAAAACGGCCCGCCTCGTCCGCAAGCGACCTGCTGCGGCGGTGGCCGTTATGCTGGGGCTGCTTTCGATTGCCGCCTTCGGTTTTGCAGGCGTACTGGCCCGAGAGAACCGGTCGCTTCAGGGCCTGATTCCCATCACCTTGGAAACCAAACCTCCCGGCGCACGTGTCGTCTTCGTCCCATTGCATCCATCGACGCAAGAGCCGGAGGCCGAGAAGGCGGTGTATCCGACAATGCGCAGCCCGGTAAATGCTGAAATCAAGCCCGGGGATTACCTCGTTGTTGCGGCCCTCGACGACGGACGGTTTCATGAAGTCTACCGCCGTGTCCCCAAGGATTCGAGCGAAATCGTCAACCAACGCACAGGAGGATGGCACCGCAGTGGCGAGGGCATCGTCTTAAATACGATTAACATTCCCGATCTCAATGTAACGGAAGGGATGGCGTGGGTTGACCCCAATGTCGGCAAGGCTACGGAGCTCAGTGTTGCACCGCGCCAGCTACCATTTTATGTGGATGTCCGGGAGCTGACGTATGGCGACTGTCCCGCCTGTCTAGTTCGGAAGAACGGCGACTTGCAGCGTAAAGTATTGCTCGACCATGCCATCACGGTCGATTTTGACAGTGCTTGCGATTATGCCGAAATGATGGGAAAGCGGCTGCCGACTGTCGGCGAATACGTCTCTGCCGCTTTACAGCCGAAAATGAAAACCTGTACTGATGTTGACTTCGCACAAACCGAGTTTGGGCCGGCGGGGACGCCAGAGTGCGATCGTGTGGGCCATGCCATGCCTATTGCCGGGCTATATTCGAATGTCGCCGAATGGACCACGACCGCTTTGGGGCCGGCGGAGCAGAACAAAGGAGCATTCGCGAATCTCAACATACCGCAGATTTCCTTATACCGGATTATCAAGGGAGGGGACATGGCGGTCGTAGATGGGAACCCGTCGGCGGCGCCTGAGCATCGCGACCCGAATACTGGTTTTGGCATCGAGCGGTATCGCACCAAGCCTGGTGTCGGGTTCCGTTGTGTGCGTAGTGCGAGCCCGCGGTTCCTTTCCACGCCGTAGTTGCGAAAAAGCAAGAGCCCGGCGAACCGGGCTCTTGGCGTATTACGGCGCACACAAATGACATGCTATTTCTTTTCCTTGCGCGCCTCGGGTCGAGCAAGCAAAATCAGGACTGGCCCCATTTCTCCCGTGCCGGTTTCGTAGTTGATATCCCCTCGCTTTACGGAGGGAGAGGGATTGGGTTTTACCTCATCGAAATGGAAAACTCTAGAGACCTCTTGTTCCTCGCCCGGCGTTTCACACTCGAAGGCGACAAATTTTGATTCCCAGTGGCTCTCGCTCTTGTTTTCCTCGCACTTCTTGCAGTTCACTTTCCCGGGCCGCTTCAGTCGGTACTCGATCACCTTGGCGAATCGCTCCCCTTCATAGGTAAATTTGATGTAGTGACTGCTGCGCAATTTGTTGATGTACAGGGTACTCTGCGAGTCAGGAGTTTCCGGGGCAGGTCTGGGGGCCGCCGGCGGATGCGTAGGCATGTAGTCCAAAGGAACTTTACTCCCCAAGCCAGGATACGTTTTCGACGGTCTGACTTTGGCGGGAGTACAGTCATCTGTACATGTAACCCACGGAACGGGTGTCGTGAATTGTCCGAAATAATATCCGACGTCCTGCCACTCGCACATTGTCGTGTACGTAAAATAGTCACAGTAATACAGCGCATCGGGCGGATAGTCGAAAATGGAAAAAAGTGGACAAAGGTGGCCTCCCTTCGTTTGCGATTGTGCAACGCTGGTTCCTGCGAGTGAGAGCAAAAACACGAGCAATCCCGCTGTCCAACTGATCTTCATGATATTCCTCCCTTAAGAGACGGTTCAAAACGCTGCCACGAGAAGTAGGCAGCCGGACTAGTACTTCAATCGTACAAATGTCGCTGACTGCGACATCGCTACGATTGAATAAGCGATATTTTTCTCAAAGTGCGGCCATATTCGGCAGAATTTCAACTGCCGTCACGCGTGGCCATCTTTTTCAGCACGTCGAGCTCAATATCGTTGCTGAGGAATTCCACGGAGCCACCCAGCATCAGGCCGTGAGCGCCTCCCGGATGGGGCGATGCCAGAGGATGGTTCGGGCCATGGTTGATGTAGATCCCGGGCGAATTGTAGTTGCGCATATTGGGTTGGTAGCGGATAGTGGTGATATTGAAGCTCGGCTGCACCGGGGAACCCGTAGTGTAGCTTGGAGGCGTCCCGTTGGCGGCCGTTCCTGCGATCCATCCCAACGGAAAAGCGCCGTCAATCTGCTGTTTCTGGCCAGTCGTTGTATAGGCGTAGTCCGAACATTCTGCCACGGCCAAAGTATTCGTCAGTCCCCGCCGCACCTCCTGAAGTTGAACCGCCCGATTGGGAATGAGTACGCCTCCTGATGAAATCTGCCCATTATTGAACGGCGCGCAACAGGTCGAAACGCGGCTCTCTGGAAAACCGTCGTAGTTGGACGCGCCGGAGACGCCAACATAGGAGGGCAACATCAGTTGCACCGTCCCTACCATCCGGGTGGATGCCAAGGGACTGGATGGACAGAGCATCGAAGGCTCGATCAACTTGTGGGCCGCCTGCGCGTTCACGGAGTTGAGTAAAGCATCGCCACAATTCGTCGCCGAGGAATTGAATTTATCCATCGCCGAGGAGTGCGTCAGATAGGGAAACACCGGCACCCACCAAGATGCGCCAAAACTCTGCCGGTTCTCTGCTCCGACGGGCAAGTGGCCACGTCCGTTCTCAAAGTTGAGTAATGCAACGCCGATCTGCTTGAGATTGTTGGCGCATTTAATTCGCCGGGCCGACTCCCGCGCCGCTTGCATGGCAGGGAGCAGAAGGGCAATAAGGATCCCGATGACCGCGATGACGATTAGCATCTCTACCAGCGTGAAGCCGGCACATCGCAAGCAAGCCCGGGGTGATAGCCTGCTGAGGCGTGTTATGCCTGGAGTTACCGGGACTTCACGTTGTCCCGGCCTCCTCCAAACTGGCCTACATTCCTGTGGCACGGCAGCCCCCTCGACTGTCGAAAAGTAACGGAAATTACTCCTTAAGTCGCCCTCGATACATTCGCAATAAGCTTATGGCCCCCGCCATCGCCACAAGCGAGAGTGCCATCGCACTAGGTTCTGGAACGGCATCGGGCAACTGCAACTGGGCAATACTCTGGATCGTGAAAAATATCTTCGGCGAAGCGGAGTCACCCAAAAGGCTGCTGCTGGCTGCCACCGTCAAATGGCTGGGATCAAGGCTTGTCGGGATCAATGTGCTGTTTATTTCAGTGTTGGGAAAGCGGAGGCTCACCACCAATAGCGCGGTTGCTGGGGTTTTCGCATCGTTGTTGACATACAATGACTTACCGGTAAGCAAGGGGTCGTTGCGAAAGCTGATATCGAACTGGTCCCTGTTTGGTGATGTAAGACCGTTGGAAACAGTTACTAGGTAATCGCTCCCACGAATTTCATTGCTCCCAAAGTGCGCTATAAAACCATTGGTCTGGTGTTGAAGATATTTAGTGGCATTTGCGGAGACGAACGTGCCCGTACTGGTCGGGTCATACGCAAATTGCCCTGAAACACTAGTCGCCCCCGGAATCGATAGTCCGTAAGGGTTGCCCAGTGACGAAGAGACGGTTCCTTGAAATGTGTAGGCAATGATCGTTCCCGAACAGGGACGGGTGATTGCGATGAAAATTAAGAGAACTGACAATTTCAGAATTCGCATTTTCGATTTCCCGGAATTCTTTGCCCCATAGATGTTGACTCACGTCATTTGCCTCTCCCTCCAACCGTGGCAATAAAAAATGCCAACATTTCCACACTCAAGGAGGCGATTTCCCCAGGAGTCAGCGGAAAGGTTGGCAGTGCTTTGTCTAGCGTGGATCCTAGCTCAACTTGAGAATTGCTGCCCCCACCGGCGAAGGGGCAATTTGGTGACTATAGCCCCCCCGGAGGTGGAATGCAAGCATTTGGTAAAGTCGCTCATTTTCGCCGTATTCGCGAGGAACTTAGGCAGCGGCTATGATGTAAAGGGCGTGCTCTCAGTTCTAGCGGGTAAACCATGTTGGGGCAACAGTTTGAGCGTTGCGGCGGTCCCTTCGATAGACGTCGAAAGGGCCGTGGGAAACCCTCGGGAATAAACACCTACCCAGAGTGCGAAGTATTGGTTGGCCTGCTGTCTGTGCCGGTATACATGTTTATACGAGATCAGATTGCTGAGGATGGCTTGCCCGCCACGATTTCCTAGCGCGAGAGGAGTTTGAGCTTGGCGCTGTCGCAGGCCCAATTTCAGCGGATGGTAACGGACCACGGTACTTCGCTGTATCGCATGGCCTACCGCATGGTTGGCAATGCGCACGACGCGGAAGATATCGTGCAGGATGCCTACCGATCGGCCTGGAAGAGTCGTGGCAGCTTCGATAACAAGCGCGGCGAGAGGCCTTGGTTGGCAGCGATCCTCAGGCGTCGCGCCATCGATCGCTGGAGGGGCCGCCCCCAACCCTCGCAGTTGGCCGATGGGGGACCGATTGAAATTGAAGTTCCGCCAACCGACCCCCTGGCGGACCAGTACACCGATGAAATGCAGCGAGCGCTGGATCAACTCACCCCCGAGTTACGCGAGTGCCTGCTGCTGGTCGTCGTGGCCGAGTTAACACACCAAGAAGCAGCCGACTTGCTGAGCATCCCGCTAGGTACTGTACTGTCCCGCGTGAGTCGCGCCCGAGAGCGGCTCCGCAAAGCACTGCTGACGGCTGCCGAATAATCAACCATGACTTCCTTTAACGAAACACCTTCCGAATGGCTCGACGACGAGCTGCGTCGCGTTCCCTTGCCGGGGGGAATGATGGATCGCCTACGCGCGTTGGCGGCCCTGAGCGATGACATGCTCGACGCTCAACTCCGCGAAGTTCCCTTGCCTACGGGGTTGATCTCACGTTTGAAGCAGGGCGCACAGCCCGTTGGCGCGGTTATGGACGACGCCGCGCTCGACCGGGCGCTGCGCGACGTGCCCGTCCCCGCGAATCTTCACCTACGGCTCAGCGCCGTGGCCATTGAACGGGCGAAACCGCTCGAAGAGGAGCGGCTGCGCGACATACCTGTGCCGCAAGGTTTTGTCGAGCGTCTGGAGCGAACGGCACTGCGAGCCTGTCTGACCGATCCTGAAACTGAACTCGACGGAGCCCGCGAGAATTACGTAACCAGAGCGTCTGCGCTGGCGACGAAACTCCGGCCTTATGCCACCCGCCGCAAGACCCTGGCGGCGATTGCGGTCACTCTTTCCGCTTGTATTCTTTTAGCCTTGGGTTTCGCACTCCGAGATACAACTGTCTTGCCGCCACCCGGAACTGGCACCATAGTCGATTCATCCCTCAAACTGCCAGGATCTGATAAATCCGAGAGACCCCCGTGGGGTCCGAATGTCATTCTGGACAGTGCACTCGACGAGGCTGTGGCGCAGAATGTTCGCGGCCCCAACAACCAGATGCTCAAGGAACCCATCGATCCTCACATCGATGAGCATTTCGGCGGCGGAGAACTGCCCGGGGATTTGGCCGAGTCTTTGTCCAATACACTCGGGGCGTTGCCCGTGCCAACTTCTCAGCCGATCCAAGTCGCCGGCCCCGTCGCAAAAGGTGCGACACCGACCTGGAAGAATCCAGAATTGCTTATGTTTTTGCTAGCCCACGGGGTACACCCTTCGGTTCCATTGTCGCCGACGATGCAGCCTGCCAGCGACGCCTCGATTTTAACCTGCCGTATTCCAACCACGATCAGCACCGAAAGTTTTGAATCGGCCTGGTCGTTGCTGGATAGAAAGCAGTTGAATAATAGCGAACGCCAAGCGGCACTTCGTCGATTGCTAAAGGAGACTCGCACGGAAGAGTTTCTCGCGGCACTGGATTATGGGTTCACTCCGCCTGCTCCGGGGATGCTGGATCTGCGCACCGCCGGCGGCGTCTCTCCCTTCGGCCAATCCCAGCAGCGGTTGATGCAGGTAGCGGTCGTGGCAGGCGATTCGCTGGCACAGCCGGGCAAACCGCAACCGAAGAAATCGGCCATTGCCGACGAAGTTCGGCTCAGCGTTACCTTCAATCCGCGCACTGTGGCCTCCTACCGGCTGCTTGGGCATGAGGCGACTTCTGTGCTGGGAGTCCACCATGCTACGCTCGACGCAACCCTGCGCGCCGGGGATGTTTGCACGGGCTTGTTTGAAGTGGAATTGCGCAGCGGCGGTGACGACCTGGTTGCCACGGCGGAAGTCACCTGGCGCGATCCCCATCATCCCGGCACGCGACGGGAGACTCGTCGCATCACTCGCTGGCAACTGGCCGACTCGCTGCTGGAAACGCCCCCCTCGGTTCAAGCGGCGGCGATCGCGGCGGAAACAGCCGAGTTGTTGCGACAATCGCAGTTTGCGGCGGGCCGCGGACACTCCTGGGCAAGGATCCGCCAGGTGGCGGCCGACGCGCATCCCACCCTTGCGGAAGAGCCGACGTTTCGCCGGCTGATGGGATTGGTCGATCGCGCCGAGCAATGGGGCATTCGGTAGTGCCGCCGGCTTGATGCTGCACTACGAACCATATAACCTGGAATGAGGAACATTCTTGGACGCTGGCGAACTCTCGCCACATAAGACCGGCTCGCTACGTTGGAAGGAAATCAATCGAATGCCGACTCGCGGCACATGGTGGCGTCTGGCATTGCTCGCCCTGGCGATCGCGGCCCCGTCACGCCTGTGCGGCGAGGAGGAGCCCGAGCGGTTTTTAGAAAGTCTGCGGCAGGCGGGCTACTTCTTCGACGCTGACAGACGCCAAACAAGCGGAACAGCAGTTTCAGGCAGCTGAGAGCAAGTTTGACGAGTTCCTTAAGAAATCGCCCGAGAGCAAGCAGCGTGACAACATCAAGATTCAACTGGCCAACATCAAGAGTTCGCGGGCTGCATTGAAGGTCAAACAATCGGATGCGACGGGGGCGGATAGCAAGGCGCTGCGCGAAGAGGCGCGCACACTCTACCAGGGAGCCTGGACGATCCTGAGCGTGGCCCAAGCTTCGATTCTCGAGCAATTGAGCGCATTCCCCAAGCTCATCCCGCCGACGGAAAAAGCACAGCACGAGCGGCGCGAAGAACTGCGCCGGGAGCTCAACAACGCCGAGTGGTCGATGTGCCAGATTACCTATCAGCTTTCCAAAACGTATGAGCCAGGAAGCAGACTGCGCACGGAACAACTGACTAAAGCGGCTTCCGAATTTGAAAAAATGTACGTCAAGCACGAGCCTCGCATGCCGGGACTTCGTTCGCGACTGCAACAGGGACGGTGTCTGCAGGAGCTGGGAGAACACGGCAAGGCGCTGGCCTGTTTTGCCGATTTGACCCTGTTTGGCGAGAAGGAACTTCAGCAGCGTCCCTTTTTCCTGCTCTACGCCGAGGCGGTCCGAAGCTCGACCGAGTCGTGGATCGCCACGAACAAATACGATGCGGCCATTCAAGCGGCCAGTGCCAAGGTCAGCCCGGAGGATGCGCGGCGGGCTGAATGGCTGGCGGTGCAATTCTTCGGCGCCAAGGCTCTGAAGCTCAAGGCCGCCACGCTCAACCAGAAGAAAGCGGAACAAGACGCGCTGCTGGCCAAAGCCGCCAAAATGGCGGAACCGGTGGCCAGTAATCGAGGTGAGTTTCAATTGGAAGCCCGCCGGCTTCTGGAGGAAATGGGGCACACCTTCAAGGCCAAGGAACCGGAAACTTTTGCGGAAGCCATCAACCGAGGCAATCTGGCCCGCCAGCAATGGCAGATCGTCAGCGATACCTGGTCCAAGGCATCGCCGGAAAAGAAAAAGGAATTGGAAAAGGAACTCCAAGAAAAGCGGCACATCGCCATTGGCTACTATCGCCTGGCATTGTCGCTGGCCGGTTCCGACGCACCCGTCAACGATCTGACGCTCGCCTACTACATGCTCAGCTATCTCTACCTGGATGCAGGAGACTACCCTGCGGCGGCAGTCATGGGTGAGAACCTGGCCCGCAACTTTCCCGCCGCCCAAGGGGCCAGGTCGGCAGCCAAGATCGCCCTAAAAGCCTGGCTCACCGAATATGGAGCGGCTGAGGGAAATCGGCAGTTTGAAGCGGACCACGTTCGCTCGCTGGCCGGCTACATCGTTCAAACCTGGCCGAACACCGACGACTCGATCGAAGCGCTGCTCTTGCTCTTGAACTTCGCGATCCAAGACGAAGACATCGACGCAGCCCTGGGCTATCTAGAAAAGATTCCTCCCGCTGCTCCCGCCCGTGGCGATGCCGAAGTCCGAGTCGGCGTCAGTCTGTGGCGGGTCTATCTCAATGAACTTCGGAAACCGGAAGAGACGCGTCCCACTTCCGAAAAGCTGGCGGAAATCCGGGACAAAGTCGAGAAGATTCTGGCCGCCGGCGTCCAAAGGTTGCAAACGGGGAAAAAACTCGACTCCACGCTGGTTAGCGCAGTGCTGTATCTGGCCCAGATCTACATCGATACGAACCGGCCTGAAGACGCGCTGAAATGGCTCCATGACCCGAACGTCGGCTCGTTGACCTTAATCGAAGCAAACAACGAGCATACTAAGGCCCAGGCGTTTCGCACCGAAGCCTACAAAGTTGCCCTGCGCTCTTACATCGGCGTGCTGCCGAAGTACAAGAACGACCAATCGCGCCGCGAAACGACCATGAAGCGTGCGGAAGCGACGATGGATCTGCTGGAAAAGGCCGTGGGGAAAGATTCCCTGGCCGCGGACCGACTCACGCAGATCTATATCATCATGGGCAAAGATCTGGAATCGCAATTGCTCGGCGTCCGGCACGATCCAAAGGCCCGCGCGGCGCTCTCCGAAGCATTTGAACAGTTTCTCGCGCGGATAGCTCTTCGCCCTGGCAATACCTACTCCTCTTTGATCTGGGTCGCCGAGACGTTTTTCAATCTCGGCAGCGCTGCGGACACCGGTGCGCGGCCTACGCCACCGGCTGCCAAGGGTTATTTCACCCAGGCGGCGAATACCTACAAGCAGATTCTGGCGACGGAAGCGTCCAAGCCTGGATTCGTGCCGAACGACCGAGTAAAGTTGGGTGTCCAGATGCGGCTGGCCACATGCTACCGGCGGATGGGTGCGTTCGATGAGGGGATCGCCCTGCTGGTGGGAATCCTGACTCAGCAACCGAACGTGCTGACAGCTCAAATCGAAGCTGCCCAGACGCTTCAGGACCGGGGGATGTTGGAAAAGCCCGAAGAGTTCCTTACGAAAGCTGTCATCGGCGACCAGCCGAATCCAGAAACCCACGAAAACGTCATCTGGGGCTGGTCGAAGCTGGGAAACCGTGCAGGCACGAATCCCAAGCTCGCCACTACCTATTTTGAAGCCATGCTAAAATCGTATGAGTGCCGTTATCAACTTGCGATGAAGCTCGGTCCGCCGCGGGCCGCCGCGCTATTGACCGCCGCCAAGACCGGTATTCAATCGCTGTACAGGAAATATCCTGCGTTAGGAAGTGCTGACTTGAAACAAAGGTATGACAGCCTGCTGCGTTTGGTTCAGCGGGGTCTGAAAGAACCGGAAGCGGGGCTCAAGGAATTCGAACAACCCCTGAAGTCGGCCGCCGCTGGGAAATCTGGCACGCCGACGAGCCCATAGTTGCCCTGGAGGAGAAGTCGATGAAATTCTACATGCAATTCGCTCTCGCATTGGTAGTCTGCTGCTGGTCGGCCAGGGGAGAGTCGCTCGATCAGATCCGCACCCATAACAAAGAAACCGTGAGAGGCCAGATCACGGAGATTTCGCCAACCGAGGTGAAAATCGACAAGAATCCAATCGAGGCCACGATCCCGGTCAATGAGATCATCAGCATTTCGTTCGACGGCGAACCCGATGAACTTGCCAAGGGACGCAATTTGGCGATCGCCGGCCAATATGCCGACGCATTGGAAGCATTGAAAAGAACCAATCGCGACGAGGTCAAACGCCGCAAGGAAATGGAACAACAACTCGATTTCTATACGGCCTATTGTGCGACGAAGTTGGCGCTGGGGGGAGCGGGAAGCATTAACACCGCAGGGCCCATGCTGCTGGCATTTATCAAGAATAACCCTTCGAGTTATCACTATTTGGAGGCGGCGGAGTTGATGGGGGATCTGTATGTCAACTTCGGAATGGAGGCCCAGCGCAGCAGCGACAAGACACGGCAAGCCAAGGCGCCGCAATCCTTTGAGAGCGCTATGGAGTACTATGCGACTGCCGGCAAGGCGCCCTGGGCGGGCGCCGAGGTGGGACTGAATCTCAAGCGCGGCCGAGCCCTGTTGGCCCAAAAGAAGCATGCGGAAGCGGTCAAAGCGTTTCAGTCGGTGCTGACCGGCGCCTCCGGCCCCAAGGCCGAGTCACTCAAATTGGCTGCCACGCTGGGCAAGGCCACGGCACTGGCCAATGACGGACAAGCCGAGCAAGGAATCAAACTGGTCGAAGAGGTTATCGCCAAAGCCCCCAAGTCGGATTTTGAGCTACTTGGCCAGGCCTATCTCACGCTAGGAAACTGTCATCATGCAGCCAAAATGCCTCGGGAAGCCGTGATGGATTACCTGCATGTAGACTTGCTGTACCCCCAAAATCCGCAGACCCATTCCGAGGCTCTGGCCGCATTAGGACAACTGTGGCAAACTCTCAATCGTCCCGACCGGGCGCGCGAAGCGAACGCCCGATTGGCCAGAATGTATCCCAACAGCATTTGGGCCAAGTGAAATCAAGCGCGCGGGTGAAACTGGCGATGCACCTTTTTCAGCCGCGAGCTATCGACGTGGGTATAGATCTGCGTCGTGGCAATGCTGGCGTGTCCCAATAGCTCTTGCACTTGGCGCAGGTCCGCCCCGCCGGCCAAGAGATGTGTGGCGAACGAATGCCGTAGCGTGTGGGGACTCACTTCGTCCGACAGC
The DNA here is from genome assembly GCA_021413705.1 of Planctomycetota bacterium. Taxonomy (GTDB): domain Bacteria; phylum Planctomycetota; class Planctomycetia; order Pirellulales; family UBA7805; genus JAIOPX01. The sequence continues at coordinate 6,394 of JAIOPX010000173.1, read as the reverse complement.
CCCGCTCGGGCAGCATAGCGCTTCACCAGTTCCCAGATTCGCTCTCGACCAAGCTGCCGTCCTCGCGGCGAAAGCAACAACCACCCTGGCGTTGTCTGGGCAACAGCAGCCAGCTTGGGCCGCTCGTGCTCCAGATACTCACGCACAGCCGCCACCGCCGGAGCACCGATCGGCACCAGCCGCTGTTTGTCTCCCTTGCCGTGGCAAAGGCACCAACCCTCGTCGAGATGCGTGTCGCGAAGCGTCAGGTTCGACAATTCCGACGCTCGACATCCGGTGGCATAGAGCAACTCCAGCATCGCCCGGTCGCGCCGCGGCCAGGCGTCTTTGCGCGTCACCGAGGAGAGCAATTTGCCGGTGGTGGTTTGCGTCAACACCTGAGGCACGCGCTGCCAGAGTTTGGAAGCCCCCAACAATTCCGCCGGGTTCTCCTTCAATACTCCTTCGACCTGCAAATAGCGAAAGAAGATTTTGAGCGAAACCACATGCCGCGCGACGCTGACGGCGGCCAGCCCTTCCCCCCGAAGCCAACCGACATACTTCGCCAATTCCTGGATGCTCAGACCCGCCACCCGCCGCGTGCCGATCCACTTGCAGAACCGGGCCAGATCACGACGGTACGCGGCAGCCGTGTTTTCCGACAGATGGCATTCGCTGCGCAGGTAGGCCACAAACGGCGCGACATAACGCTCCGTCGGCGTCATGGGAGCCGCTGGGGCTGTCGATTTCGCGGAAGGTAATTTGCGAACCATAGCGAATAGTCCGGCCGGCAGGAGATGAAAGGACCATCGCTTGCTTCGGACGCCTGGGCGGACCACCTTCACCCCAATGGATCAATTGGCGCAATCGCCCAAGGCCGCTAAGCTCTGGCGATACCCTGCACAGGACAACTATGCAACAACTCGTTTTTGAAACCCCGTATCGCTTTATTCCACCCACGCGGGGCCGGATTTGGCCTGCCGTGCTGGCAGGCGTGGTGGGACCATACTTAAAGCGGCTCTACGGCGTTACTTCGTATGAAGTGCGTGGCGCGGAAAAAATCCGGGCGTCAATCGAGGCCGGCCATGGCATCGTGACCCCCGCCAATCACAGCCGCGCCTGCGATCCCCTGGCCTGCGGCTGGCTGACCCGGGCCGTGCGGCATCCGTTCTTTTGCATGGCGAGTTGGCACACGTTCATGGGTTCCAAGTTCGATCGGTTCATGATCCGCCGCTGCGGTGCTTTTAGCATTTATCGCGAAGGCCCAGACCATGCCTCGCTCAGCTTTGCCGTGGATGCGCTAGTCAGCGCCGAGCGGCCGGTGATGCTCTTTTCCGAAGGGGCGATCACCAATTGCAATGACCGAATCGCACCGCTGATGGACGGGGTGGTGCTGATGGCCCGGATGGCAGCCCGCCGCGCCGCGAAAGCCACCCCGGCGCGGCGGGTCGTAGTTCACCCAGTCATCTTCAAGTACTTCTTCCAAGGCAACTTGGAAAAAACCTTGTCTCCCGTCATCGTGCGACTCGAAAAGCTGCTCGAATTGTCTCCTGGCACAGGATCGGTCGTCGATCGCATGCGGAGGCTGGAAGATGCGTTATTGGCCAAGCGCGAAGTGCAGTTCTTCGGCGCGCCGCAACGTAGTTCCGAAGGTGAACGGGCGGCAGGCGACCGTGCCGGGAACCTCGTGGAGCGGATCCTTCAGCCTCTGGAAGCAGAGTGGTCCCCGAAGGAAACGCCAGGACGTGGCAGGTTCGCTCGCCTTCAGGCCCTGCGCGGCCGGATCCTACCCGACATGGTCGCCGGCAAAGTGACCGAAGAAGAGCGCCGTCGCCGCTGGAAACAACTGGACGCTCTGTACCACGCTCAATGCCTCAACACGCATCCGCCCGATTGCTTGGAGGGAGACCAAGAGCCGGAGCGGATCATCGAGGCAATGCACCGCCTGGAGGAAGACCTGACCGACCGCATCTCGCCCCACGGACCAACTCATCTGGTCATTGAATCCGGTGACGCGATCGAAGTGGAAACAACACGGCAACGTGGCGCGGGCGAAGACCCTCTGACGACCGCGATCCATCAGCAATTGACTCAGATCCTCCAAGGAATCGAGCGACCAAAGTAGTAGGCACAATCCGAACAGTCCATGCCCCACACACTTCCTTCCACTGACACCCCTCGCGCCCCATGGTGGATGCGTCTGGCATTGGTCGTCGTAGGCTTGGGCTTGTGGTTTCTCACGCAAAGCCTGCTTGCCACCCGTGGCGATACTGCCGTCATCGTCGATGAAGTCCTCAAGTGGACCGCCCCCATCCATGGTTGGCTTTCAGAACATCGGGCGGCGGCCAATGCATTACTGATTGTGAGTTCCCTGGGCATCGACCTGCTGGGAGTGTTTCTCCTTGTGTGGTCGATTTTTGGCCCCAGCATCCGGCCGTTTCTCGGCTTGCTCATGCTCTTTGCGCTGCGGCAGTTGTGCCAGGCCACCTGCGCGTTGCCGACGCCCCCCGGCATGTTGTGGTTTCAACCCACGCTAGGCAACTGGGCAGTCCCCTCCTTGCTAGTCACCTATGGCACCTCCAACGATTTTTTCTTCTCCGGCCACACCGCGCTGGCCGTGTATGGCTGCGTGGAGCTGGCTCGACTGGGACGCAAACCCCTGATCGCTCTCGCGTTGGCGCTGGCTTTGTTCGAGATGGCTACCGTCATTGTCTTGCGCGCCCATTGGACCATGGACCTCTATGGAGGAATCGTCACGGCGCTCCTGGCCGCCTATCTCGCCGCCTGGCTTGCGCCGGCTTGCGACCGCAGGTTGGCGTCACTCTGTCGGCGCACCTCAGCGTAAGCGAAACGATCTTGCGGGTGCCATGCCCACGTCAGCCGACGGCATAGGACCGGAACTGGCTTCATGCAGCCTACCAGTTCGATGATGTAATTCATGTGGGCATGTGTGATAGGTCGAGGTTGATACTAAGTTCCATGCCCGCGCGAACGTGACCTTTGGTTTGCTCGGAGACAAGACACGCGACCTGTACTCATGCTGGCTCTAGCGTGGGCATGGCACCCATCACCTATACTCAAAATTCCACCGCGGCTTGAATTGCTGCTGCAGCTTGGCTACGCTAAATCGCGATCGAACACACCTCGGAGTGCCGCCATGCTGAGTCGCATTACTTTTTGTCTCCTCATCCTGAGCATCGTCACCAGGGCAGGGGAGGGGACAACCGCAAGGGCCGACAAGCCCTTGAGCGTCACCTGGCAAGACAATCGCCTCAAAATCTCGGGCGATCAGCTTCCCAACGGCCCGATCGAGGTCAACTACATCGAAGCCTTCGTGCGCTCCGGCTCGACGGATCGAGATTGGGGGCAATCGGTGATCAATCATCGCACCGAGTGCATTTCGGCCCAGCCCAACGCCAACGACCTGCCGCTGGTGCTGCGCAGCACGCTCGACGACGGTGTCGTTGTCACCCATACGATTTCGGCCGGTCCTGATGAAGTCTATTTCCAACTCGGCGCGCTCAATCCGACGAAGACCGATTCCGACGTACAATGGGCGCAGCCCTGTGTGCGCGTGGCCAAGTTCGCCGGCACAGACCCCAAGGATGCCAACGCCATCCAGCCAAAGTACATCAACAATTGCTTCCTGATGGTCGGTGGCGAGGTGAAGCGTCTGCCGACGGAGCCTTGGGCCGAAAACGCTCGCTACACGCCCGGGCAAGTGTTTTGTCCCGCTCATGTCAATAAAAAAGACGTCAATCCGCGGCCTCTGAGCACCGTGGTTCCGTCATGCGGGCTAACCGGCTGCTATTCAGCCGACGGCAAGAAGATTCTGGCCCTGGCCTGGGAGCCGTATCAGGAAGTTTTCCAAGGCGTGGTCGGCTGCCTGCACAATGACTTTCGGATCGGTGGCCTCAAGGCCGGCGAACACCGGCTCATCCGCGGCAAGATCTATCTGGTCGATGCGAATCTCGACCGACTCAAGAACCGCTTCGCCAAGGATTTTCCCAAGCAGGCCGCCGGCGTGAAACCGGCAGCACCGGCAAACGCTGCCGCAGCGGCGAAGAACGCCAAGAGCGGCCCCGTCGATGCCGAGGGACGCCCGCGCATCGACCGGCTCGGCACGATTATCACCCACATGGTCGAAACCACGCCGATCATGTTCAAAGGAAAGCTCTACCGCTTTGAATGGGTGCGCGAAAACGATCCGAAAAAACCGATCCGCGATCCGAACAACAAACTCGGCTACGACCATTTTCGCTTCATCGACGTCAAAACAGGCGAAGCGACGGAGCCGTTCGCCAAGGACTATCGCTTTGGCAGCGCATTCGTCGATGGCGACACCGTCTACGTAACCGGCAGCGGACGTGAAGGGGGTTGGTACGGAAAGCACGTCAAAGTCTTTGCCTCCAAGGATCTCAAGAACTGGGAGTCGTGGTACGCCATCGAGCCGGGCAAGTATGGCATCTGCAACACCTCGATCGCCAAGGCCGACGGCAAGTATGTGCTGATGTTCGAAATCTGGCTCCCGCCGGAAGAGGCGGGCGTACGTTTCACCGCCCGCTTCGCCACCAGCCCCGACTTGAAGAAGTGGACCATCACGCCGCCGGAGTGCGTCTACGCCAAGGACCGCTACACCGCCCCCCACGCGCTGCGCTATCTCGACGGCTGGTACTACAACTTCTATCTGGAGAAGCTCAAGGAAGAAGGAGAAGCCCGCTACGAAACCAGGGTGGTCCGCTCGCGCGATTTAATCCACTGGGAGCCAAGCCCACGGAATCCTGTGCTGCGATTCAAGCCGGAAGAAGACAAGAAGATCGCCAACGACAAATTGACGAAGTCGGAGCGTGACCTGATTGCCAAGGCTCGTGACATCAACAACTCCGACATCGATTTTTGCGAACACGACGGCAAGCTGGTGATCTACTACACCTGGGGGGACCAGCTTGGCATGGAGTTCCTGGCCGAGGCCCGCTATGACGGTACGGAGGAGCAGTTTCTGCGAGGGTGGTGGCCGTAGAAGATGCTGATGTAGGTCCGCCTTGCCGAGGCGGACCTTGTAAATTCGGCCCCTGATATCGAGAAATAGCCGTCCCCATCGTCATGGCCGTCAACGAAAGGTCCAGTTCGGCAAACTGGACCTACTTTGATGACTCCCGCTATAATTTCGGCTCTCGCCAAATTTCTTTTGCACCGTTTTGGCCATTTCGGCCTATATCATGGGGACGTTTCTGGAGCGGCACCCCAGGCCGCCTAAATCTCCGTGAGACGACGCGTGGACGAATCTACCTCTCCTGTTGAACAGAACGCTCAGCGGACGCGCGAATTCATGCGCCTGCTGGGTCTGCACGAGGTCGATTTGCGCTCCTATGTCTTGGCACTGGTGCCCAACTGGGCCGACGCCGAGGAGATTTTGCAAGACACCCGGCTGCGGCTGTGGGACCAATTCGACAAGCACGATCCCGCGAAAGATTTTGGGGGCTGGTCGCGCTCCATCGCCTACTTCTTCGTACTTACGATGCGGAAAAAGCGGGGGCGACACCCGCAGTTTGAGCGGCAGGAGTTCTGCGACGTGGTCAGTCAGGCCTTTGCCGAATCGGCGGGGCAATCGGCAGAGCGGTCCCACGCCATCCAGTATTGTCTGGATAAACTGGACGAGGCGAAGCGCACGGCCGTCATTCGTTATTACTCGGGCCAGGAAACGATTGCCGCCATAGCCGCGGATCTGGGGCGCCCGATCGAGGCGCTCAAAGCCGTCGTGCGTCGAGCGCGGCTGAAATTGGCCGAATGCGTCGAAAAACAACTCTCGCAGGAGTCCGACGCATGACGGCACAGCATCCCACAGATATCGAACTGCGACAGGAAATCATCGACCTGGCCGACGCCGCGCTCCTGGGTGAACTTGCCCCGCAGCAGGCCGATCGGCTCTATGAGTTGATCAGCACCGGTCCTCGCGCACGCCAATTCTATCTGGAGTTCATCGCCGATTCGGTCCGGCTGCAACTGGCTCGAGGCCAGATCCAGAGAGAGGCTGAAGGTCAAGCAGTCGCCGCTCCATTAGCCCGACGCGCAAGCGAGGGAGTATCTCCCGTCTTCTCCATCTCCCGCCTCGCACTCGCCGCCGCAGTGGTTCTCGCCATCGGCCTTCTCGCCTACACAATTTGGCCCGGCCCCGCGACGCCCCCCGTGGTGCAGCAGATTCCAGCCGCGAAGATTGCCAACCTGATGGACGCCAAGTGGGCAGGAGCATCTTCCCAGGCGGGCGACACTCTCATCGCCGGCCAGCAACTGTTGCTTCAGAATGGCTCAGTGGAAATCACGTTTAACAATCAGGCCAGAGTAATTGTCAGTGGCCCGGTCGAACTGACGATCGTGGACGCTGGGGCGTGCCGACTTACTACGGGCAAACTGACCG
>JAIOPX010000213.1 GCA_021413705.1 Planctomycetota bacterium | reverse complement strand
CGCAGGCCGCCAATGGCGATAATCGTGGCTCCCCAATCCATCAGAAAAATGCTGCGGGGAATAGACAGCCTTGGGAGTAACAAATAGTCGGCCAAGGCCATGATGATCGCACTGGCGCTGGCGGCCTTGCCGAGCGAGAGCAGGTCGTCAAATGTCAGATAGCGCTGCCAACCTTGATAGAAGCGGAAGTATCCGAACACCGCCAGCTTGATCGACACCACCCAGACCATCGTTTGGACCAGGATTTCCAGTTGGATCGGTGTGAAATGACCGTCATAGCGCAGCGAGTAAGCCAGGGCATAGATTGCGATAAAGACAGGCAATAGGACCGCAACGCGGCAGAGCCGGCGTACACGGGGAGTTAGTTTGTTTTGGCTTGGAATTTTCGACATACAATTCACCTTGTCCCTAGCCGGAAGCCCGGCTGCGTCCATGTTCTATTGTCGACTACCGGATTCAGGCCCGGCCGCGATTCGTTGATTGCTCTGGAGGCGAGCTTCAGCCACCTGCTTTGCCAGTTTCAGCAGAGTAGGATGGTTCGGCATCCGCTGCAAACACCAGCGAACGTGCGGCTCCGCTTCTTCCAACTGACCTGCGGAACATAGCAACACGCTGCAAGTAAATCGGGTCTTCTTGTCGTCGGGCGAGCAGCGCATCGCACGCCGCGCACACTCCGCCGCCGCCGCTGATTCTTGCAACGACTGGTTGAACATACCGATATCGGTCCACATCCTGGCGGCAGGCAGCCCCGCACATTGAGTTGGATGTTCTTCCGCCAGCTTCACAAAATGGCGACACAAGATGCGAAGTTCGTCCTGCTGCCCCAGATTTGTGTAAGCGGCGAACAACTCCGGCCAATCATCGAGGTCCGGCTCCAGTTGCTCGACCAGGAGGGCAACCGGAAAGCGGCCCACCCAATTCTGAATAACTACCGGCCGATATTTGCCCCCCAAATGAAACGCCTGCTTTCCATAACGCAGCATGGCTTCCTGGTCGCCTCGCAGCCACGCTTCTTCGGCAGCGCCAATCAACACCGATTCGCTATGGGGACGCAGCTTGAGCGCCTGCGCAATGAGTTGAACTCGTTTCTGAGCGTCGCCTCCCTCCAAAAAACACAACTGGGCTAAAAAGACATAGCCTTCACCTTGCAAGGGAAGCAGGCTCAAACCCTGGCGAGTATGCCACAGAGCCGCGTGCAAATACTGGGCGTTCTCTCCCAGGGCGCGTTGCAGCCAGCCGTCCAATTCCTGGCGAGTGGCGAATTTGGATGCCATGGCTGCGTCACAGACCTGGCTGAGAGTCATGGCGTTTTGCGAAGTCTGCTGACACTCTTCAAAGCGCAGCAGGCACGCTCCCGCCAGGCGAAGGTGGGCGCGGCCGTCATTGGGATCTCTGGTCACAACCGCCTGCAAGTGCCTGTACATCGAAGCTCGACGTTGGCCTACGCTGCTTGCCACGTCGGTGGCCGATGAATCCAGTTTTCTTTCGGCCAACGATTGTGCCATCTGCTGCAAGGCGACATCATCTCGCAGGTAGGCATCCCACTCCAGCGAAGCATAGGCCGGCCCCCACTGGCTGGCGATGATTCCGGCGCCAACCAAGGCGACTGCGATCGTCATCATGCCCCAGGCCATGCGGGGGATGCGAATCGAGGCGTCACCTTTTGGCCGAGACAGCATCCAGATTCGTACCGCACATCCGGTCGCGATAGCTGTCATGCCCATGCAAGCGGGTATGAACCAGACAAAGTCCACAACGGAATGAATCGCACTAGCCGCCAGAGATCCTCCGACGGCGGCCAAACAGGCCAAATGGCGTCGGTCTGGTGCAGTCAGCGCCGTGCGAACAATCAAGAAGCCGCCTAAGCCGATGGCCGACAGCAGCAGCACCAGTCCTGCGCTCCCTGTGGTTGAGGCGATCTGAAAATAGCCACTCTCGGCATGAGTGTATTCTTTTGGAAACCACTCGGAGATATAGATGGGATAGACTTCAGCATGTGATCCAACGCCGGTTCCAAACCAGCGATAGTCGCCATAGGCTTTCCCATTGGCTTCCCACAGTCGCCGACGGGCTTGTGCATTGTCCAGCCGCTGGACCGATCCTTCCGTCAAATCGTCGAGGCGCTGCCCGATTTGATCGACTCCGTGGAACATCAGAATGCCGCTCAACACCACGACCACCGCAGTGAGCATGCCGACATAGCGCAATGAGATGGCGCCGGATCTCCATAGCAACAGTGTGCTGACGCACAAGGCCGTCCCCATCGCGATCGCTCCGCCGCGAGACAGCGAACAGAGCCCAGCAAACAGCACGATCGCCAGCCCGACCGCGAGCGGCATGAAACCGAGTCGTGCGATCAGACTTTCGCTGGTGCTTCGTTCATGGTCTGTGGCGGCGTCGCGTTGACCGCGTAGCATGCACCACATCAGAGGGCCAATGCCCAGGGCAAGAAAATGCGCAAAATGATTCTTGTTGATGAAACTTCCTTTGACGGCTCCATCCGAATTGCGGAACGGATGGTCGTAGACCCACATGAAACGGCCGTTGCCACAGGCATATTGAGCCAAGCCAACCACGGCCATCAACAGTGCGCCGCCAGCCAGGAGCCACAGCATTCGCTGCACATCGTTGATGGTTCGCACTCGCTGAATGGTGACCAGCAGAATCAATCCGTGCGAAAGGAGCACCGCCAGGCCGTCGCGCGTGGCGCTGGGAGCCAGGCTGATGGTGGACCATGCGCTGAGTTGTTGGCCATCAGCCGCCGTGGAAGCCGAGACAATCCGGGTCGTCGCCGGCGACAATTTGTCCAGCATCCCAGCCGAGAGAGGAGCGATCTGCACCGCGATCAACAGTATGGCGCCGACGAGAAGCAACTCGAAGCCGGAAAATCGATATCCTCCGTCCCCTTGGAGCCATTGCCGCCAGCACCAGGCGACGGCCATGGCCACCGAAAGCACGACGTACACGAGTTGCCCGATCGGATGTCTTCCACCGAGGAAGTAGGGCGCCAGCAGCACCACGCAAGCGAGGCAACCATCGACGACCAGCGTCAAGCGATCGGCCAGAGTGGCCGCGACGCGCGGCCCGGCCGCCGATCCACGCCCGAATATTTGTTGCCGCGCTGCCATGCGTTTCTCTTCGTAGCATGGGCTTCCCAGCCCGTGTCCCCTATTTGAACCACATTAAGCAGCGCGTCGTCCATACGACGGCCGCTCGCCTTCGTCATCTTCATCTTCATAGTCATCGCCAACATCATCTTCCGACTCGTTTTCGTCGTCGTAGCTTAAGCTTGGCCCATCTTCAAAATCGTCAGTGGTCTGCTCTTCCTCCGCGGAGTATTCCTCATCATCATATTCCTCTTCAAACTGGTCGTCTTGCTCAACGTGCTGATCGTCGGCATGAACCAGCGAGACATCATTGGTCTCGTAATCTTGATCGTCGTCGTTCTCAAGGAATTGGTCGTCGCCATAACCCTCTTCTAACTCTTCTTCGGTCACGGGCTCGCCATACTGATAGTTGTAGGCATAGCCGTAGGAATAAGCGTAATCTTGGCCATTTTGACCCACGCGATTGGCCACGACGCCCAGCAGCGGAACGCCGACGCCTTGGAAGCTCTCCGCGGCCCGCGTGACCAAACGCCGACGGTTCTTTTCCGGTTGCACAACCAACACCGCGCCGTCCACCAACCGCCCGATCATGAGCGCGTCGCTGGCCGCCAGCACCGGCGGGGCATCGACCAGAATCTGGTCGTAGCGCCCTTCCGCCCAGGCCAGCAAATCGGCCAGGCGCGTGCCCGAGAGCATTTCGGCCGGATTGGGCCTGCGTGGACCCGAGGGAATCACATCGAGAGTGTCCACGGCCGTGCGGCGCACACAACGCTCAAGCATTTTTTCCAGATTTTCATCACTCAGCAAGAGATCGGAAAGGCCGACCATTCCTTTCATCGCCAACAGGGCGGTCATGCCCGGCCGACGCAGATCGGCATCGATTAACAATGTTCGTTTGCCGGACTGTGCGATGGAGACGGCCAGATTCGCCAGCACCGTGGTCTTCCCGTCTCCCGGCTCGGAGCTGGAAATGACTAGCTTCGTGGAATCGCCGGCACTAAAGGCCAGAGCCGTGCGTAGGGTACGGAAGGCTTCGCTTTCCAGGGAATCGGGCTCCGTGAAGACCTGCAAACCTTCAACGCCGCCACCGTCCAATGAGTTGAGATTTCGAATAATCGCCAAGGTCTGAATGCCGAGCCGAGCTCGCAATTCTTCTGGCGAGCGGAAGCGATCGTCCAAGGCATCTTGCACGGCAACGATGATACTGCCGCCGGAGACCGCGCCCAACACACATACGACCACCACCAGGAACAATCGCGGAGACGATGGCGACGTGGGAACTTCCGGTTCCTTGACGACTGCTAATCGGATTTCTCCATGCTGCTGCCATAAGTCGGCGCTGGCGATTTTGCTGACCAAAGCATCGTGCATTCCGCGCAGCCGCTGCACATCGTGCTCCAAGGTTTCGATCGTCGCCAGTTCCCCGTTGCGCATTACGGCTTCCTGGCGAGCGGCTTCAAACGACTCGCGGAGCGCGCTTTCCTGTTGAAAAGACCTGGCGAGCGACTGCTGCAACATCTGCAACAGCATCGGACCAAGTTGCTTGTCCTGCAAATCGGAAAGCGAACGGGTCAGCCGATCGCGGTAATCCAGCAGATATTTCTCCGTCACCTGAATGCGCTGCGCCAATTCAGAATGCTTGGGATGGGCAGGTCCGAGATATTGCTTCACGGTTTCCAGTTTTGCCCGGTCGGTCAGCAACGTCCGTTCCAAATTGGCCTGCACCTGGGCGTCGCGGTCGCTGAAACCCAACCCCGTCAGCAACATTTCCCGTCCGACCACTCCCTCCATCGCCATCACATGCGGCTGCAAGCTCTCGCCGTTGCGAACGGCCACCTGCACGGCTGCCAGCGACGACTGCAGTTCCAGCCGCTTCTGCATGGCCTGAATCAAGGCGTCGTTAAGACTCAGCGCCCGTTGCACGAGCGGCTGAACAGTCTGACCAGTTGAACTGATGCCTAAGTCTCCGTGGCTCTGACGGAAGGCGATCAACTCGGCCTCTTTTGCCGTCAGACTTTTTTCGATCTCGCCCCGCTCGCGCCTCAGGATGTCGGTGATTTCGGCCGCCGTGTGCTTGTAAGTCCGTTCCACAAAGTCAAAATAAGCTTCGCGGAGCGCCTTGACGACCTCGACCGCCACGACCGGATCGCGCGACTGATATTTGACGTCGAGGATGTTCGTCTGCCGCACGCCGCTGATGGAGAGACCCTTGTTCAGAGCCTTGGTCCATTCGTTGCGGGGTACGTTCTGAAAATCAACTAGATGTTCGGGACGCAATCGCTTGATCGCATCGTCCAGCACCACGGCGCTGCGGGCTAACTGCTGGTAGGTCGGCATGATGTCGTTCTTGGTGCTCTCGACGCCCACGTTGGGGGCCGAAGAATCGCCGACTTGAAGAATCAGCACCGAGGCGTCGGCCTGATAGAAGCGAGGGGCTGTGGCATAGTAGAGTAGCCCCAGCAACGCCGCCACCACGGCGGCCACGCCCAACACCTGCTTGCGATACCAGACGATCCGCAAGAAGCGCGCCGCGCCATGAATCAATTGCGACATCGGCTGCTCATTGGGCAGCATCCCGTCGTCAGATTCCGTTGCCGAATTGGCCATGCACTGTTGCCTTGCCGCAAAACTAAAACTAGAAGACTGGAGCCGAAGCACTGACGCCAAACCGCACGAAATTCTTCAGCGCCTCAAGCATCACGGTGGAGGGCGTCTGCTCGATGCTGACCACGTCGCCTGGCGCCAACGCGAGATTCTCGCGGCCGTTGGACTTTGCCTCGCTGACGCTGACTTCAATCACCAACGGCTCCTGCCGGTCGGGCACCTGGCGAATCACATAAATCTTATCGGCCACTTGCGACGACATGCCTCCGGCCACTGCGATCGCGTCGAGCACGCGCATCTGCTGATTTGCCGGCGGTTCATACTGGCCTGGCTTAGCAACCAGTCCGATCACATGAATCGGCTTGGTCGCTCGTTTCATGACCATCACTACGTCGCCGTCTCTGACCGACACGCCTGATCGGCCTGAATGGGCGGCGGCCGCCAGATCGACATGAATGTTCGAGGATGGAATCAGGCTCTCGGGTGGCCTAAAACCGGTCAGTTGGGCCGGTGTGCCCCCCTCGGCGGTGCGATCTCCCGACTGGCCGGGCATAGCCGGGCCGCCAGGCACGGCCCCTGGCTGGCCGCGGCGGATCTCGATATCGTTTCCGGCCTCCTTGGCCAAACCTCCGGCCGAAACCAGTGCCGAGAGGAGATTGCTGGAACTGCGCGAGATGTCATACACACCGGGTTTGGTAACAGCGCCGACAACCGTCACGCGATTGAATCGCTTTTGCTTCATGGTGACGGTGACTTGCGGATTGCGAAAGATATCGCGCTGGATCGCGGCGGCTCGAATCGCCTGTTCGCTTCCCTCGAGCTCCAACCCTGCCACCGGAATGTTTCCGACGAGCGGAACATTGGCCATGCCGTCTTCGGCAACGCGAAGCGGCACGGTCACCATTTCGTCGTTGGCCACTCCAGAGCC
>JAIOPX010000212.1 GCA_021413705.1 Planctomycetota bacterium | reverse complement strand
TTCGGCGGCGCCGACGGCAAGACCCTCTATATCACCTGCGCCAATAAGCTCTATAGCCTGACGATGAACGTCCGAGGCGAGCACTGGGCGGGAAAGTAAGGCAAACTATCCTTCGGGAAACTGCCGGCAGTATTCGTAGAGGGCCATTGCAGTAGCCGTGGCCACGTTGTGCGCGTAGGGCAATCCGTAAACAGGAATCTCGACCACGTCGTCCACCAGCGACAATTCTTCTTCGGTCAGACCTTGTCGTTCGTTTCCAACCACCAGCACGCTTGCGCGTGGGAACTTGTAATCATACAAGTTGTGGCTGCCGGTCGCCTGCTCGAGGCCGACGGTGCGCAAACCTTGGCGGCGCAGTTCGGCCAGCACGGGGGGGAGCGTGCGATGGACTTCGACCTGAAGCGCGTCTGGCCGCGAAGGGTCGACAGCGTCGCGGGCGATGCGGCCGACCACTTTGGCATTGCCGCAGGCGATCAATCGCCGCACGCCAAAACAGCCGCAAGCCCTGGCGATGCGAGATAGATTGACGTGCGTGCGTAATGGGGCGCAGGCCACGATCAGTTCTCGGGGACGCGTCAATTGCGTGGGGGGCTTGTGACGCTGGTGTTCGAAGTCGGTCATGCGACAAGTACTCAGTACCAAGTACTTGGTACTTTTCCTGCTTACCGCGGTTTGACGGGGGGGCGGTAGCTGATTTCAAAATCGCTGAAACGGATGCGGTGGTCGTCGTGCGGCAGCGCATCGAAGGCCAGTTCCAGCAACCTTTGAAAGCGGCCGGGCAGGATGTGATAGAAGTTGTGCTTCCCCTCGCGGCGGGCCTCCACAACTCCGGCCGAACGCATCATGGCCAAATGATGGCTGACCGCCGGCTGGCTCTGTCGCAGCCGATCGCAGAGCGCCCGCACATGCAATTCCCGCTCTTGAGATAGGTAGAGCAGGATTTTCAGCCGAGTTTCATCGCTCAGCAATTTGAACGTGTTGGTCAGGTCGCGAGTCAGTTCAGTCTGGGCCGAAACAACTGGATCGGTGGGTTGCGGCTCAGTGGATAATGTCTGGTCTTTGGTCGGAGCGCTCATGGACACGGCCAATGATCCTTTATTGAATGAAACACGAGACGCGCTGGTGGAGTTCCAGGTTGGGTCATTGTAACCAGGGAGGGGGCGTTTGGAAAAGGATTTACCCCAGTTCGGTGAAAATTTTTCGCCTTGTATTGGTGGAGCGGGTTTTTTCCGAATCTTTCCAGACTTCCGCTAGCAATCTGGGGGCTGTTGCCGGGGGTTTTGGCGACCCCTAGGATAGGGCTATAAACTTCCGTGGCCCCTTGACTCTACCCGGCTATTGCTGCATGGCCCCTGCTGGCAGATCGCTGTTTCCCTATGTTGCCATCGTGCTGATGGCAGCCGCCGTAGTCTGGGCCATGTCATTCAGCACGCTGCCGCCGGCGGACTTTACGTTCGTCAATGGTACAGAGATTCGCTCGGTTGATCCGGCTCGTGAGTCTGGTCAGCCCGAAGGCCGGATTATGGCTGCCCTGTTCGAGGGGCTATATCGCTCCGATCCAAAGACGCTTGAGCCCATCCCTGGCGTCGCCGCTTCATACCAACTTTCGGACGAAGGTCGAACATATACGTTTCATATCCGTCCCGAAGCATGCTGGACTGACGGAACGGAATTGACTGCCGAGGACTTCCGCTGGTCGTGGCAGCGGATGCTGCACCCCGAGACGGAGTCGGAATATGCCGGTTTGTTGGCGGATCGGGTCGTGAACGGATTGAAATATCACAAGGCGGACGTGAACGACGGAGATCCCGTCGAAGTGGAGCTTCCAGACCGACCTGTGGAGCACGAGTTGTTTCCGCGAGGCACCATGCTCCGGGGCCGATTGGTGAGTTGTGTTAAGCCACCAAAACCTCCCCTGCCCGAGGATGCCACTTCCGAGGATGCCGACAAGGCAGAAGCGAAGTGGCGCACGCATTGGATTTACACCATAGAAATCAACGGGAAGGCGCGCCGTTTTTGCGGTGAGCCGCCGACTGACGCGGCCGGATCGCCGGCTATTGAAAAGTGCCGAAATGTACTCCTCGATTTCGATCAGGTTGGAATTTCCGCGCCGGATAAACGGACATTTCGCGTCTCTTTGATCAGTCCAACTCCCTATTTCCTCTATCTGGCTGCTTTCTATCCGCTTTCGCCTCAGCCCAGAAAATGCATTGAGAAATATGGGTTCCCCGATTGGACGCGGCAGGAGAACATCGTTACGAATGGAGCGTACCGCCTGGAGTTCCGTCGCATCCGCGACCGCATCCGACTCCGTAAGAACCCAACTTATTGGGATGCTGCCAATGTCCGGCTCAATGTAATCGACGCACTGGCCGTCGAGTCGAACACGACCGGCCTGAACATGTATCTCGATGGCCAGGTCGACTGGTGTACTTCCGTGCCGTCCTACGTCATTCCAGCCCTTCTGAAGCGAAAAGATTGCCTCACCGATCCTTCTTTAACGATTGCCTACTATCGCTTGAATGTCACCAAGCCCCAACTCAAGAATCCATTGGTGCGGCGGGCGCTCAATCAGGCTATTGATAAGGAGACGATCTGCACGAAGTTGTTGCGGGCCGGACAAGTGCCGGCGCGATCGATCACTCCGCGGGGGTTGCCGGGTTACAAATCGGCGTTGTGTGGAGAGTTCAATCCTGAGGCCGCCAGAAAGATGCTGGAGGAAGCTGGGCACCCCAACGGCAAGGGAATCGCCCCGATTGAAATTCTTCACAACAGCGGCCCGGAACATGAAGACATGGCGCAGGCCATCGGTAATGACTGGGAGCGTCACTTGGGAATCAGTGTCACCTACCGTTCGCTCGAGTGGGGCAATTACCTGTCAACCGTCAATGGCATGCAATACACGGTCTCCCGCTCCGGTTGGATCGGCGATTACCCCGATCCACTGACATTTCTCGATCTGTTTCTCACGGGCGGCTCGAACAATAGCACCGGCTGGAGCAATGCTCGTTACGATGAGATGATTCGATCCTCGGCGCTGGAGCTCGACCCGCAGCGCCGGCTTCAAATACTGCACGATGCCGAACAGATTCTGATGAACGAAATGCCGGCGATTCCTAATTATTCGGCAGTGTCCATCAACATGGTCCGCCCCAATGTGCGAGGCTTTTTTGCCAATAATCAGGATATTCATCCCCTCGGGTCCATTTCGGTCAAAACCGACGAAGATTCTCCACGGCCTCTATCGCCGCCAGGAGAGAGTCGATGATTGTTCTGCTCGTGCGCCGCCTGGTCTGGATGGCGATTACATTGTGGGGGGTGTTCACGGTTTCCTTTTTCTTGATGCGGGCGGTTCCCGGCGGGCCATTTTCCAAGGAACGGAAGCTCGACCCGGTCGTTCAGCGGAATATCGAACGCCGATATGATCTCGACAAGCCGTTGTACTGGCAGTATGGCAACAGCCTCATAAAAACTGCACGAGTTGACCTTGGACCGAGCATGCGACTGCGAGATTTTTCGGTCAATGAAGTGATCGCCCAGGGTCTGCCTATCTCTGCTTCGCTGGGCATTTTGGCGTTGTCGTTCGCCCTGGCGTTGGGGATCTCGACCGGTGTCGTGGCCGCGTTGTGGCGTAACACGGCCGTGGACTGGAGCCTGATGTCGGCGGCCACGCTAGGCATTGCCGTCCCGAATTTCTGGTTGGCCAGCGTGGGAATTGTGTTGTTCGTGTTCGTATTGCCGATCTTTCCTGCCGCTGGGTGGGGCTCGCCGTGGCAATTAGTGCTACCGGTGATCTGCCTGGGGGCTCCCTACGCGGCCTACATCGCCCGACTGACGCGCACCGGTATGCTCGACGTACTTTCCCAGGACTACATTCGCACGGCGCGCGCCAAAGGACTTGGTCCGTCGAGGGTCGTGGTGCATCATGCACTGAAGGGGGCGCTGCTGCCGGTCGTCTCGTTCCTCGGGCCGGCCAGCGCCGATATCCTGATGGGGTCGCTCATCGTGGAACAGATTTTTTTCTTGCCCGGGTTGGGGAGCCATTTTGTAGAAGCGGCTACGCAGCGAGACTATCCCCTGGCCATGGGAATGGTGCTGACCTATACCGTGATGCTGTACCTCATGAACACGCTGGTCGACGTCAGCTACCGGCTGCTCGACCCGCGCGTGGTGGATCGGTAGAAGGATTCCATGCCTCAGTCGCCTCCCACTCCTGTTGTCTCGCCGCCCGAACCGTTGCAGCAACTGCTGATCGAGTCTCGGCAGATTCAGGGGACTTCGCTGGGACGCGATGCCTGGCGGCGCATGAAGCGCAATCGCGCCGCGGTGGCGTCGTTGGTTTTTCTGGTTGTTTTGGCGAGCGCCTCCGTCCTGACTCCGCTCCTGCCGCTTCAATCGTACAAAGAGCAGCACCTCAAGGAACGGCAATATGACCGGCCCAATTTGACCGCGCGCTCTTTGGACTT
Organism: Planctomycetota bacterium; assembly: GCA_021413705.1. Lineage (GTDB taxonomy): Bacteria > Planctomycetota > Planctomycetia > Pirellulales > UBA7805 > JAIOPX01. The sequence goes on along the minus strand of JAIOPX010000212.1, from coordinate 12,965 downwards.
GGAGAAATTAAGAGCCGACCCGAAAAAGTATGAAACGCGACTGTTGCAATTGTTTGAAAAGCCGAGTGGATTCGACCGCGCGTTGATTCGCATTCGACTGACGCTCTTTGGCGATCGGTGCGTCCCTTCGCTATGCGGCACGGACGGCTTGGGACGAGATCTGCTGTCGAGGCTCTTCTGGGGTTCCCGCGTGTCGCTGACCGTCGGCATCGTGGCCACACTGGTCTCGTTGATCATCGGTGTCAGCTATGGCGCCACGGCCGGCTACCTGGGAGGCTGGGTGGACGAAGCGATGATGCGGTTTGTGGATATCCTCTATTCCATTCCCTTCATGTTCGTGGTGATATTCTTGATCTCCATTTTGGACGATGAGGAAATCAAGAAGCGACTGCTGGAATGGGGAATTAACAAGATCGTGATATTCTATCTCATTCTGGGCGCCGTTTCCTGGTTGACCATGTCGCGGATTGTGCGTGGCCAGGTGATTTCGCTGAAGCACGAACAGTTTGTAGAAGCGGCTCGCGCCGTTGGCGCCGGCCAGGCTCGCATCATCTTCCTCCACTTGGTGCCAAACCTCCTAGGTATCGTGATCGTCTACCTGACGCTGACTATACCTTCAGTCATGCTCTACGAGGCGTTTCTTTCGTTTCTCGGGCTGGGCGTTCAGAATCCAGAGGTGTCGTGGGGCAAGCTGGCCAGCGAAGGGGTGCGCGTCATCAACCCGATCGAAATCGCTTGGTGGCTGGTGCTATTCCCCGGACTGGCCCTGGCAATGACGCTCTTTGCGCTTAATTTTCTCGGCGACGGACTGCGCGACGCGCTCGATCCTCGAATGAAGAATAAGTAGATCATGGCCGATTCACTCCTTACCGTCGAAGACCTCAAGGTCCAATTCAAAACCGACGACGGCGTCGTCAAGGCCGTCGATGGGGTTTCGTACTCCATCGGGCCGGGTGAGACGCTGGGGCTGGTCGGCGAATCGGGTTCGGGGAAGTCGGTCAGCAACTTGGCGCTCCTGGGACTCGTGCCGCAGCCGCCAGGGAGAATCGCCGGCGGCACGGCCCACTATTGCGGGGCCGATCTGCTGAAGATGGCGCCGCGGCAGCTCAATTCCATTCGCGGTCGCCGGATCGCCATGATCTTCCAAGACCCGATGACCTCGCTCAATCCGTTTCTCTCCGTTGCCGATCAGTTGACCGAGGTCACCGTGCGGCATCTGGGGCATACGCGCAAGCAGGCCATCGACCATGCCGTCGAGATGCTCGAGCGAGTCGGCATTCCCTCGGCCGCGCGCCGCATTTTCGACTACCCCCATCAATTCAGCGGCGGCATGCGGCAGCGCGTTATGATCGCCATGGCTCTAAGCTGCAAGCCCGACCTGCTGATTGCCGACGAGCCGACCACGGCGCTGGATGTCACCATCCAGGCCCAAATTCTCGACCTGATGCGCAACCTGCAGCGCGATGAGGGAACCGCGATCATCCTCATCACGCACGACATGGGTGTCATTGCTTCCATGGCTCACAGAGTACACGTAATGTATGCGGGAAGGATTGTCGAGGAAGCCAAGGTGGACGAACTCTTCGCCTCGCCACGCCATCCCTATACACTCGGACTCCTTAAGTCGATTCCGCGAGTGGACGAGCCACCGGGTACGCGGCTGCTACCCATTGCCGGTCAACCACCGGACTTGGCGCATCTGCCCCCGGGGTGTGCATTCCAACCTCGTTGTCCGTATGCCGTGGAACGCTCGCAACACGAAGTACCGCTGCTTCAATCGGTCGCACCTGGGCATCGTGTGGCCTGTTTTGTCGATGTGACTACGGCGAAATCAGGCGAGGTTGGTGGTGGTTGATAAACGATCCTGAAGGGGTCTGCGGCTGGATACGCTTGATACCAGGTTGGTATAATTCAGAACAGGCTTCGGCGGCAAGGACAAGAGACTACGCAGGGGATGCAACATGCCGAAGGTCTTTGAGAAGGATGGCTATAAATTTTTCTTCTACAGCAATGAGCATCGTCCTATCCACGTTCACGTACGGCATGGAGATGGCGAAGCTGTGTTCAACGTAGAGGAATCGGTTGTCCTTCGGGAGTCCCAGAATATGAAGGTCAGCGAACTGGCCAAGGCGCAGAAGCTTGCTGAGGAAAACAGGCAGTTGATCGTGGAGAAATGGAATGAGCACCTTGGTTGACAAAGTCAAATCGGCCGCATATCAGGAGGGGTATATCGTGGTCACCATGGAAAGCGGGGTGGAAATACGCTTTCCCACCTCTGGAAACCCACGGCTTTCAAGCGGCACATCCGAGCAACTTGGCCATATCGAGATATCGCCATTTGGCCTCCATTGGCCCGCTCTTGATGAAGACTTGTCGTTGCGAGGGCTGTTGGAGGGAGACTACGGGCAGATGAGGCCACGCGGAGCCGGTGGAAGCCACACTGACACCGGGTGAGAGTACTTATTCGGCAAGATGGGCATTGATTTGCGTCGTTTGGTGTCATCAAATGAGTGTCGTGATGAATCTACGCAATGGGCAAGGAGTAGAAAATCAGGCCCCAAAGGCGCCACTTCTCTCCGTGCGCGACTTGCACGTTCATTTCCCCTTCAGCCGTGGCCCATTCTGGAATCGTACCCATGGCATGGTCCGCGCCGTGGACGGCGTCAGTTTCGAGATCGCCCCAGGCGAAACGCTCGGCTTGGTTGGCGAATCAGGGTGCGGCAAATCGACCACTGCCCGGGCAATTCTCAATTTGATTCCGCCCACCGGGGGCCAGGTTCTTTTAGAAGGCCACCGGATCGACGGCCTCAGCGAACGGGCCATGCGTCCTTGGCGGCGAATGGCGCAGATGGTGTTTCAAGATCCGTTCGCTTCGCTCAACCCGCGAATGACCGTCGGACGCATTGTGAGCGAGCCGATGCAGATTCTTGGCCTGCACTCCAAGCGAGATCGCAAGTTCGAGGCGCTTCGACTCCTGGAAATGGTGGGGCTCAATCCGCGATTCCTCAATCGCTATCCGCACGAGTTTTCCGGCGGCCAGCGGCAGCGGATCGGCATTGCCAGGGCGTTGGCCGCTCAGCCGCGGCTGCTGTTGTGCGACGAGCCGGTGTCCGCACTCGACGTGTCGATCCAGGCCCAGGTGGTCAACCTGCTGATGGACTTGCAGCAGAAGTTGGGGCTTTCGATGTTGTTGATCGCCCATGATCTGGCCGTGGTGCGGCACATTGCCGACCGGATCGGTGTGATGTACCTAGGAAAGCTGGTCGAAGTCGCTCCCGCGGAAACGCTCTACAACGATCCGCGCCATCCTTACACGCGGGCGCTGCTCTCTAGTGCGCTCATACCAGACCCACAGCAGCAGCGCACCCGCCAGAGGATTGCCTTGACCGGAGAAGTGCCGACGCCGGATAGGGAATACGCCGGCTGTCGTTTCGCGGATCGCTGCCCGATTGGAGACAGCCGCTGCACCGCAGAGTCGCCGCCTCTGGCCCCCTACCCTGCCGACGTAACGGCCGATGAATCGTTGCACCAAGTGGCCTGCTTCTATGCCGCAGACGACAGCCGGTGGAAAACTCAGGGAGAGCGGAAGGGGTAAGTACGCGGGTGCCACTGCTTGAGAGACGGGTGAGGCAGTCGAAGTTAACCCACGACGGTCTATTCGCGTCTTTCAAGCAGTGAGGCTCAAGTAGGTTAGGCAGCACTGCTTGGCGGACCCATGAAGCGACAACTCACTTAGGATTTATCGTGGCGTCCTTCAAGCAGTGGCACCCCTCAGTCCTCCTCCCCAGCTATCACGCTCCCCCCGCCTTGCGTCGCTTGGCCACGGTTTGTTCCGCCACATAACAGACCATCGACCGATCTTGTAGGTTCAACTTGCGGCGGCTTGCCAGCGACGGGCCGTCTCCTTCCGGATAAATATCTTCCGGAGTCTCGGCCGCCGTGTCCAATAGCAACCGCCAGGGTTGGCTGCGGGCCACGGGCGGAAGCATGAACTCCCGCGCTTGATGGCTGCCGTTGATCAAAATCAACACATGCCGCGTTGCCGCCAGATCATCGGGGGATGCATGAGCTTTCAGCAGGCATACCAAACAGGGATCGTCCTCCGTCCAGTTAATCGGCCTGCCGTCGGAAGCGAACCAACTCACGTCGGGCAGGTCGCCCGGCTGATCGGAGGTGCCGCGGAGGAAAGTCTCCCGCCGCACCGTCGGCTCACTCTTGCGGAAGGTGATCAACGAACGGACGAATCGCACGAGATCGGCATTCTCGTGGATCAGCCCCCAATCGAACCAGGAGATTTCGTTGTCCTGGCAATAGGCGTTGTTGTTGCCCTTTTGCGTGCGGCGGCATTCATCGCCATGGACGATCATTGGCACACCCTGGCTGAGCAGAAGCGTGGCCAGCATGTTCTTGATCTGCCGCAGACGCAGCGACTCCACATCCTTCCGCCGCGTGGGCCCTTCGACCCCGTAGTTGGCGCTGTAGTTGTTGTTGTCGCCGTCCCGGTTCCCTTCGGAGTTGGCTTCATTGTGTTTGCGCGAGTAACTCACCAGGTCGCTGAGCGTGAACCCGTCGTGCGAGGTGATGAAGTTAATGCTGTGATACGGCTTGCGTCCGCCGTGCTCGAACAGGTCGCTCGATCCGGCCATCCGCGTGGCCAGCGCGCCCCGCTTGTGTCCGTCGCCGCGCCAGAAAGCACGAATATCATCGCGATACATGCCGTTCCACTCGGCCCACCGCATACTGGCGAACGTCCCCACCTGATAGGCGCCAGCGGCGTCCCAGGCTTCGGCGATCACTTTGGTATCGGCCAGCATCGGGTCTTCGGCAATCTGCTCGACCAGCGGCGGATTCGGCACCAGGTGCCCCTCCCTATCGCGGCTCAGAATCGACGCCAGGTCGAACCGGAACCCGTCCACATGGTAGTTATGCACCCAATGCCGCAAACAAAGGAAGATCATCTCGCGACAGATCGGATGATTGCCGTTGACCGTATTGCCGCAACCGGAATAGTTGCGATAGTAGGCTCCGCCGTTCTCTAGCATATAGTAGACGCGATTTTCCAAACCCTTGAAGCTGACGGTCGGCCCCAGTTCGTTTCCTTCACAGGTATGATTGAACACGACGTCGAGAATCACTTCGATCCCCGCCTTGTGCATCTCGCGGACCATCGTCTTGAACTCGTTGACCTGCGCCCCCGGCTCGTTGGAGGTCGCATAACCTCGGTGGGGCGCGAAGAAGGCCATCGGGTCGTAACCCCAATAGTTGGGGCGCGACATGGCCCGGCCGTGCGTGTCGTGAATCGGAAATTCATGGACCGGCATCAGTTCGACCGCGGTCACTCCCAGCGATTTAAGGTACGGGATCTTTTCGATCACGCCCAAATACGTGCCAGGGTTTTCCACTCCACTGGTGGCGCTGCGCGTGAAACCCTTCACATGCATTTCATAGATGACGGTTTCCGACAGGCTGCGCCGCAAGTGGCGGTCACCCTGCCAGTCGAAGGCGTCGTCGATCACCACGCACTTCGGTGGCCGCGTGATGCCATCCTCGGCGGGCATGTAGCAACCCGTCAGCGCCTTGGCGAACGGATCGACCAACCGAGCTGTTCCGTCGAACCGTTGCCCCAGTTGCGGCTCATACGGTCCGTCGGCCTGCAGATGATAAAGCTGTCCTGCCTTTAACCCTGGCACGAACACGCTCCACACATCTCCCCAGCGGTCGGTTTCTGGATCGAAGCGAATAATTTCGCTCGGATCGGCATCCAGAACACTGTCGTACAACAACACTCGCATTGCCGTGGCGCTGCGGCTGAAGACGACGAATTGCACCCCATGGTCGTGGAGCAGAGCCCCGTACGGCAGCGGATGGGTGAATTGCAAGGCAGGGTGAAGGTGCGGCATATGCATGGATGGTACTCACAACGGACACGCGAAAGAATCGGTCCCCAGGCCAAATCGGGGAACAATAGGCCACAGAACAATACCACACTCAGCACGGCACGACGGCCCATGTGGCGAAATGTAAACATATTCTGTGTAATACGTTACGACGCATTGTGGTCGCCCTTTCCGAATGGCGAAACTGTGCCGAGGGGGGCGATTTGTCCATCCGAAAAGTCAGAATTTTCGGTCCCGAACCGTTGATAGTAGGGAAAAATCCGCGCACTACCTATCCATCCAGCACACTTTCACCCTGCCCCGCCGCCATGACCCAGGCCGAACCCAACCTGCCGACGCCGCAAAAAGACGAGCGTTTTCTGACGCTCTTCCTGGCCGAGCAGCGGCGGTTGTTTCAGTTTGTCTCGTCGCTGCTGGCCGACGTTCACGCGGCCGAAGACGTGATGCAACAGGCGTCGTTGGTGCTGTGGCGGAAGTTCGATCAATTTCAACCCGGCACCAGCTTCTTCGCCTGGGCGTCGCGCGTGGCCTACCTCGAAGCGCTTGACTACAAGAAGCGAGCCCGCCGGTCTGCCGATGCGCTCGATCCGGCGGTCCTCGAGCTGCTGGCCACCGATGCCGTCCAAGAAGCAGGCTGGCTGGAGCGTCAGATGGCGCTGCTGGAAGAGTGCCTCAAAAAGCTCCCGGAGCGCGATCAGTCGCTGATCCGGCAGCGCTACGAACATGGGGAAAGCGGCCGGGCAATGGCCGCAGCCAACAATCGCTCGGTGGCCGCTATCTATAAGACGATGGAGCGGATCCGCAGCACGCTGCTTCAGTGCATGCAGCGCGGCCAGCAAAACGAAGCCCGGCAGGAAGGCGCCTCATGAGCGACGAAAACAAGCCTGGTCCGCACCTTGAAGTCCTGCTGCAGCAGCTCGCTGGTGAGGGTCTCTCCCCCGCTCAGTGGCAGGAACTGAACCAGTTGCTGCTGACCAGCTTCGAAGCGCGCCGCGAGTATTTGCGGTTCCAGTACCTCAATGCCCGGCTGGCGACGTTGGCCTGGGTACCGGCCCAGCACCCGCCGTTCCCCGTCAGTCCGGGGGCCGGTCCCTCGAGCGAACCTGCCGACGCGGAACTGCAAAAGCTGATCGAAAACTTTCACGCGCTGGAAGCAACCGGTGCCACCCCACTAGCCCGAAGCGCGAGCGAGGGAGTATCTCCCTCACCAACCCGAAGCGTCAGCGAGGTTTCTCCGTCCCCTCCATCAATCCACATTCCACATTCCGCATTCCGCATTACTTCAATCCTGCTCCACCCGATCGCCCTGGTGCTCCTGGTGGGCTTGATAGCTACAGGCATCCTGGCCTACAAATTCTCGACGACGCCGACGCAAACCATTGCCCAACGGCCGTCTGCGAACACAGTCGAGCTGGCGGCGAGGCTGATAGACGCCACAGGCGTGCAGTGGCTGGAATCGTTTGGCTCCCGAGGTGAAACGCTAAAGTCGGGACAGCGCTTGGTCCTGACGCGCGGCTCGGCGGAAATTCTGTTCGGCAGCCAGGCCAAGGTGATCCTCACTGGCCCGGCCGAGTTCGAGATTGTCGCTGCGGGTGCCTGCCGGCTCTCAGCCGGTCGCCTCACAGCACACGTTCCGCAACCAGCCCGAGGATTCCAGGTCCACACACCCGGCGGCACCGTGACCGACCTGGGTACAGAGTTCGGCGTGTATGTCAGCACCGGGCCAGATGAGCAGGAGCCCGCAGAGCAGGAGTCCGCAGAGCAGGAACAGCCGCCGACCGGCGGGCCGCCGCAGGACGGCCAGCAGGCTCCGGTGACCGAGGTCCACGTCTTCAAGGGGCAGGTCGATGTGACGCCGCCGCCAAAAGAAGCCACTCCTGCCCCTCCCAAATCAGAAATCAGAAATCAGAAATCTAAAATTATTTCCGCCGGCCAGGCCGTCACGATCAGCGGCAATAAGGTCCAGCCGCTGCCGGCCGCCGATCCGTCGAAGTTCGCCCTCGACAAACTGCACGGCAATGCGCCACAGGTGGTTCGTGCCGAAGACGTAAAGGGTATCAAGCCCACGGGCTCGGCCACGATTACGTTTGTCGCCGCCGGCGGGAATCCCGACGTCACCACGAAGGGGGCCTGGCGAACCAAGTCCGTTGTGAAGTCGCTGGATGCGGACCGCGACAACGTGTACGGCAGCGACGGCTACTTCATGCCCACCTCCGGCAGCGTTTCACCCACCTACCTGCAGACGCTTGCGTTGCCGCCGGGAACGCTGACATACGCTGGCGATCCGAATTACGCCCAGATTGACAATCCGGCTTCACTGCCGAACAAGATGCCTTCGCAACTCTACTACCGAACGCCAGCCTCGCCGGCCGTCAACATCGTTTCTTTTTCAATCTCGGGTTCCTTGTCGGGATCGAAGTCGTTCCGCCTCGGAATTCTGGTAGACAACCAGGGAAGCGCGAACACAGACTCCTCCGGGATCTCCCCGTCCACCCTAAGAGTCCATCAAACCGTCGGTGGTGCAGCGACATCGGCCACGATCAACGGCGCTCAGGCCGCGGTCCCCAATCGAGCCGAACCTCACTGGTACTTCTTCGACATTGTGGGCGCAGTCGCAAACCAACAGTTCGTAATCGAGGTCGGTGGTAATGGCGCTTTTCTGAATCAAGTGGGCATCGGTGGGTTGACCTTCGACTCGCTGCCAGCCGAAACGGTTCCCAAGAACTAGACAACCTGACTTCTGGAGAACGCTGATCACACATCTCATTCGTCAAGTCTGAAGTTTGGAATGAACTTTTCACTCTGCACACATCGGGGTGTACCCAATATCAAGCAGAAAAGAAACCCTGAACCCCAAAGGTGAGCCAATGTTATTCACATCGATTCGCAAGTTCTCTCTTCACGCTCTTCTGGCCCTGGCTTCGCTGGCGATCTGGGTGCAAGGCGGCACAGCGACCGCGACGCCGCTGGTCGGCGGCGATGTCATCGCCGTGGATTTTGGTCCCGGAACCAAAGTGGCGATCAATTTCAACAATCTCAGTTCGAGCGCTTCCCCGATCCTCGCCGGAAGCGTCAAGCGATGGAACGGCGGCACCATCGTGGACGCCGTTTCGCTTGCTTCCACAGGCACCCCAAGCGGGGGCATCTACGCCGACAACACAGGAGCTGCGGCCGGTTGGGGAGGTCTCGCAACGGACCCCTACAATGCTAACAGCGACCTGAACAAGGCCACCGAGGACCTCTTAGTCGATTTTGCGACGATCTCGTTGACAATCGCGGGACTGAACAACTCGCTGACGTACAACGTCCGCATTTACTCGATCAGCAGTGACTTCTCAGATGATGCCATGACGTTTACGGTAACCGACGGTGGAAGTACCCAAAGTGTGAATACGTCTCGCGGTACACGCTGGACAAACACGGTGGAAGGCGCCGGCATGGTCTTCAGCGGAGTGTCGACCGACGGTTTGGGAAACATCGTGGTCGCTGGCAGTCCCAGTCCACCAAGCGCTGCATTGTTCTTTAGCGCCGTCATCCTTGAGGCCGTCGGCGACAACGCCCCGGCCGTCCCCGAGCCGAGCACGTTCGTGCTGGCCGCGCTGGGCCTGGCCGGGCTGGGGCTGGTCGCGTGGCGGCGCAGGAAGTGAAACGTGTGAAGGTGCGAAGAGTTTGAAGGGGTTGAGCGGTACGAAAAGTAGCGAGCTTCGCGGTCGCCACGGCGACCACAGGGTAACATTGGCGAGGGCCGTCGTAGGCTTGCAGAAGTCCGCGGCGGCCCTCTTTTCTTGGATGCCGCCAGGCTCTGATACCGCGCGATACTCGTCGCGGCAGATTTCGCTTCCGGAACCCCGCGCCTTTCTGAAAGGTTCCACTCTTCCAAAAAAACAGTTAGGGGTCCAAGTTTAGCCCTGGTAATACTTTGCGACTCCTCAGCCGGGTGGGGCTGGTTCCAATTTTTCGCTCTTCCCGCCATACCTTAACAGGATCAGCCGCCACGCGCTAGCGTCCGGTCATGTGCGGGAGCCAGTGCCAAACCGGGGGCTAGCGCCCTGCGGCTGATCGAAGCCGTCGTATTCCGACAGAGCCTAGTTTTCATTGAAGTCCTATACCCAGACAGGGTTGCCAATGGCGGGAACCAACTCACCCAGGAACGATTCACAAGCCCACGGCGAGTTTGTTCGCCTCTGGACGCTCGAATCCCGCCGTGTTTTCGCGTTCATTCTCTCGATGCTGCCGCGCGTGGCGGATGCCGAGGATGTGCTGCAGGAAACCGGCGTGCTGGCCTGGGAACGGTTCTCGCAGTTCACCGTCGGTACCGACTTTCGCGCCTGGGCGACTCAGATCGCGCACTTCAAAGTGCTGGAGTTCCGCCGCTCGTTGGCCACCGATCGGCTGATTTTTCCCGGGGAACTGCTCGAACTCATCGACACCACCTATCAGCAGGAGGCGGCGGCGGGGGACCGGCGTCAATCGGCCCTGGCCGGTTGCCTGAAAAAGCTGGCCACCCGGGACCGCGGTTTGCTGCGGAGCCGCTACGCACCCGGGGCAACCGCCAAAAGCGTTGCAGCCGCGGAGGGGCGGAGCGTAGACACCATCTACAAGGCGCTCAACCGCATTCATGATGCACTATTCGAGTGCATTCAAAGGTCGCTGGCCAAGGAAGGCAAATCATGACTCCCGACGCGCACCATGACGAACTCATTGACCTGCTCAATCAACTCCGGGAAGACTGTTTGCCCGCAGCCGGCGAACAACGCCTGGCCGAACTGCTCCAAGACGAGTCGCTCCGCCGCGTCTATGTTCAGCGGATGGGGTTGATCGCCGACCTCCGCTGGCAGGCGATCGAAGGGGAACAACAAACGCACCCACCGGCTGTTCCGCCAACTCTCCCGGCGCCAACGGTTCTCTCCCCTGCCCGGGCTTTTTTCCGTTCCGCGGCCGAAGTGTTCTGGCACCCCATCGCGCTGTTGCTGATCGTGGGTTTGTTTTCGGCGGGTATTCTGGCCTATGTGTTTTCGACGCGGCCAGGCGAGCAGCCGGTCGGGAAAGTCCCCCCCGCGGGCACTGCCATCGAGCCGGTGGCAAAGTTGGTGGGCACGACGGATGTCCAATGGCAGGGAGCTGTGCCTCACGACGGCGACGCGCTTACGCCAGGCCAGCGCCTGATCCTGAAACGAGGATCGGCGGAGATCGCATTCAACAACCAGGCCAGGTTAATCCTTGTCGCGCCAGCCGAGCTGACGATTGTGGACCAGGGGGCGTGCCGACTTGCGGAAGGAAGACTGACGGCCCACGTGCCCACGCCGGCCAAGGGGTTCCAGGTCCACACACCCGACGGCACGGTGACGGATTTGGGTACGGAATTTGGAGTGGTGGTCAGGGGTCAGGGGTCAGGGATCAGGGATCAGGGGGAGGAAAGGAAAGTCAATCACACGTCTAGCACCGAAGTTCATGTCTTCCTGGGTAAGGTGGAAGTTGGGGAAGTCGGAAGTCGGAAGTCGTAAGTCGGAAACTCCGTTGCTCAAAATCCGACCTCCGACCTCCGACCTCCGACCATTCTTCAAGCCGGTCAGGCCGTCACGATCAGCGCGAACAAGATCGAGCCGCTGCCGGCGGCCGATCCGTTTAAGTTTAGCCCGGAAGCGTTCGACGGCCACTCGCGTGAGACACTGCTTACGGATGATTTCGAGGCGCTGCCGCTAACTACCAGCGGGCAATGGATCGGCCAGTGGAAAACGGCTTACGCTTCAGCAGAAGAGATCCACGTTATCGATCCGCTGGCCGATGCGGCGGAAGTCGCCGCCCCCTCTCCACCCGTGGGACACAGGGCGATGGAAATCCGCAGCGACCGCCGGAAAACGAAGAACTTGAACCCTTACATGGCCGCGAAAGTGGATCGGCCGAAAGTTCCCGCCGACTGCCGGTTGCTCATTGAGTTCGATATTTGTCCGCGCACGCCCGATATCGAGTCGTCGATCCAGATATCGGGCATGACTCCACTCCGCCTGGCCCCCAGCATCGAATTGGCTCGCGAGGCGGACCTGAAGGCCCCCCAAGTTTCCTGGCAGGCCAATCAGTGGTATCGGGTGCGGGTCGTGCGCAACGTCGTCGCAGATGTGCTCCGCGAGGCGACCTTCGAACGCCAGGTGTGGCGCGGCGCCGAAGGTTGGGTGCGGGATCTGGCAATCGGACTACCCGCGCTCAAAGAGCAAGATCGCTACAGCGGCCAGCTCTGGTTCGGCTTCCCCGCCCCGCTTTCCGGCCAGCGCGGCGGCACGTTCTGGCTCGACAACGTGCGAATGGAGGTGTTGGGTGAGAAATAGAGCCGTGTCAAGAAAAGATTAGTAACTCAAACCGTACACCGTACACCGTAAACCACCCATCCCCAGGAGAACCCACGGGTCGAGTACTGAAACTTGCGTTATGAAATCTGAAGTCACCGTATCCGTCTTTCGCGGCTACCGGGGTGTTCCCGGCTTTCCGGCGAAAGATAAATGTTCCACTAGCTGTGAGGTGTGTCAATGTTCTCGAAATTGAATTTCCGAGCGGTCGTTTCGCGTTTTCTGACAGTCGCCGTGGCAGCACTGGTTGCCTCGCTGCTCACCGCACGGGTGAGTTCTGCCGCCATTCTCGGTCTTGAACTGCATGGAGCGCTCGGGAGCACTTCGACGTTTGACGGCAATGCCCTCGGTACCGTCACGCAATTCAAGATTCTTGGCAACTTCGACGACAGCACGGACGCACTTGGCTTCGACGGTCAGGCAAGCTATCCATTCGTCACATTCTCGATCGAGTTGCTCAACGGCCCCTACGCGGGAATCTACATCGCACCACCGGCTGCGGATCTCAACGTGTGGTTCGTGGACAACGTAGGATATTTTCCCAATATCTCGTTGATCAATGCCGCAAACGCTCCCGTCTACCAAGTATGGGGTACTTTTACTCCGGCGCAAGATGCAGAAAGTTTGGTGCAACCCTTCACCTACGGAAGTCCTTATTTTGGCCCCGTTGAGTTTAACGGCACTCCATACACGATTAACTTGACCGGACACACGTTAGTCATCAACG
>JAIOPX010000211.1 GCA_021413705.1 Planctomycetota bacterium | reverse complement strand
GCGCTGCTCGTCCCGGGCGGTGCCGAGCGTGATCGTGATCAGCGCCTGGGTTTCACCGCGTTGGAACACGGCCGAGCCGTGGACGCGGGGCAATACGTCGATCAAGCAGGCGATGGGGCGGAGCGTCTTGCCGTCGCGGCCATCGGGACGCGTGCCGGCGAGAATCAGATCGCGGACCACCTTTTCTTCCAAGGCGTGCCAGGCGCCGGAGAAAGAAGAGGCAGCAATCGCGCCGGGGGCCAGCGGATCGGGAATGATCTCGGCTTGGGCCTTCTTCTTGAGCTCTTTGACGGCTTCCGCTCGGGCTTGCTTGCCGGGGGTTTGCTTGGCGGCGCGGAAGGCATCGTAGTAGTTAGTAGTGAGCCGTTCCTTGACTCCGTCGGACGGGGGAACTTCGTATTGGGCTTTGACGGTGCCGGCCTTTTGCGCCAGCTCTACCTGCAACTGGCAGAGGATCTTGATGACGCGATGGGCTTCCAGGATGGCTTCCATCATCAGGTCTTCCGGCATCTCCCGGGCAAAGCCTTCGATCATCGCCACGGCCTTTTCGGTGCCGGAGACGATCAGATCCAGTTCGCTGTTCTCCAACTCGTCTTGCGTTGGGAAGGGGACGAACTTGCCTTCGATGTAACCCAGCCGGACGGCGCCGACGGGGCCTTCGAACGGCAGCGGCGAGAGGCAGAGGGCGGCGGAGGCGCCGTTCATGGCCAGAACGTCGGCATCAATCTGGCGATCGCTGGCCAGGGCGAAGGCCTGGACCTGGACTTCGTCATGGAACCATTCGGGAAACAGTGGCCGAATGGGGCGATCGATCAACCGCGAGGTGAGCGTTTCTTTGGTGGTGGGGCGGCCTTCGCGCTTGAGGAAGCCGCCGGGAAACTTGCCGGCCGCGGCGGTCCGTTCGCGATAGTCGCAGGTGAGTGGGAAGAAGTCGATGCCGGCGCGGGGGGCTCCGGTGGCGGCGGCACACAGCACCACGGTGTCTCCATAGCGCACGAGGCAACTGCCGGCGGCCTGCTTGGCCAGCACTCCGGTTTCGATGGAGAAGAGATGGGAACCAATCTGTTTTTCTACTTTGATCTTATTCAATGTTTTGCTTCCTATGTCTGCGTTGTTCAAAGACTTTTGAATCGTATTGCGAGACGCCGATCGAGGAGATGTGCGAACAAGGGTGTCTGGGGCAAGCGAGGCGCCGCCCCAGAGACTAGGTAATCCAACAGCGTACGACGCCGGCTGACCAGGGCGAGCAGGCCCCGCCGACTGGCGTAGTCCTTCGGGTGCAAGCGCATGTGGCCGGTGAGTTCCTGGACGCGCGACGTGATGATCGCGACCTGAACCTCGGGCGAGCCGGAGTCCTCGGGACTACGACGATATTCTTGAACGATCGCTTGCTTCTTTTCCTTCGTGACTGACATCGTTTACCACACCACCATTTCTGACTTCACGCGGCTGTAACTTCATTCGGCACGGCGGCATCCACGCTGGAACCGCCACTTCCGAATGGTCACTTCCGAAACTAAAGGACCTATGCCCGGACGGGTTCGCTCGAAAGCGACTCACACCAATCCATCCACTCTCCTGCGCGGGGGACAATTCTCCTGCGGGGGGCCGTTGGAACCACTCCAACAATTCACCTTGCCAATAAACAGTAAGCCAATCAGTGTAGCAGTTGCGGGGGGTTTTGCAACGGGAGAAAAGGGGCGGGAAACGGGGGGGATTTGCGTTGGAGTCCAGGCTTCAGCCTGCTTAGAAATGCCTAGGTGGCCTGGGATTTTGGGTCTACCCGTAGCATGGGCTTCCAGCCCGTGTTTTCAGGCGAAACCCCGGAACCACAATGCGTCCGAAGTCACTTGCGTCCTTGATCCGAGACCACTTGAAACCCGCCACCCAATCCGCCCGTGAAGCCGGGATTGAATGTGGCTACCTGAATATCGCCACCAATGATTGTCGTCTGAACGGCTCCCTCGCTGGCCGTGTTGAAGAGTTGTCGGCCGGTGCGGCGGTAGGCGGCGCGGATCGATTCGGCCTCGCTAGCCTCCTCATGACCACCACTCAACACAATCCATTCCGGCCGGCACCAACTCGAAAAACCTGGCGGGTCACTGCGCGGACTTCCGTGGTGTGGCGCTAATAAAATATCGGTGTCCCATGGTTCTTCGGCGATCAAGTCGGTGATGCCCGGGCCTTCGAGATCGCCTGGCAGCAGTAATCGCCTTCCGGCATACTCCACGGCCAGCACGATGCTATGGGCGTTGTCCGAGCGCTCCGGCTCGGGCGTCAACAATCCGCGCCGTGGGGGATGCAGCACGTCGATCTGCACTGTGCCTGATCGACCCGCGCCGGCTTCCAGTCGCTGGCCGGAGTAGATCGTCCGCATCGGCACGCCAGAGGTAGCGATGGCCTGCCGCAAAGCTACGACTCCGGGACTTTCCTCCGCCAACATCTGCGGCGACATATAGATAGCGCCGACCGAGAACTGCGTCAGCAGCCGCGGAATGGCGTTGTAGTGATCGGCGTCGGCGTGGGAGATGACGATCGCGTCGATATGCGTGCGGCCGCGCGACCAGAGGTAGCTGCCGACAGCCCGCGCGGCAGGGTAGGGAGAGCCCATCCGTCCGGCGTCGTAGAGCAAGGTACGGCCATCGGGCAGTTCCATCACGACCGCCGCGCCGTGACCGACGGAGAGAAAGGTGACTCGCAGTTCATCATCGCCGCGCGCGGACCACCAGCCGATGCCAAAGCCCAGCGCGATCCAACCACCCAGCAGCCCAACACACCAACGGCGCGGGGGCACATAGCGCGGCCAGCAGATGGCGGAGCCAAGCGCGGCGTAAAAACCTAGCAGCCACCAGAGCGGCGGACCGGCGACCCAGAAGTGGCTGCCCGGCAATGCATGGCCGACATCGACCGAGCGGTTCATCATCGTTAGGCAGATATCGCAAAACCCGCCGAGCGCCTTGGCCACCGGCGGCAGCAGCCAGCCGAAGAGCAGGATGCCCAGGCCGCAGAGCAAGGCCCCGGCCATCGGCAGCATGAGCAACGGCGTGAGCAACACGCCGGCGGGCGAGACAAGATTGAAATGAAACATGCACAACGGCAGGGCGACCAGGCTCACGGCCACGCCGGCCAGCGTCAGTTGCCAGAACCAGTCGGCGCACCAATGCATCGCGCGCACTGGCCAAGGGCGAGCCGACGCCAGCAGGCGATCCAGCGGCGAGGGGGCCGCGCCGCGATGCCGCCAGCGGGCAAACCAGATAAGCGTGGCCACGGCCAAAAAGGATAGCTGGGGGCCGACGCGAAATAGATCAGCCGGATTGAGCAGCAGCACCGCCAGTCCGGCCAGAGCCAGCACGTTGATCGAGTCGGCCGTGCGACTGCTTCCCAGCGCCACGCAAAATGCCACCACCAGGATCGCCGCCCGGACCACCGGCGGTTCGGCATTGGTCATCAGCGCGTAGATGATCGTCAGCACGGCGACAATCGCCAGTCCCCAGCGACGGCGCAGCCAGCCGAGCCGAAGACCGAAGAACAGTCCCGCCGCCAGGATGCTCACCTGCTGTCCCGAGACGGCCAGCAAGTGTACCGTGCCGGTTTCTACATAGGCGTCGATCTGCTCGCGCGGCAACTCATCGCGATCTCCCAGCAGGATGGCGGCGGCCAGTCCGGCTTGCTCGTGCGATAGATAGCGCCATAGCATTTCGCTGCCGCGGCGGCGCAAGTCGGTCAACTCGTCTTGCAGGCGAGCCGCCAGACTGGGTGCCGCTGAAGGGGAAGAACCTGACGCCAGCGATACGCAATCGGGCGATTCGCACCGCACACGGGCGCTGCGGCCGTCGCGCCGCGCGTCGGCCGAGAAATCGTGCTCGCCCGGGTTCGCCGGCGATGCTTCGGCAGCCATTTGACCGAAGATCAACAGCCGATCGCCAGGGCGCACACCCACCAGATGCCCTGCCACGCTGACGCTGGTGCGCCCCGAGGCGGGCCGCCAGCGCTGGAGATCGCGGATCGCTTCGACCTCGATCGTCAGCCGCGCCATGTCCTCGGCCGGAATGGAGCGCATCGGATCGGGAGGAGGCGCGGGTATTACGGCCGGCGCAGTGATAGCGCGGCCGCGCAAGCAGACCGGCTCGGCATGCGCCGGCGCCGGCGCGTACCGACCAATATCGTCCTGACCCTGCAAGTGCCAGCGCAAATGGTGCCAGGCAGCGCCAAGCCCGATCGCGCAAATCACCAACACGCAAGCGGCCGTCAGGTCGAGTCGTCTCCGATAGAGCAACAACCACAATCCCCACGCCGCCAGGGCCGCGGCCAATCCCCAGGCAGGAGACCCAAGCGGAACAAGCCGATCGAAAATGATGCCAGCAGCGACAGCCAGAAACACCCAGACCAACGGCCGGCGGGGAAGCGGCCGATCAGCCGGTTTGACGGCGATATTTTCAAATTGCCCACTTGTGACGGCCATGGTGAAAGGGAGCCGCGCGAGATGTGAAGATACTGAGATACGTCCGAGTAGTGGGCCTTGGAAATATGATAATGCTTGCGACGGCGAGAGTGCAATTCGGGTAATGTGGCCAAGAAACCATTGCCGATCGCGTACTGCGCCCACTATAATTCAAGGCGAGGGACACCTCGGGCAATCCCTTCACGCAATCGCGAACCATGAAAGCCGAAGTCGTTCAGGGTGACTTGCTCGATCAAACAGTTGACGTAATCGTCAATGCCTGGAATCGAAATATCATTCCCTGGTGGCTGCTCTTGCCGCAAGGCGTTTCCAGGGCGATCAAGCGTCGCGCCGGATTGCAGCCGTTTCGCGAAGTCGGCAAGCATGGCCCTATTCCCTTGGGAGAGGCGGTGCTTACTTCGGCGGGCAAACTGCCATTTCAAGGCATCATCCATGTGGCCGGCATCAATGGCTTCTGGCGCGCGTCGGAGTACTCGATTCGCCACTCGGTGCGCAATGCCATGTCTTTGGCGGAACAACACGGATACAATTCGATCGCGTTTCCCATCATTGGCTCCGGTTCCGGCAATTTCAGCCGGCCCAAGGCGCTGGAGATCATGCTTGACGAACTATCACAGCTTCACACGGAGTTACACGTCATAGTCGTCCAGTTCAACCGCTGATACCTTGAACCAAGGAACGAGGCAACACACATGCCACAGTTCAAACGACCTGGTTTTTCGCAAATCGTTTGTAGTTCGCGGACTGTACAAGATGCCTTTGACCTGCATCGTCCTACCCGGTGTTGGTGGAATTTGGTCTTGAGATTGCATGGCAAGCCTGTCGATCCGCTGCTAACAACGGTGGAGAGAATTACGACCATTGCCGACGGGTTTGATTTCTATGCGAGGCTCTATCGGCTGCTTTCGGTGGCTTTTCTTCTCGTAGCTTCGATTCTGTTTGGACTCACAGCCTTAGAAGGCAGCGATTCTTGGTTCTACTGGGCCGCCACCAGCCTCTTGGCGGGTATCTACCTATGGTGCGTCAGCGGATTAGGCTTTGCAGGGGCAAAGGCATACCGCGGCAATCAAACTCAAGGCGCCAGTTGCCTGGTCGCATTTATGGTGATGATCGTTGTTTTTTTGTGCATGTTTGTGGCTGTCGCCAGTGTGATCGCTCATCATTCCGCATACCTAGCAACAATTCCCAATCTGGCGGCTGCCAGCGCATTGTTCATTTTCGGCGTCGGCTCGTACTTGATTGAAATCGTGTATTTGGTATCGGAGTGAGCATGATGCGCCAGAGGATTACAGGGAACCACAGTTCGCCGCCAAGCAATTTGATGGTAGAATCAAAGGGTATCGCGTTGAGGTCGGCTTGGAACCCGTGAGCGTATACTCGGTGAGCCCGTACACTTGCGAAAGACGACCGACCAACCAACCGGCACATGACTTCAGGAGTACTCCATGAGCATTGACATTTCGGAGTTACGCGGCCTGCCGGTTGCAGACAAGTTGCGAATTGTTACTCAATTGTGGGACGACATTGCCGCATCGACGGTTCCC
The DNA here is from genome assembly GCA_021413705.1 of Planctomycetota bacterium. GTDB lineage: Bacteria > Planctomycetota > Planctomycetia > Pirellulales > UBA7805 > JAIOPX01. The sequence continues at coordinate 5,148 of JAIOPX010000211.1, read as the reverse complement.
GTCGTCTTGCCGCCCGAGGTAGTTGAGGAGGCGTCGCGTAGATCGGCAGAGTTGACCGCCGACCCGTCGTTCGCCATCGACGACGACGAACTGTGGCGGCGCGTCAATGGCTAGATGCCAAACGGCCGTTTCTCCTCAGACGCTGTTTCTGTCCGGAAACACTCCCTCGTGCAACAGCGCTCTCCGCAACGCAACGCGGTAGTCCAGATTGATAGCCAGCACATGGACGGTTACGCGTCCCAACGGTGTCATACCTTCCAATATCGGCCCCGACCAGCGGAAGTGTTCCTTCCAGGAATCTCTACGCGGGTGGTACAGCGGTATGGTCTGCTGCGTCACATGATCGAAACCAGCGATGTTCGGTCCTTTGTGGTGATTGCAGGCGTAGCAAGTCAGCGCAAGATTCTCCGCCGCGGTCGCCCCGCCGTGCTGGCGGGCGATGACGTGATCAATTTGAAAAGGAAGCGGATCATACCGCTGCGGTAACTGACAGTATTCGCAACAGGCGTCCGCCCGCGACCAGACCAACTTATGAAGTGCCTTTTCCATCAGGCATCAATCGGCTGAATCGGCGACGCTGAGAGTTCTTCTCGCCTTGGATTGAAGAATGGCCAGGTAGTGGCCGACTCGCTCGTAGTTCGCGATCTCCTGTTGCTCGTCGGCGGTGAGCGTTGCCAGCCGGGCCTTCTCGGCCAGTTCCTTCATGCGCTGAAGGTCTTTCAAGCCGAATTCCAACGCCAACAACGAACGAGCGGCCTGTTTTCCTAGTGCCGGTTCACCTGGGAGTACGATCCGCTCGAAGATGGCCGTTTCCGTGGTAGTGTCGATGGACATGGAAGACGCTCTGTGAGTGGGGAACGAAATCGGTTCAGACACTCTACACATTGTCTCGGAATCCCTAGGGAAGGTCAACTCGATCGTCAAATTGTCTCCCATGAACGCGGGAAACTCCCTAGCAATCCCAACGCCTCCAGGGCCTGACACCCCCAGCTCGCTGTGGCGAGCCACAAATCCCCAGGCTAGCCCGGGAAGGAACTACCGTGTAACAATGACGCGCCACTAGATCCCCCAAAATGTTAGACATCGTTCCCTCATGTGCGAGAATCGCTAATGCGGGCAATCAAATAGCCCAGCAGTCAGCCTTCCCTCCCCCCTCCCTCAAAAGGCCCGCTATGAATCGCAAAATCACCCGTCGCGACGCCATCAAATCCACGGCCGCCCTGGCAGCCGGACTCTACTTCGGCGCCGCCGCAAGCCGCACCCGGGCCGCCGGGCCGAATGAGAAGCTGAACCTTGCCTGCATCGGCGTGGGCGGCCGCGGGGCGGCGAACGTCGCTGGCCTGGCGAGCCAGAACTTGGTGGCCTTCGCCGACGTCGATGAACGGCGGGCCAGCGAATCGACCACCAAGTTTCCCAAGGCGAAACAGTTTCGCGACTATCGCAAGCTGCTGGACGAACTCGGCAGCAAGCTCGACGCGGTCGTGATCAGCACGCCCGATCATACGCATTTTCATCCGGCCTATGCGGCGATGCAGTTGGGTCTGCACGTCTATCTGGAAAAGCCGTTGGCCCACAACGTCTGGGAAACGCGAACGCTGACCAACTTCGCCCGCGAGAAAAAACTGGCGACGCAACTCGGCTCGCAGCGGCACGCGATCGGCAACGTGCATCGCGTTGTCGAACTCATTCAGTCGGGCGCGATCGGGCCGGTCGCGGAAGTGCATAGCTGGGTAGCCGGCGGGCGCGGGATGCCCAAGCTTCCCACCGACCAACCGGCGGTCCCCAAGCACCTCGACTACGACGTGTGGCTCGGCCCCGCGAAGCAGCGGCCGTACCATCCGTCGTTCTGCCCTTATGGCTGGCGGTTCTGGTGGGATTTTGGCACCGGCGAAACGGGCAACTGGGGTTGTCACATTCTCGATATCCCTTTCTGGGCGCTGGGGCTGAAGTATCCGACACGCGTGGACGCGACGGGTCCCGAGGTTGACGCCGAGCGGACCCCAAAGACCATGCACGCCACGCTAAAGTTTCCAGCCCGGGGCGAACAGCCACCCGTGACGCTCCACTGGTACCAGGGAGAGCCCGCGGTGGTGAAGCAACGCGGCCTGTCGGGCAAAGGGCAAAACACGTTGTTTATCGGGCGCGACGGGATGCTGCTCTGCGGTTTTGAATCGCGGCAATTGTTGCCGAAGGAAAAATTTGCCGATGCCAAGGCGCCGGCCAAGACCGTTGCCGATTCGCCTGGCTTCTACAATGAATGGATCGCGGCCTGCAAGGGGGGCCAGCCGGCCACCTGCAATTTTGACTATTCCGGACCGCTGGCCGAAGCCGTGCTGTTGGGAAACGTCGCCTATCGGGCCGGCGGTTTCGATTGGGATTCCGAGAATTTGAAAACCACGGGCAACGACAAAGCGCAGGCGCTGATTCGCGAAGCCTATCGCGAAGGCTGGGAAATCAAAACATAGTCGCCGTTTTCCAGGCGAGCCGCTGGGCGTTAGCCCGCGGAGGAACGTGCGTGCGACATGGCACAACGCCACACTCGCAACGCCTCCAGGGGCTGACGCCCCCGGCTCGCCTTGACGAGCCCGCCCCCCTCACTCTCCCATCAGTTCCTTCACCTTCGGCTCGATCGACTCCGCCCAGGTGCGGTAGCTTTTTTCGTTGAGGTGCAGCAGGTCCGGCATTACGTCTCGGCCGAGCGTCTTGCCGTCGGCGGCCAGGAACTTCGGCCCGATATCGAGGAAGAACACCATCTTATCGTCGGCCAACTTGGCGATCTCCTTGTTGGCTCCGTCAACCTTTTTTCGCAAGGCGTCTTTGTCGTCTGCACCGCGGGGGAAGATGGCCAGCACCAGCACTTTGGTCTCCGGCAATTTCGCACGGAGCTTTTCGACAACGGCCTTCACGCCATCGGCAATTTCCTGCGAAGTATTGCCGCCGGAGTTGTTCGTGCCGATCATCAGCACGGCCAGCTTCGGCTTGATGCCGTCGATGTTGCCGTGGTCCAGCCGCCACAACACATGCTGCGTCTGGTCGCCACTGATGCCCAGGTTCACGGCGTTGCGCTTGCTGTAGAACTCTTCCCACACTTTGCGCCCCGGGCCTTCCCAGCCCTGGGTGATTGAGTCGCCGATCAACAGCAGATCGACGTTGCCTTGCTTGACGCGATTGTTCATCGCATTGTGCCGCGCCGTCCACCAACCGTCGCGGGGCACGGGCGTAACCGCCGAATGCCTCGGCACGTCTTTGGCCTGTGCCGGCCGATCCGCAACCAAACAGGAACCCATCAATAACAACGCAGCAAACCCGAAGCGAGTAAGACTTTTCATCGAGGTGGCCTCTACTTGTCAAAGGTGAATAGCGGTCAAGCTTCGCAGAACGCCCGAAACAAAGGTTCGAGTCGAGTCATAATAACTCCCCAGCAAGACCGTTGCAAATTGTCGGAACCGTCGGAACCGAGAACGACGCCTGGGGCACCGTGTCAGAAGCTAGGATCCGCCAACGCCTCCGCGAGCGTCAACAAGGTTAAGATCGTGACGATCGCAAAGACAATGGCCAGCACCATTCCAGTTCTGGTTCTGCCAAACAAGGACATGATCGCTTGAATGGGGGCAACCGACAACACCGCCAGAGCAACGGCCATCAGCCCCGGTGAACTGCGATCATTCCGATAGAGCAACCACCCCAAGGCCGCAAAAGACATTGCCGCCCAGAAGGTTGACCACAATAAGTTGCCGATCGTGAACTGAAAGCGGGGCATGGACCTATTCTTTCATCGTCCCGATCACGCGCTGCAATTCGTCCAGCGAGAGCGGCTTGACCAGGTGGACGTCGAAACCGGCCTCCTGGGAGCGTTGGCGGTCTTCTTGTTGCCCATACCCGGTGACCGCCACCAACAGCAGCCGGTTTCCATTGGGCTGCCGGCGCAGCTCGCGGGCCACTTCATAGCCGCTGATACCCGGCAGGCCGATGTCCAACAGCACGACGTCGGGATGAAACTGCCGGGCGGCCTCCAACGCGGCCGGGCCGTCGTAGGCGATCTCGACTGTTTGTCCTTTAGCTTGCAACAGCCGCGAGACCATCGTGGCCGCGGCCTTGTTGTCATCGACCACCAGCACGCGCAGCGGAACCGGGCCGCTGGGTTCCGCGATCGTCGGTGGTGAGGCCTCGTCGCGGCGATGGAGTTTCGCCGGCAAACGCACGGTGAATTCGCTCCCCCGGCCGGGGCCAGCGCTGGACACTTCCACCCGGCCGCCATGCATTTCCACCAGGCTGCGGACCAGCGTCAGGCCGATGCCCAGTCCGCCTTGCGTCCGCTCCGGCGATTGATCCGCCTGGGTAAATAGATCGAACACATGTTGTTGCATGTCGGGCGTCAGGCCGATACCCGTGTCGCTGACGCGCAGAACCAACTGGTCATTGGCAAACGCGACGCTCAGTCGGATCCGGCCTCCCTTGTCGGTATACTTGGCCGCGTTGTTGAGCAAATTGGCCACCACCTGGGTCAAACGGATCGGGTCGGCCTGAATCTCGATCGGCATTGGCGGCAGTTCGACGGACAGGTCATGCTGTTTGGAATCGATCAGTGGCCGGGCGACTTCGACGGCCCGTGTCACGATCGTCGAAATCTCGACCGGCTCCGGGCGGAGTTGCACTTTGCCGCGCATGATGCGCGAAACGTCCATCAAGTCGTCCACCAGGCGCACCATGTGGGTCACCTGCTGGCTCATCGTCTCATGCACCCAGTGGGTGGTGGCCGGATCGTCTCCCTTGATCCGCAGCAGATCGAGCCCGCTACGAATGGGAGCCAGCGGATTGCGCAATTCGTGGGCCAGCATCGCCAGGAACTCGTCTTTCCGCCGATCGGCCTGCTGCAACTCCGAGTAGAGTTTGGCGTTGTCGATGGCCACCGACGCCCGATACACCACGTCCTGGGCGATCTTCAAATCCTCCGGGCCATAGCGGCGGTTCGACTCCGCCGTGGCAAACGTAATGATAGGGAAGCACGGGAAGCACGGGGACATCCAGCTTGGGTCATTGTAGACAAGGAGTGCGAAGATCACTACTGGATTGCTGGTTCAGCGCACTTCGCTGCCGATCAGATCGGCTCCGTGGAGCGATTGTGTGGCGAAGAATCGCTTTTTGCGC
>JAIOPX010000210.1 GCA_021413705.1 Planctomycetota bacterium | reverse complement strand
TCGGCAGCGCACACGAAGAAACATCACTCGGCGGTAGAGAACCATGTCCGTCACGCATCCAGCACTGTTGTTCGGCGGAGCCGCGCTGGTGCTGGTCCCCATCATCATCCACTTGCTCAACAAGCGAAAGTTCAAAATCGTCGATTGGGCGGCGATGGATTTTCTGTTCGAGGCGGACAAGAAGAATCGCCGCCGCGTGCGGCTCGAGGATTTGCTGATTTTGCTGTTGCGAGTCTTGGCGGTGCTGCTGTTAGCGGCCCTGTTTGCCCGGCCTTTTCTTTCCAGTGCATCGGCCAGCGTCTTGGGTGGGAAGGTCGGCTTCGAGCGGATTGTGCTGCTCGACGATTCTCCGAGCATGGAGGCGCGTCAACAAGGCCTTGGGGGCATGCAGCAGGGGAGACGCATCCTGGCCGATCTTGTGCGGGAGCTTGGCACCCACCATTCTTCCGACACGCTGACGGTCTTCGTGACCTCGCGTCCGCGCTCGCCGGTTGTCCGAGAGGCCGTTCTCACTCCCGAGACAGTCAGTCGGCTTTCCAGCGAATTTGAGTCATGGCCGGTTTCGCATCGCGCGGCTCACTATGAAGAATCACTCGCCGAAGTGGAAAAACAAATCTCGGCTCAAACCACGAATCTCAACCGGATCGTGTATGTCATTAGCGATTTGCGCAAGGCCGACTGGCACTCGGCGCAGCAGCCGGGAGCTCCGACGGGGCCCGTGGCTTTGCTGCGACGTCTGGCGGACAACACCTCGGGGTGCTATCTGGTCAATGTCGGCGGTTCCCAGACAGAGAATTTGGCGATCACGTCTTTCGTTCCATTGGAGAGACTCCTGGCAGCCGGCCAAACTTGCCGCTTTGAAGTTACCGTTCACAATTTTGGTCCCGCCGACGTCAAGGATGTGACCGTCAAAGTCGCACCTGAAGGATCCTTGCCGATCGAGGGACAACTGGAGCGCGTGCCGGCCGGCAAATCAGCCTCTCTCCCTGTCAGTGTCACCTTTGCGAGTTCCGAAGGGAGCGAAGCCGTAGACCCCGTGGCCATTCGCGCCGAGCTTGTGCTGCCGTCCGGTTCGGCTGACGATCGCCTGGGGGCCGACAACGTGCGCTATTTCCCCGCCCGGGTTGTATCGGGAGTTCAAACACTGATTGTGGATGGCGATGCGACGGCCGATCCACGCCGAGCGGAAACGTTCTATCTTCGCCGGGCCCTGTCCCCACCCGGTGATTCTCGTTCTGGGATCCTGACTCGTGTCGTGGCTCCCGCTGAGTTTGAGACGCTGGATCTGGATGCTTTTCAAGTCGTTTATCTGGCCAATGTTGACCGTCTCTCGGACACACGCCGTTCCACCTTGGAGCAGTGGGTTCGCAAAGGGGGTGGGCTTGTCATTGCATTGGGAGATCAACTGGCGGATCTCGGTTGGTTCAATTCCAAAATGTTCCAAGGGGGCAAAGGACTTTCACCAGCGGAAGTGCTGAGCATCCAAGGTGATGAAAATCGGCGCAAGTGGGCGTTGTTCGACATTGTCTCCAAGGGGCACGAAGTGGTCAGCATCTACGAAGGGGAAAACAATCCCTTCCTTGAAGGTGTCAAGGTATTTCGCTGGTGGCAATGCAAACTTCCCGATACCCAGGTTCAGCGCGGCCAAACCCGTTTGTTGGCTCGTCTGACCGATTCGGAAGCCTCGCCTGCTGTGATTGAGCACGCCTTTGGCGAGGGCCGTGTGATGTTATTGACGACACCCGTGGACGCAGATTGGAATACGTGGCCTCAAGATCATCACAGCTACGTGTTGTTCATGCAGTTCCTTTCCCGCTACATGGCGCACTCGACAGCCCGCGCGGGTTTGATCGAAATTGGCCAGCCCATCAAGGTCGAGCTCGACTTGGTGCGGCACAAAGTGGAAGCCACCCTGGTCCGCCCTTCGGGAGAGCAAATCGGCTTGCATCCGGTGCAAGACCAGCCAGCAGCAGACCCTAAGAAAGAAACTCCCGCTAAGGGTGCAAACGATGCCACACCCGCGGAAGCGACGTGGCGTGTTACGACGAGCGAGACGGACACTCCTGGCATTTATCGCGTCAACCTTACCTTGCATGACGGCGGCTCCGAGGCGGTGCTGTTTGCGGCGAACCTGGCGGCCGAGGAGAGCAGCCTGGATGCCGTAGACGGGAGTGAGCTGAAGCAACAGCTTCAAGGTTCGCGGGTCGAAATGATTGAGGCCGACGCATTGTTGGCAGTGCAGGGTGACGACGCCAAGGCCGAGTGGTGGCTGTTTTTGCTCGGTGGAGTGGGAGTCGTGTTGGGGGCTGAGCAGGCGTTGGCCTGGCTCTTTGGACGCAGGAGGTAGATCTATGAAAAATACGATGTCTGCAAAATGGACTCGTTGGACGCGCCGCGGCTTCCAGGCGATTGGGATGATTCTCATCGTCGGATGTCTGCTGTGGGATGGCGGGGTAAGCCGTGCCCAGTTTGGCCGAGGTGGCAACGCTGCGCCCGGAACTTCGGATCAGGATGAGTCCGAAGTGGATGAAGTCAACGCGTCGAGATTGAACACGAATCCCGAGCACGAACAACTTCTGAAGCGTGCCGACGAATTGGCGAGCCAGGGACGCTTTGACCTTGCGAGCACCATCTGGCAGCGGATCCTGGACGAAGGATCGGGTACGCTGATGACGCGCGACCAATGGCAAACGGAAACCTTCGATAAGGCCAAGTATCGCCGATTCAGGCCGGTATCGGTGGAATTGCAACAAACCATCTCCCGCTTACCCGAGCAAGGATTGAAGATCTATCGCGCCTCGGCCGACGCGGAGGCACGCGCACTTTTGTCTGCTGACGATGGGAGTCGTCGCGAAGAGGTGCTCAACGAAGTGGTGCGGCGCTATTTTCTCAGCTCCGTGGGTGATGATGCCGCACTGGAATTGGCTGGCCGATCGCTGGACCGGCACGATTTTGTCGGGGCCGTGAGGCTGCTTAATCAAATCGATACGCTCTATCCCGATCCCAGCGTCTCCCGAGGCGATGTTTTGTTGCGTCTCGCCGTGGCCAGTGCCCACGTGGGCGATGCCAAGGGAGCGCAAAGTGCCTTGCAGCGGCTCGAAAAACTCGAAAAGGGGCGACCTGTGCCGCGGTTGGTGGAGGCCGTTCGAGCGGATGGTTTGCGGCCCGCT
>JAIOPX010000209.1 GCA_021413705.1 Planctomycetota bacterium | reverse complement strand
GATTGGTTGCCGCTGGTGGTGATCCCGCCGGTACCGACCCTCAGTCCGCCGCTGCCGGTCCCCTGGGCGATGACGTTGGTTTGGGAGTTGTTGCTGGCAATGGTCAGCCCGCCGATTTGTCTCCCGCCGTCGAGCGTGATGCTGGCTCCGGCGTTGAGCCCGCTAATGGTGGCCGTGTCGTTGATGCCGGGAACGGCGCCGCCGGACCATTTGGTGATATCGCCCCAACTGCCACCCGTAGCCCCGCTCCAGGTGTAGGCGGCCAGCAATTGCCGTGCTTCGAGCGGTTCGACGCTCAATTGCGCCGAGCGGCGCTTGCGGCGTTGCGGTTTTCGCCCCCACTTCAGACCCAGGCTACTGAGCGTATCTTTCCAACTCCGTAGTGGCAAACGCATGTCACAATCCTTGTTATTGAGAAATTGCCCGAAAGAAGTTTGAGATTAAGAAGCAGCCCCTTTTGATGTGGCGGCTGAAATAAACCACCAATGCCCGACTCGTCGAAAAGAAATACTCGACAACCTTGGCATCCGCGACTCCCTGATACATGGCCCTACGTACCGGACTGCCTCACAGCGGATCCACAGTCAGCAAGCGTCGACGGTGAGTCTGCGAATTGTGCAAGGTATAGCAATAATGCAAACCGTCAAGATGCAAAGTGCAAAAATTGAGGGGTGAATTTTTAACCCCCCCTGATGATCGCTTGATGACCGATGGAGCAAGCACAAATTAGCGCAAAAGCACAAACAACCAGTGCTATCCGCTTGAGCGGAAATGACTTGCCGACACGAAAAGGAATTCGTTGAGCCAGGAGAAGCCGTTACGGGAAAACGGCTGAGTCTCTCACCCAACCTGACCATCGCCTGAAGATGGAAGGATTCGCAGAAGTTGCACGATTCCCTTAACCTCAAATTTCCGAAAAATACTTCCTCGATGTTTCAGCACCGTCTGGTGAGCAACTTTTTGATCGATCGCGATCTGCTTGGCCGAATTCCCCGCGAGAATTTGCTCCAGAACCTCTCGCTCCCGCTTGGTTAGAGTGTGAAGGCGAGCCAACGCTCCATTCTGAGCGGCGCGATCGACACGTAGCTTCTTCGGTTCGGAATCAGATGCTCGTCCATTCAGTGGCAGGAGCGAGATAATTGCGTTGGCCCACCGCAAAGTGGATCGCTGGTTTTCCAAGGCAGACGCGCCGAATGATTCGAAGGATGCTGAGTGGAATATGATCGGGATGCGAATAGCTTTGCTGGCCAAGCCCTGGAGCAACTCGATGCCGCTTGAGAGGTCGGTGCCCAGCGAGATGAGAATTGCTCTGCCGGCTTCGACATCGTGTTCCAGCGCGCGGAGACACTCGTCGAGGGATTGATGCACAACCACGGTTGCATCGCTTTGGGCAAACAGCGACTGAATCCAACCACTATCCCCGGCACAGGTTGGTGCAAGTATGTGGACGACGACCTTCATCGCTTACGCCCCGCCAGCGTTAGGATTTACGTCTGTATGCTCGAGGGGTGGATTTTGAGCCCCCTCCGCACTACTAGCGAGAAACCGGCGGTAAAGTGGACATCTGCTTTCGCCGTCGAGCAATCCACGCCCCAGACTATCGCGCCTAAATTCAATCCCTGAGCGGTTTTAGATTTATTTTCTAACTTGGCAACTTATGAGATCTGTTTCTGACTCCCATCACAATCCGACCCGCTTGAGCGACTCATCCGTCGCTTCACCGGAGTGCCAACGGGAGCTCTCCTCGCATGCTTGAGGCCGCACGATTTTTTCCAGAAAACTAAAAGCGATTACCTCGCACACTCCCGCCATTGCAGGGAGTCATTTCAGAACACTTCACCGCCCCGATCGACAGAGCAATCCTGGGGGGTTCATTTTTCACCCCTGATATCAATCGCGATTGCTTGAATAGCAGAAGGCTCGCCGGACAACTTTATCAACGGCACAAAGAGATCTTAAACCCATTGCCGAATAATCTACGCGCCGCGACTTGCAATTCGTTGGGCGTTGGTTATGTTCACTAATTCCCACCGAATCATTGCGCCGCTGGCGCGTTCGGGGCACGCTTTTCCTTTTCTCTAGCAGCGAGGACCGTTGATCATGTCTGAAGTCGCAGAGCAACTTGAAGTCAACGAAGAAGAGAATGGTCATGAGTCGAAGCTGGCCGCACGTCGCGCAGCACAACAGCCGCAACCGATTGAGGCCGACGATAGTCAAGTAGTCGCGGCCTATTCGAACTTCTGCCGCGTCACGGGAACTCCCGAAGAATTGATTGTGGACTTTGGCCTGAACACTCAAGGGGCCGCCGTTCCGACCCAGCCAATTAAACTGACGCAACGCGTCGTGATGAACTATTACACGGCCAAGCGACTCCTGGGCGCGATGCAAATGTCCATCGCACGGCACGAACAAGCGTTCGGCGTCTTGGAAACCAACGTCCAGAAGCGCGTCAGCCCGCAACCCCGCTAAGAACGATTCTCAGCGACTGGCAAAGATTCATTCCCCGGTGGTCTCGGATGGCCACCGGGGGCTTTTCACCGCGACAACCATGCTGGGTCGGGGATTGGGGCGCTCGTCGTGACAAGACTGCTTACTCAAGTCGCCTCTCGCCTCCGTACCATCGGCCCTTGGTCTCCGCGCGGCCGAATCGGCGCCCAAAGTATCTTGGCTAGCGTCAATGCGCTGGAAGGCGAAACGCAAGCCCTTAGCGAAGCCCAACTCCGCAAAACGTTCCTGGCCCTGCGATTTCGTGCCAAGAGTGGAGAACCTATCGCGAGCCTCCTGGCGGAAACCTACGCCTTGGTCCGCGAAGCGGGCCGCCGGGCACTCAACATGCGGCATTTCGACGTTCAGATTCTGGGGGGCGTGGCCCTGAGCATGCGGAGCATTACCGAGATGCAAACGGACGAAGGCAAAACACTGACGGCCACACTGCCGCTGGCGCTGATGGCACTGGTGGTCATAGATTATACGACGGGAATGATGCGCTTTCCAGATTGGACTGAAAAACTGCCGATCGAGCAGATTGAATCGCAGCAGCGATGGATTCGGCGGTGGCTGTCCACCAGATTCAACCAAGACGTGGTGGTTGAACCGATGATCGCTTTACCGGGCTGGAAGATCGGACGCGTCGGCAGCAAGAGCGTACTGGTGATCAATCCCCGCAATGCTTCAAAGTTCTTCGTTAATAACCGTCAGGCGCTTTCGGCAGATATGGTCAGCAGGATAGCCTCTGATCTGGAAGCCCGCTGCCGAAATATCGAGCCGGTCAGGAAACTAAAGAGCCAGTAGCGGTGGGGTCCGAATCAAGTTCAGCTTTGTGCGAAACCGAAGTCAAAAAAACTCCTCCGCCAGCAGTCCCGCTGCGTCGGTTATGAGGCAAATGGTGCCCACGAGAAAAATGCTATGACCGACCCCATCATTACCTGCCCTAACTGCAGAACGGAAATTAAGCTCACGGAGTCGCTTGCGGCTCCACTGATTGAAGCTACACGTCTGAGGTATGAGAAGAAGATTGCCGATATGGACGCTCAGGTTGCCGAGACACTCAAAGCCGAGCGCAAAACCATCGCTGCCGAAGAAGCCAACAGAGCGAAGGTGTTGCTAGGGGCTGACCTCGATCAGAAGACTCAAGAACTTTTAGAGCTGCATGCCGTTCTCAAACAACGGGACGAGAAGCTGGCCGAGGCTCAAAAGGCTCAGGCAGACCTGATTCGCAAGCAGCGCGAATTGGACGATGCAACACGGGAAATGGATTTGACCATCGAAAAACGGGTGGAAGAATCGCTGGGAGTCGTGCGAGACAAAGCGAAATTGGAGGCCGAGGAAGGACTCAAGCTGAAAGTTGCTGAGAAAGAGCACACTATTGCGGCCATGCAAAAGCAGATCGAAGAATTGAAGCGCAAGGCAGAGCAAGGATCTCAACAACTACAGGGTGAAGTTCAAGAGCTCGAATTAGAAACGACGCTGCGCGGGAAGTTCCCTCGTGACAGTATTGAGCAGGTTCCGAAGGGGGAGTACGGCGGAGACGTACTTCACCGCGTCTACGGTAGCTTGCCGCAGTGTTGCGGCACGATTTTGTGGGAATCAAAGCGCACCAAGAACTGGAGTGACGGATGGCTGGCCAAGTTGAGAGGTGACCAGCGGGCAGCTAAGGCGGAGTTTGCAGTCATCGTGTCACAGGTGCTGCCGAAGGATGTCGAGACGTTCGATTTGATCGACGGAGTATGGGTAACTTCTCCACGTACGGTAATACCCGTAGCTCTTGCTCTGCGGCACTCGATTATCGAACTTGCGATAGCTCGACAAACGGGGGAAGGTCAACAGACCAAGATGGAAATGGTCTACCAATATCTTACAGGCTCAAGATTTCGACAACGAGTTCAGGCGATCGTTGAGGCGTTTTCATCGATGCACGATGATCTCGATCGCGAGAAGAAGGCGATCACCAAGCAATGGGCCAAACGAGAAGAGCAAATTACTCGCGTCATGCAGGCAACAGTGGGGATGTATGGGGACTTGCAAGGAATCGCCGGCAAAACCCTTCAGGAGATCGAAGGGTTGACGATGCCGCTTCTGGATGGTCCTGACTCCACCGAATCAGCCTCCTAGTTGAACCCTTTTCTTGAGTCAGGCAAAACCTATGCTCGACAGAATACACATTGCTCGAAATGCAACATTTGGTGACACCCCCGAAGAAATGAGCGGATTGTCGCAATTCAATTATGTATACGGCGCTAATGGGACAGGAAAAACAACCCTCTCTCGTGTTATCGCCAAATGTGATGAATATCCGCAATGTGGGCTAACTTGGAAGAATGGAACTCCACTTGAGACGGTCGTCTACAACCGCGATTTTGTTTCGGCCAATTTTCACGATTGCGATGAATTGCCGGGGATTTTCACGCTCGGCGAGAAGGATGCCGAAACGATCCGCAAAATAGCGGAAGCGATCGATGAACGGGATAAATTGATCGTGAACCAGGAAGCGTTCACAAAAACATTGCAGGGTGAAGATGGCAATGGTGGCAAGAAGGCTGAACTCGCAGTTTTAGAAGACGGATTCAGGGACGCTTGTTGGGCACAAAAGCAGAAACACGATTCAAAATTAAAGGGAGCATTTGCGGGCGTCCGGAACAGCCAGGACAACTTCAAAGCCAAGGTGCTGCAAGAAAGCGAATCGAACGACGCCGCCCTTTGCGACCTAGCTGATTTAGAGTCCCGAGCTGTAACCGTCTTCGGGAATACCCCCACTCTAGTCACGTCCATTGAAACGATTGATTCCTCCGCACTTGTCGAATGCGACAAGAACTCCATATTGGCCAAACGCATTGTGGGGAAGGCGGACATTGATATCGCTGCTTTGATTATCAAACTGGGGAATAGCGACTGGGTGAAGGCAGGTCGTGCCTTTTACCAGATCGAGGAGGGTATTTGCCCCTTTTGCCAGCAAGTTACTCCCGACTCACTCGAAAAGAGCCTGAAAGAATACTTCGACGAAGCCTTTGAAAAGGATACTGCTGCGATCATCGACCTGGAAACGAAATACAGGTCCGAGGCCAACCGCATCCAAACGAGACTGAATCAACTTCTTAGCGACGAGCATGCATTTTTAGATAAAGCTCGAATTCAGGCCGAAAAAGACCTTCTGGACACACAAGTGCGTCTGGACCTTGAGCATATTGCGAGAAAGAAAAAAGAACCTAGCCTGAATGTCGAGCTAGAACCTCTCGGGAGCGTGCTGGAGGCCATCAGCGGGATTATCGACGATACTAATGCCAAGGTCACAGCGCACAACACAACTGTGGCAAATCTAGATAGCGAAAAAAAGAAACTGACGGCCCAAGTGTGGCGTTATCTATTGGATGTAGAGCTGAAGCCGGCCCTAGAGACTTTCAATACCAAAAAGAAAAATGTTAGTGCAGCGATTGATGCACTCCACGCAAAAATCGAGATTCAGGAAGCACTAATTGCCGCCAAACAGGCGGAAATTGTCGAACTTGAAAAAGAGACGACGAGCATTCAACCCACGATCAACGGCATCAACGGGCTATTGATGTCATTTGGTTTCCGTGGATTTCAGCTTACCAAGGCTGACAATCAGCGATGTTATAAGCTGATTAGGCCAGACGGCTCGGACGCCAAGGAGACACTCAGCGAAGGCGAGCGAACCTTCGTAACCTTCCTTTATTTCTATCACCTGCTCAAAGGCAGCACTTCGGAGAGCGGGACGGCCACGAATCGGGTGGTGGTGTTCGACGATCCGGTATCCAGCCTCGATAGTGATATCCTTTTCATCGTCGGCAGCTTGATTAAAGGACTCGTCGACGAGGTGCGCGCAGGAACAGGGCAGATCAAGCAAATTTTTGTCCTGACGCACAACGTATATTTTCATAAAGAAGTCACCTTTAACCCCAAACGCAAACAAGAGGCGATGACCGAAGAAACCTTCTGGACGGTTAGAAAAACAGATCTCCTTTCGACTCTGCAAAATCACTCTACAAATCCGATCAAGACCTCCTACGAACTGCTATGGGCCGAGGTGCGAAGCCAAAACAGAACCCATCTGACAATCCAGAACACGCTGAGACGAATCCTGGAAAACTACTTCCGCATTCTTGGGGGCGTTGACCCTGATGACATTTGTAAAAAATTTGAGGGCAAGGATCGTCTGATGTGCAAATCCTTGTTTTCATGGGTCAATGATGGGTCGCACTCGGCACACGACGATATTTATATTTCGATCGAGAACTCGGCTGTGGAAGGTTATCTGCGCGTATTCCGAGAGATATTCGACAAGACCGGGCACCTGCCACACTACATGATGATGATGGGAGATGCATGGGTCGAAGTGGGGGATAAGCCCTCTAACGTAGCTGACGTGGGCAACAATGGCTCCGTCACTGTCTGATCTATGCCCTCGCACGATAGATTCTTGCCGACTATCCTGCGGCTTCGATACATTCCGGTCCCTGATTCGTCGCTTTGCTGACATAGTTGCTGACGGGAATGGCTGTCCAGTCGCCATCCGGTAGCGGGGCGAGCAACTGCCGCAGCCGGGAGGGATCCGTATCAGACGATAACCAGGTATCGTAGTCCCGCTCATTCAGGATCACAGGCATCCTATCGTGGACCGTGGCCGCCATCGTGTTGGGTTCCGTCGTGATGAGCGTGCAGGACTCGACGGGCTCTTTGACTTTGTGCCAATGCTCCCAGAGGCCGGCGAATGCGAATGCTGCTCCGTCGGCCCGCTGGAAGTAGTAGGGTTGTTTGTTCTTGCTGTCGAGTTTCTTCCACTCATAGTACCCATCGGCCAGCACCAGACAGCGCCGCTGCTTAAACGCAGAACGAAAACTGGGCTTGGTGTGTACCGTGTCGGCCCGGGCGTTAATGAGGCTGTAGGCAATCTTCGGATCGTCTGCCCACGAGGGGATCAACCCCCAACGAAACCAAACAGGCTCGCGCTTCCCGGGCATCGCATCTCGCACCGCGAGCACCTGCTGGGTGGGGGCAATGTTGTAGCGGGGCTTCAGATCGCCCAGCAAGTCGAGTTGCATCGACAAGTCAAACTGCTTGGCCAGGACCGTGGCTGGCGTTCGGAGGGTGAAACGTCCGCACATGGGTTAGTGATTCTCCTGCTACTTGCGTACGTCGATCATACAGTGCGGGAGCGTCCGCCGCAGATTGTTCAGATAGGGCTCGGTGCTGTTCACGTGAGAGATCACCACGTTTCGCAACCGGGGCAACCTGGCGAGGGCTTGAAGCTCGTACGCCTCAATGGGGCGGATGGCGATCACCAATTCGACTTCGTTAAAGTATGTGACGCCAGCCCAAGTATCGAGCCCATGATGCCCAAGGATGATGAAGAGGCCCGGTTTTTGGTGCAGGATCGCCACTATCTGCCGCTCCCGGTTGCTCCGATGCGCCCACCAGCCGGCCAGGGCAGACAGCACCGCGCAGATCGTAGTCAGGATCAGGATGCTCCGAAGACTGAATTGATACCAACGGCGGCGCATGGTAGTTCACTTCACTTTGCGTTTTGCGTTCCGCCATTCCCACGGTGGCACCGGTGCCTTGTCGAACCACAGGCCACGGTGAGCGGCCCTCGCGGCAGTCTCCGCGTCCGCCAGCGCTTTATCGTTGGGAGCATATCGCACGAAATGCCACGCCCAACCATTCTCAACCAGCTTCAGGTTGACGTTGACCCCCTCCACAGTGACAGTGCCGACGTCGCGGCCGTAACGGTCTCTATCAACCACATTGACCGTCACTTGCTTGTCCTGCACGAGTGCTCCCAGCGCTTCCTTGGATCGCTTGCTAAATGCCTGACCGCGCTCCGGGGCGTCGATACCGTGAAGTCGGATCTTGTGCTGGACGTTGTCAAAGTCGAGGACCGTCAGCGTGTCGCCATCGGCAATGGAGACTACCTTGCCGACCAACTCCGCGGCAGGCGATTGAGCGGCCAACAAGGGTACTGCCAGGAGCAATGCAACTGCGTACCGGGAACGGATCATCATGGTCTACGCCTCTCCGAGTTGAGAGCCTCCACACGGGATCACCCGAAAATAAACGTCAGAACAACTTCAATAAGGCGAAAAGTGACGCGAATGGGCCAGGGGTATTGTTCCGAAGAGTCGCCGCCGAAGAGCAAGTACGAAATCACGCCGCCTAAGGCCAGGATGAAAATGGCAATCACCAACAAAATCGCGCCACTAAACAACATGTGTCTGCCTCCAGGCCGGATTATAGCAGCCGGAATTGGCTTCACGGAGCCAGCACTGTGGCTGTCCGTGACGGCATTTTGAAGCAGCTCGAGAAAGCGGTTATAACAGCACCTTTAACTACGAACCAATCAAGTCGCGATCTAATCGCCGCTGAAACCTGATAGGCGCCACGTCAAAGTCGAGGCATTAAAGGCTCCACGATGTTTCCCCCCAGCCATTGCGACAAGTGCGGAGGCGAGATCCAAGGCCGCATCCCCTGGAGGCTCGTTGAGTACACTATCCAGCCTGAGCCGATCGAGGAACGTGGGCAGGCCGCACATTATCACGCGCAATGCTATGAAAGCTGGAACACGGTGCCCTATGTCGTGGACGGGCAGCCATGCGAACTGTATAAACGCTGCGCAGAGCCACGCTGTGAGTGCTGCCTGAAGACGATCGACACGACGGAACTACACGGCACGATCACAGTAAGTCAGATTATGGAGGGACTTCAACTGGCGAAAACGACGCTGGGTATGTTCTGTACTCAGGGTGAAGTGGACCGTATGGTGTCAGCACTGCCAAGAGTGGCACTACCACGGTGCCGGCGAGGGGCATCGTGAAGCCCATTGTCAGAAACTAAGCAGCCCGTACAGGACTAGCGGTTACAATCTGGCACTCGGGTAGCCATGATCTCGCCCAGACATGTTGGCAATCAAGTGACTAACGCTTGGCCTTTCTGCGTACAACATCTATGCGTCGCACCGCTTCCCGCCTGCCCAATTTTCGTACAGCCACCAGGGAGGTGAATTGGGCCTGGCGGGGTCGCGTCTTGCCTTGCTCCCACAGATATATCGTCTGCCCTGATACCCCGAGCAGCTTCCCGAACTCTCCAGCCGACAGTTTGAGTCGTTTCCTCTGGGCTCGAACAGATTTGGCCGAGAACCTTGAGCCGTCGATGTCTTCCTGATTAACAGCCGGCTGGCCGAGGCGAGTTCGCTCCCGGCCCTCAAGGAACGCGATCTTCTTTTGGTGAGCCTTCAGTTCTCGCTTCAGTCGGGCGATTTCTCGACGATGCTGAGTAACGGCCTGCTTGACACCGCCAACTTGAGCACGGATTTCCTTGCGGGCCAACCGTGTAACTTCGTGTTTCAGTGCGGCGATCAGATTGCTCATGGTGGGTACTTCTGGGTGCAGGATAGTTTGAGTCTGAGGTGTGAGGGTAAGCCGCCGATTGTAGCTGGCGGCTAGACGGGGTCAACTTTGCGGCCCACGGCAGATGAACAGGTTCCGATTACTCCGAGCAGGTAAGGTGTGATTTCGGAGCACTTCGGGGCAGACCATGGCCCCCATATTGACCGATGAGTTCAGCGTCCCCCTCTTTTGGAATGCGTGCCGCAGATGCTCACCACTCAGTCATGCCATGAGATGGTCCAGTCCCTGTTCGACGAACTGGGAATTGACCCGGCAGCCCCGATCTCCGAATCCATACTGCTGCGTGACGGCTTTCTGGTCGGCCGGCGGTACCAGCGCGAAGGCATCCGAATCGTCTGGTTCTTTGAGGCGGCCGAACTGAAGGTCTGGGGTTCGGATGGCAAGCTGTTGAAGGTATTCGTGCTACCAGAACAGCATCGCCAGGCGGCTTGATCGAGACGTGACTGTGGCGGGGGTGGTTAGCAACAAGTCCTTCCCGCGAAGGGCTCGATAGGTTCCCGAAGAAACCCTATTTCAAATGGCGCCGCACGACTTCGGCACGGATTGCATAGCCGGCGGCATTGTTGTGCAAGCGATCCTTGATAAACAGATCCTCTCGGGGATTGCCATCGGGGCCGAGCATCGCGCCCCAGAAGTCGATGTATTCCAAGTTCTTGCTTGAGACGATGTACTCCTTGATGATCTGGTTGGCTTTCTGCTGTTTGTCTCGCTGCGACCAGCGGGCGGGGCTAGGATTCATAGACAAGTAGGCGATGCGGCAGTTGGGGAGCTTCGCATGGACCTTCTCGACAAACGCTTTGAATTGGTCCAGAACGTACTCGGGCGACTTGCCGGCGTTGATGTCGTTGCCTCCTGCCTGAATCACCACGAGACGCGGTTTGTAGGGAATGACGATCCGCTCGGCAAAGTAAACGGCGTCGGCCATCCCCGAACCGCCAAACCCGCGGTTGAGGATCTGCTGGTCGGGAAAGTCCTGGGCCAGCGTCGTCCACATCCGAATGCCTGAGGCTCCCGTAAAAAGAACCGCCCCCTGCGGCGGCGGGGTCTTTCGGTCAGCCCCCTCGTACGCCTGGATCTCCTTCTCCCATTTCTGGCCCGGCGACTTTTCGACTGACTTGGGGCTTGCCTTCGCGCCGCTGGGTGGCACGGCGGTGACCTCCTCCGTCGCCAGGAAAATCACCGGCAACGCGGCTAGGCATACTGCCGCCAGTAAACTGGGACTGTGGCTGAGTGACATGGGCACGGATGTCTCTCCTGATATTGTGAAAGAATGTTTTCTCGTTTCGCTGCCGACGACTCGATTCTATCTGCGCAATTGGCTGACAGATAGAATGACGCACCCGCCCGCCGTGCAGCCGGAGGGAACTGGACGAAGGGGTCTGGGATCGAGGGAGACGATGCGGCAGGAGAAGTCCGCAGCTATTTGCCGCTGATCTCCTGACAGTCAATGAGCACTGTCTTGCCGTCTTCGCTGAAAGCGACGGCCCGGACGTAACCGAGGTTAGCTTGGGCGTCGGTGAGGGCAGCCACCAGTTTTCCAGACGGCACCGCCCAGACGCGTACTTCGCCCACGGTGTCAGTTGGGTCGTTTGAACGATCTCCGCTGGCTATGGCGACCAGCAAGCCGTTGGGGCTGAAGGCCCACGTGACGATCCCCATGTTCGGTCGCCGCTGACGGTGCTCTAACGGAGGGCCAATAGGCTTGTCCATGGCGACATCATAGAGCTGGGCCATCAGCCCCTCGGCCTTCACCGTGATCTTGCCGTCCGGAGTCCGCGTCGGGCCAGACTTCAAGCCCTGTTGGCGAACCTTGAAGTGGAGTTCAGGTGTAGCGGCCTCATCGGCCGTCGCAGGTTGAGCCACGAGCAACAATAGGGTGAACAGATAGATCATCCCTGACAGCAGCTTGCTCATGAACGCGCGCCGTTCTCTAACCTGGGGTTGATTCTGATCCGGGACTGCTTCTGGTTCACGCCGTTGTGGGTCGTGACCGTGCAGGGATAGAGAGCCTTGCCGCGGGCCGGGACAGTGAGCGAGGTCTCGATCGTCCGGTAGTCGAACAGCTTGGTGGCCACGCTGGACTCATAGTCCACGTCACCATCCCACTGCCTCCGTAGCTCAAATGTAATCGGTTTGGTGCGGTAGTTGCTGATCTTGTCGATCCACTTGCTCCGCTCGTCCCAGCCGTCGACCCACTCCCGATTGTCATGTTGGCGGAAGTGGAAATTGAGCCGCTCGGTCTGGTCGCGGGTTGTCTCGTACACCACCAAGTCGTCCGGGCCGAGGTTCACCTCGATCTCGGCCTTGATCGGCACGTAGCGGATCTGCTGCTGGCCCAGGAAGCTCAGACCGTCGCGGCCCGTGTCGCGAAATGTGCGGACCAGGCCGTCAGGCAATGGGCTGTCGCCTAGTTTGTGTTCGTCGTCGTTGCGCCAGATGAAGAACCGGATCGGCCGTGGGCCGTATTGATAGGTCCGCAGGCGGTAGACCGTGTCGAACTTCACGGCGTCGGCCTTGACGGCCCGCATCCGCTTAGACCAGCCGTTGCGAATCGTCTCGGTTCCGTCGACGCTGAACAGGAAGTATTCGCTCAGCCCTTCCTTGACGATGCCCTTCGGCCCGCTGGCCGCAGGTTTGTCGGCTTTAGCTTCCTGCGCTTCAGCCGCCTTGGACAAGGAATCGAGGAGCACGTCTTTGCGCAGGTCACCGAGTTGGGATTCATCACCGGGCACGGGGATCCCGCGGCGCCGTGCCAGGTCGGCGATCTTCTCCACCAGGTTGATCGTGCCGACGATCAGCCGGATCTGGGCGTCTTCGTATTCCTCGCCAGAATGGTTGGACACCCGGACATAGCCCTGGAACTGCATGGCCGTCTCGTCTGGATTGGTGATCGCCACGTAGTCCATCTGCCAGGAGAGGCCGCTGGTAAAGTACGTGACCTCGACCGGCACCTGCCCCTCGAACTTTGACTCGATGTTCCAGACGAGGTGTTGGGGCTTCTGACCAGGGAACACGGTATCGGCCAGTTGGATCTGGTCGGCGTGTTCCAGGGGCCGGAACTCGACGCTCGTGGGGTCGATCAGCGTGTTGGCCCAGGAGAACTGGAGCTTGTTGCTCCCCTTCTTGAACGTCACCAAGCGGGTCTCGCGGACCAGCGTCAGGTCTTCGCTGTTGTAGATGGTCAGCTGGACCGCGTTCCGCTTGGGCAGCGTGGTCAGGTCCACATTGGCCGCTTCGACAGGGACCGCCAGCAGCCCCAGCAGGAACAGCACAGGGATCAGTTTGCCGATCATGGTTGGTTCGCCAGACACCTGCGGGACGCAGATACCCAATGAGACGGGCTTGGGCCACCAAAAGTTCCCGGACCGGCGACGGGCTCGTCTGGTGAGTGATGGTAGGGCCTGCCATGTCGGTGAGCCTCTGGCCTGGTTCCTGAAAGGGTTCAGGCAGCAAGGGCACCAGTGCCGCGTTAGCCACTATGCAGGGGCCACACAGGGACACAAGGATCCACAGCGCCGCAGCAGGGGGTTAAGGTGTTCGGTCCGGCAATGGTCGTTGCAGTGGTGGGGAGGATACCAGGGGTATACCGCATCGGCAGAGCGGTTGGACGATCGCCGCCGAGCCGCATCACGCCGTAGAGCAGCAGTATGACGGCTAGTCCGACAGCCACGAGCGTTACGGCCAGCCTTTTGCTAGTCCATCGTTTCACAATGGGGTCTCCTTGATGATGGACAAGGGCACCACAAGTGTCACTCTAGCGGGTCGCCCGAATCGCCGTCAAATCAGGCGCAGTCTGGCAAAACCCTGGATCATCACGGAACATCAGGTTGACCCAGACAGCAGGGCAGTCGGTTGGACGCGGTCATGCCACGCACCAGGCCGGTGAACACCCGGCAATGGTAGGCCGCAGACTTTGTGGGGTACACAAGCCTGATCGACTGAAACAGGTCGTTGGAGCGTGCCAAAGTGCTTCCCAGCTTGTACAACCGGCCAACAGCGGCCTGATTGGCCTGTACTTGGGCGGCTTTTGTACCCACAGGCACCTTGTTGGCCAGCCCACGGATGTAGGCGGACATGGCCTGTACCGCCGCCTTTTAGGTCGTTGGGAGACTCGTCTTGGTCTTCCTTTGAGTAACTTGCTTCCCGGGGCTGTCGGGGTCCAATTCGGCCTGAAATCGAAAAATTGTGTACCGCCGATCGTGATCACATGCTTATTCCCATTGGAAAATGGAGGGTATAAATGCCGCATTTGCCTTCCTTGCGAACTCGCGGGTTGGGTATGTCTCCACGCTGCCACCGTCAGTGTTCCCCCGTGGCGGAGGGTTGTGCAGTCCAGTTTCTGGCTGTCTCCTCTGGCCGCCGCCCCGAAAGTGCGCAACGGTTGCGCACGGCGCAGAAGCTGCAAGATTGAAAGCATTAGAAGAGGTCGAACTAGGCTTCCGGGACAACCGGCCTGGGACGGCTGCTCCCATGCCACCGAGGTGTCGGCTGGACGGTGTCCAGACACTAACTTGGCCCCACCAGCCCAGAAAAAGCAGCGCAGCGTGGCCACACGCACGCTAGCCATGACGCTAAGGCTACCTTGGGTGTCAGCGAAGCCCGGCGCCATCCTGTGCTTGGAAGCCCTATCTAACCCGGTGCATGTGGCTCTGCCATCAGCGCCACATTGGGTTTATCAGCGGAAGCTGCCAATCAAGCAGTGGTTCAGCGAAGGGATTCAGCACCAAGATTAAGGACAACTCCATGACAGCCGTCCAAGATGTCCAAGGTAAATGACGGACCTAGTGT
Organism: Planctomycetota bacterium; assembly: GCA_021413705.1. GTDB lineage: Bacteria > Planctomycetota > Planctomycetia > Pirellulales > UBA7805 > JAIOPX01. The sequence continues at coordinate 7,294 of JAIOPX010000209.1, read as the reverse complement.
AGTCAGCAATGATATACATACCCAGGGAAGTATATATATATCTCTTATTATTCCAGAAGTAATAACCTTGGACGTTGGACGATGGGCAACTAACTGCTGACCCCAGCAAGAGTTAAGGCCGTCCAACCGCGCTGACGCACCTTGGACGACGTTGGACGGCTGAGTGGTATGTGTGCCGCTGGAGCTTGTGCGACTGTAGTTGCTGTACGCGCGAAGAGGCATGGAAAGAGACGGCTGCCAACATAACTGTCCTCGTCGATCGCTTCCAGGCTGGCTGCCGTGTTGGACTGATTTTGAGAGCCTAACGAATGTAGACTGTTGAGAAGCACGCGAGTAACCATCGCTCGTCTGGCTGTGAGCAACGGAGGCTCGCTGTTCAAGTTCCGCATGCTGCTGGTCCGGTTGGTGGGTCCTGAGCCCCTTCTGTAGAACGTACGCAGCATCACCTAAGGACGGCCAACTTGCCTCGTAGTTGACCAAGATGAAGAGCGGCGGCCACCGGGTGCCCAAGGCCCCTTCAGCAGCACCTTGACCACCACTGTGCCCTCAATGGCCATCAGGTCCTGAGAATGATGTATCAGCGACCATCATTCCTTAGGATCGATGCAACCATAAGCGCAGCGTCCGATCCACAGCCACCCGAACACCTAAGCGGCGGTCTTTTGCTATTCGCTTGATACAAACCCGGCTCGCGGTTTGGAACCATTGCTGGACCTTATGACCATCGCCCCGAGCGCCTGAAAAGGAACCCCGCCGGGAATGTCACCTCCCGGCGGGGCCACAGCCTATCTTTCAACTAACCGAGAGGCATGGTCCGTCGACGAGGGCGCGGCGTACGTGTTCCGTTGCCGAGCTTGGCAATCCCATAGTACCTATGCAGACGCTGTCCGCTTGACTCGCGTCTTTTCGTGATGCCATTGATGCTTAGCAGAGCTTTACCAAACTCAGAGCTGGACAACGACCGCCGGCCATTCGCCACGGACCACTCGCAGTATGCTTGGTATAGGTCATGGCACACCACGTTAACTTCAGGTTCCGACTGCAACGCGCAGACATCGTCAACAAACTGCCGGATCGGATCAGAAGCAAAGCGATGTTCTCCCAGGCAGCTCTCGCAAACGCGGCAACGGCTGAAATCACCTTGCTCAATCAATCGCCGAGCCCCTTCCAAGGCCCAATTGAAGATGCCCGGCAGCTCGTCGTGGAGCCGTTTCGTTCTTTGTCGATCCCGCTGCTCTTCGTTGAACTCCTGGAAGAATGGCATCGCGATGAGTCGCCGCCAGAAGCCTTCGCTACGGTCACTGATCGGTGGTAGGATGTTTGTACCGAAGATAAGCTTGGCCGTCGATCGCATAGTCACCAGCGGCTTATTCTTGCGATTGACCTGCAACGGCTCACCGGAGACGAGCAGCTTCAGGAGCCCTTCCTCGACTTTCTGCATCCGGCTCATATCGGCTGCGATGTTGGCCAGCTTGTCCGTCAATTGATGGAGTCGAAACTCGCCGTTGATTGCGTCGAGCGGAATGTGAGAGACATTTTCCTGGCCGAGCATGGAAACCCAGGTCTGGCAGATGGTGGATTTTCCGTTGGCGCCTATGCCGACCAGGATCAGCATTTTCTCGAAGGAGGTGTCTCTCGCCAGTAGCGAATAGCCCATGAACTCTTGTAGTACGTTGATCCGTTGGTCATATACCACCCCGGGACGTGGTGGGCAGCGGGGAGCGAGAATTTCAGCTACGGTTTGCTTCCAGAGGGGACAGTCAGCATGCGGATCAAATTCGTATGGCAGCGCAATGGTGGTAAAGTTCCTGGGAGTAATTTCATGAAGCTGCGGCAGGCCTTCACCATGAACGGTTTTCGACATGTCGAGCATGCCGTTGGCGAACACCAGGTAGGGCGAGGGGATCCAGGTATCGTCGGTTAAGCCCGCCATGAACAGCGGCGGAGATTCCTCCCAGGAAGGCAGGGCGGCAAATCCCTTCAAAACCATAACGACGTCCGCTACGAAGCGCACTGTGGCGCTCTCCTCAAAATCCGGGTGTATTTGGATGCAGCAAGAAACGTCAGCCTTTATTCTCTCTTCAGGAACACGCCTCCACACGGGATGTTTCCAGAGATAGAACTCGTGTTGATAGAACACCAGCACCGGCCACAGACTCGCGTTCGGATCCTCGATGCCGACTGCTTGTAATGCTTTACGTTCCAGTCGCCTAATGAACCAATCCGCCATTAGTTCTGCTGACCCTTTCTTTAAATCGCGACCAGCATTGGCGCAATTCCGGGCACGCTTCAACAATGTTTGTGGCCGCAGGCGCGGTCCTTCAATCTCGCGAAGGCGTTTGGCAATTCGATCACAGGCAACTTCCAATCCGTCGGGATGCACCAGGGCGGCAGCTTCCAGCGCGGCCTCTAGACTCTTGTTGCCACGGCTGACGTCACCGCTTCCTTCAGCGATGTGCAACACCGCCTCGAAAAGATCAGCATGAACGGACCCATCGGGAAAGCGAATGGTGTACTGTTCTGCCGGAGCCACGAGTTGATCAAAAGAGTTCATCCGTTGCTGGTGAGAAAGTGCCAGCAAGTCGTTGAAGAAAAACTCGGGTGGATTAATGGTCGTTTCGCATCGTTCACGCAATTTTCGCATCAGGTCATCATCCTCGAGGTCGCTCGCCTCAAGGTACCGCCGCTTGCGAGCAATCAGTATTTCAACATCTGCTCTCTCTTTGCTCCGTCGGGATCTTGCGGGGCGTGGGGCTTGATCATCCCCGTTGCTTCGATTTCCGTTCGGAGGTATACTTTTTTTAGACATTTCGGACTCCCTTTCTTGCACATTGGGGGACTGGAAATTGGCACCGCCTGGTTGCACCCAGGCGGTGTTTTTTTATGCTGGTCTGTTGGGTTGCGTCTTTCGCTTCTGTTGCGAGATCAGGACTTGCTTGAGCCACCGACAGACGGCTGTTTCGTCATTGCCGTCGGTCAGGACGTACGACCCGATTAGCGCGAGTTCGGGGTTTTCGAGACGGTGCAGCCGCGTTGCGAGGCATTTGGCGAAGTTACGGCCGGCAACGAGCCCGTCGCGAATGTCGGCAGTCAACAACAGCTTGGCCACGAGCTGCTGTTCAAGGGTGGCCCGATCGGCGAACAACTCTGCCTCAGCCTGCTGCAGTTTGGCTTGCTCAATGCGGCTGAGCTGCTCGATAAAGAGATCGACCAACGATACCTCGGGGGGCATCTGACTCGACAGCCTTCGCTTATTGTTTGTTGCCAAATCCGTACGGGCCGCACGCAGGCACTCGCAGATAGCTGCTTTGGCAGCAAGCGAGTCTTCTTCAGGGACGCGGCCGCCAATTGTTGTAAGCTGATACTGCTCTTCGAAGGCCAAGAAATCGGCGTTGCGGATAAACTCCGGCCCTTCCTGCACGACAAGCAATTTTTCCGCGATTGCCGGGCCAACGATATCGTCGAGGTCATGCCCGGCGTTGCGGAGTGCCAGGCGGACGCCAGCCTGGACCAATCCCACCAATCCTGATGCGTTGGCATTCCTTTTAGCCACGTTCTGCAGGATTGAGGCCCATTCGCTTGGCGACACGAGAACGATCAGTTGTCCCTTATCTTGACCACAGGGGAGCAGATCCAGGATCCAGGCCGGGAACTTCAACTCCGCCACGGGGGCCAAATAAGGCTTCAGGCACTTGATTTGGCTATGATCGTTCCACCAAACGCAGAGGGGCACAAGCAATTCGAGGGAAGGCCGCAATTCATCCATTGAGCCCAGGAATTTATCGAGCTCGGCCATGTATAGCTCGGAAACGACCTGATCGCGGCACCAGTTGAATCCGTCGAAGACATACAGATCGGCACCCGCGTCGAGCCAGCGATCGCAGATTTCATCACCCAGGCTTAAATACATCTGGGCTTGCTGAAGGGACAGTCTTGCAATATCCGTGTCGGCCGTTTCGGGTGCGCAATGTTTGCGCAGTTCGGCCCCCTTGAGGTACTCCAACATATTGCGGATCGTCCCTTCGGAGACTCCGATCTCTTTTGCGAGGCCGCGTATCGACTTCTTTTTATTCGCCATCATCCGCTGGAACATCCGTCCCAGCAGGACACGGTTATCGTCACCACCTCGGTTTCGCTTATAACATTGGCGCATGGCCTCGAAGTCATCGGCCTCGATTACTTCGCACAGCACTGCCTCAAAGCCAACCTCCACGGCCACATCCCAGCCATGCTCGCCATCGATAATTTCAAAATAATCGTCGACCTGCCGGACGATGAGCGGCTTGGGGAGTCGGCCCAGGTGTATCGCTTCTGCGACGTACTCGAGAAATTTGCTCTTTGTCATTCGGTTGGGGTTGTACGGATTGGGTCGAATTTTGCTTGTTGGGATCATTTCTAGCCTGGGACCTGGTTTGTCACTCTCCATAATTGGTTTCTCCGTTGAGTTGGTAGGCACGGTCGCGCTGGTCAATCGCTCACTCTCTCACTCTCTCACTCTCTCTCTTACTTCATGTCGAACGCTTCGTTGCTGACGTGACGGCTCAGCGCCAACAGCGCCAAGCAGGCCACAGCAGTAGCGATTGAATCACGACGCCTCCCAAGAGACGGCGCAATCCGATCGCCAACAAAATCCCGTGAGTATTCAGGGCTAGAGTAGCCCGACCAGAAAGAAAGCGACGGCCGCAAGTTACGGCCTGCGCTTTCCCATATGCTTAGGGCAAGATTGCCCAACCAATCGAGAAACCGAGACCCCCCCTATGGGTCGATTTCTCGCCCGCCTTTTGCCGCGACCTTTATCAGCCACTCCCGCATTCCCGGCTGACCTTCGGCATCCGTCGCCGGTATGGTCGCATCCAGTAATCCTGTACGGCTAGTGATTTTAGCGGTGACTTCAGGCAAGTCAAGGAACTTTCCGGAATTTTTTTGATGGGACCTGAAACTGTAATGCTGACCATTGATTAGCATCGATCAGCAAGCGGTGGCCGCGTGCCGACGCAGCCTGGCCGTCATGGCAGAAGTTCGCTTTCACAAACGTTTGATATTCAGATGGGCCCCTGATTGCACCGGATCTAGCTTCGCCACTGGAAATATCGGCGTGGCCGAGTACTTTTCTCTCAACCGCATCACGGGGAACCAAGTTGCGTCGCTGGCTGGCATATGCGCCTCCCTCAGCCAGGAATATCTCTCTGACACCCCTCCAAAGTACACCCACTTGGTGATTCACCTTGGAGGCCGCCTCGTGGCCCTCGCTGCTGTTTTCGTGGCTTGTGCCTTGTTATGGCGAGGATTCTGCTGTTTACGGGGCCGTATCGATTCTGTGGTTGAACAACAGTCCTCGATTCCATACTCTTGCCGAAGCCAGTTGGTTGCCTGGCCCAACAATTCTTCCGGCGGCACGGTGTAGTGCCGGTCCGAGATTTTCCGGGGAGCATGACCCAGAAAGAGATCCTCCAGCCCCCGGTAATCCCGATGTCCTCGAATCAAGCTGGCGCTGGTTTTTCTGAGCGACCTGAGTGACTTGTCGATTCCCAGCTTGGTGCGTAGCCGCTCGAACGCATTACGGATATTGTCGTTTTTCTTCTGCTGGCCATCGACGCCCACGCTTTCCAGCCATAAAGGTTCCCCGCTGCTGTTCAACAGTACGCGCCCCCGACCGATCGCCGATTGTTCTTGTCGCAGTAATGCGAGTGTCTCGGGCCACAACAGGTGGGTCACCGTGGGAACATTTTCGTGCTTGCGGGTTTTGGATCGTTTTCGCGTAATCCGCCCCAGGTCCCAGTCAACCTGCCCAAACTCGAGATCGGAAACGTCTTTTTGGCCCATGCCGGTGTTGAGCATCAGCAGTAGATAAAGTCGTGTCCGCAACGACGCGCTCTTTAAAAGGGACCCTACTTCCTCCTTGGTAAAGACGATCACCCTGGCCTCAGATGTTCCCACATGTAGCCGCTTGGATGTCTTGGCCAAGACACGCGGCAAGGTGGCAATCGCCTCCGACTCCCACAGCCATCGCACAAAGGAGGTGACCGCCGACAGTCGGTCCTTGACCGTGGACCTGGTCCATTGCCTGGCGCCGGCCTTGTTGAGACGACCTTTCGTCGTCGGCGGCCGACCTTTCGTCGCCGGCGGCGCTGACTCTGCTTCATTCCGGAGGTTCGTAAGCAATTCTGCCCGATAGTCCATCAGGGTATCGCTGGTAATCTCCGTCACCGACACACCGCTCCCCAACCAGTCTTGAAAGTGCGTCAGTTGGGACCGCAACTTTTCCGGTCGGCCGATCGACAGATCCCCGACAGCAACGGCATCCTTCTTTTCGGTGAGAAACTTGGCGACGAGATGTCCGATTGTCTTTTCGACGGGCGCCGCCGAGCGTTGCATGACTTCGAGGCGGTCATTCCAAACCTCCCGCTCCAGTGTCAATGTGTCCGTCGACTCTCCAAGCGCTGGCGACGGTACAACTACCGTACGGCCATGGCCGTCACGAGGATCGGCAACCCCGTTGGCAAATCGGCTGACTGCCGCCAGGTACTGTTCATAACCGGGCAGGCGGGCGAATTGGCTGGCGGTCTCCGCGGCCGTGGCCGCAGGTGGGGCGACCTTATTGAGTACTTCATCGAGCCCCGGATACCGCACGGATCGATCGAACCGCCCCGCAAATGTGTCCTCAGGAGCGACGGGGGCCGGCTTGAGGGCCGATAGTCCTTTGCGAAGCGCATCGAGCTTCGTCAGCGCCGTGTCGGCCATCTCCGCTTCACGATGTTTGTGGCACCAAGCCAGAACCAGCTCCCAGTCCGCGATGGCCTGCTCGTAATCTGCTTGGTGCGCCTTGGGAGCCGTCGCGTCGATCCGCACCTTTTGTTTTTCCCAGGCGGCCAGCGCCGCGTCATAGGCGTCGGAGTCGCTCTTGCCCCGCCCGCCGGCGAAATAATATCTACGACCTTTGTACTTCTTGCGCCAGCGTCCTTGTCGTCCGTGGATGCCGGGTTGCCAGGAGAGCTTGATGGAGCGGGGCATAATGGGGGTGCCTGGGAAGTCATCGTGGGAGATACCTTCCGTGATACCTTCGGAGATACCTTTTGTAACACGATTGGGAGAAAAAAGGTATCACGGCGCCGCGCGGAAGTGCGTTTTTCTCGAGAAATACCGCTAGCGCACAGTTTTCGCAATGCAGAGGTCGAGGGTTCAACTCCCTTCCGCTCCACTTAATTAATCTCAACGATTGCAGAACAAGGGATTGCGTCCTCATACGACGCAGTCCCTTTTCTGCTTGTTGGGCTTGGGTGATGCGAATGTGCGG